>JADHUQ010000158.1 GCA_016784425.1 Candidatus Delongbacteria bacterium | reverse complement strand
CGCCGTCGAGGAAGAATTCCAGTTCAGTGCCAGCCTCAACCTCAAACTGATACCAGTCGGAGTCGCGGGTATAGGCGCTGGACCAGATACCGCCACAATGGATTTCCCCCGGTGCGATACTGTCGTAAGCGGGCGGGTTGCCGTTGCTGCCGTTGTTGGGCTCAACCTCAGCGATACCCCAGTCGGGACAATCCGGTGGATAACAGGGGTCGCATTCACCCACATAGAAACCTTCCAGCTGGTAGTTACCCGAAGCGGTTCCATAACCCTCGATCACCAGGTAGTAAAGACCCTGAGGCAGGCAGGTGGTAATCGTGGACCAGTTGTCATAGGCTCCTCCGCAATCATCATCGTTGATGTAGATGATGGTCTCACAGTCCTCCGCCAGGATCAGCAACCTGGTATCAAAGTAGCCCTCGTAGGTTTCCTCCATACAGGTGGTGAAGGTATAGATCCCCTCCTCTTCCAGCAGGAACCGGTAGTAGACATCAGATGATGGCTCGAACCCAGTATCGCTGTAACCGAAGGTATACCATTCGATACTCCAGGGAAATTCCTCAATGAAGAAGGGGTCAAAGCAGCTGTCACCCTGGCTGGGGGCGTCGGTGGTGACATCGAGACTGTAATCACCACTCCCGGAACTGTATCCCTCGACGCAGATCATGTAAGTGCCATTGCTCAGGAATAGATCCAGCTCCGACTGGAGACCGCAGGCATCGTCGTTGGAAACGATCTCGCTGTTACAATCCTCGCTCAGTAGTCGCAGGTAGGAGTCGTAATTGGTACCGCCGTCACACAGGGAGATCAGAACGTTTCCCTCAACCGGCAGGGAAAACTGATACCATTCGTCGGGGGAAGGGTTGCCGTAGGTGTCGAGATTATTTGAGGTGGTCTCCTGCGCTTCATACGGCAGGAACGGGATCTGAATGGCAGACTCACAATATTCGCCGGGGGGTGGATCGAACTCCTCCCACTCTATCGAAAGGGTGTAATCACCACCAATCACGCCCCAGGCACCTTCAACACAGAGCTGGTAGGTGCCCGGCTGCAGCAGGCGCATCATGTAGGAAGGATCACCCCAGGTGCCACAGCTGTAATCGTCTGTAAAGAGTGGCGTTGTGCAGTCACCAGACAGCAGGTGTATGAAGGAGTCAAAAGTTGTCCCTTCGCAGAGGGAGATAGTGACCAGTCCCTCCTCCAGGATTTCGAAGCTGTACCATTCATCCGGTGAGTCGTTGCCATAGGTATCGATGTTGTCCAGGTTGGTGGCCGTCACGTCGAACGGCAACTCCGGTACCAGGTGAGGATCGTCGCAAAAGTCTCCTGCTCCCGGTGTAAAGGGCTCGAAGTCCAGCTCGAGAGTGTAGTCGCCGGCGTTGTCCCAATAACCCTCAACGCAGAGCAGGTAGGTTCCCGGCTGGAGAAATTCCACCATGAAGGAGGGATCGCCCCAGTCGCCACAACCGTAATCGTTGGTAGCGAGTACCGTGGAACAATCATCCGCCAGCAGGTGGATAAAGGTGTTCAACGTCGTCCCGTTACAGAGGGAGATGTTGATCAGACCCTCCTCGATGAGATCAAAGCTGTACCACTCGTCCGGCGATGTATTTCCGAAGGTGTCAATGTTATCTGTAGTTGCATCGCTCACGCTGTAGGGGAAGGCATCAACAATCCAGGGGTCGCCACAGAAATCACCCTGCCCCGGTGTAAAGGGACTATGACTCACATCGAGGGAAAAGTTTCCGGAGCCGCTGGAAAACCCCTCAACACAGATGGAGTAGTCGCCCGGCTCCAGGTAAACTGTCAATTCTGAAACCAGGCCGCAGGCATCGTCGTTGGAGGCGATTTCGGTCACACAATCTCCATCCAGAATACGCAGGTAGGAATCGTAGTCGGTAACGTCTCCACACATGGACATCAGAGTATTTCCGGATTCCAGTATCTCCACTCCATACCATTCGTCTGGTGAAGAGCTGCCGTAGCTGTTAGTATTGTCGATGGTAGTTCCGGTTGTACTGTAGGGCAGCTCCTCTATCGGGATAGGATCATCACAGAAATCACCGCCGGAGGGGATAAACTCCGACAGTGTGAGTGTGTAAGCACCATCCTGTCCGCCATAACCGTCCACCACAATATATGCGTCTCCGGCCGGGACAGACAGAACCAGCATGGACTGTAATCCACAGTCATCGTCACTACACCCCAGCAGGTTCAACGCCTCATCGTAAACATACATTTTGGAGTCATAATCTGCGTCGCAAAGGTCAAGGATCACCCCGGTATCCTCCGCCAGGGTGAGCAGGTAGACCACATCTGCTGAAGTGGAACCGGTGTAAGGGCATACTTCATCATAATCGTCATTGTATCCAATTGTGGTCCCGGTGACGGTTGTGTCCAGTGGAACCGTGACTGCCTCTGCGATAGTATCCCCACCCTGCCGCTCCCGGCTGCGGTCCCGGGGAAGATCAAGCCGGTTGTGTCGGCCGGTGGCAGCTGCCAGTTCCTGTGGTATCGGCAGACCCGCAGCTTTGAGCTGCTCAATCTGTTTCTCAGGTTTGGTGTACTCTGTTGGTGTCGAGGAATTGGCCGGTTCCAACGCTCCGGTGTAGGGTGGTGCCGGGAGAAGATCACTCCGCAGCTGTGGTGGGGCAAATTCCGGGACAGCGCTCTTTTCGCCTGGTGCAACCTTCTGATCACCCAGCCACTCCTTGGCGGTGAGGGTGCCGGCGATCAACGCAGATATAATAACGAACCATGCTACTTTACGCATATCTCCTCCATGGATTGTTATTAGCTGACTGTGGTTCGAAGGAATACTAAGAGGGAATTGAAAGAACTGACAGCGGGTTTCCTCCAGCCAGACCTGACAATAATATAGGCAGTCCCAGAGAGGGCTTCAAGGAGTAAACCGTTCAGCCATGTAAAAGAGGTTGATTTCGACAGGTTGACCCCATCCCGCATCGCACTGTATATAGTAATCTGGAAGTCAGTCGGGCCAGAGCCAATCGTGATGCAACAAGCGGTTGAGGGGTTACTTGTCGCATTTAGTATAGTTACAATCCGGATGCATGCAGGTAGGGCACCCATTCTCGTTGCAGAGGGTTCGCTGCTGGCATTCGGGGCAGATTTTGTAGGCCAGATTATCGATTTCATCGCTCTCGGAAACCGCCACCTGTTGGATTACTTCGACCGTTTCGGCAATCTGCGGTTGAGCCATGGTCAGCAGTTTCATGTCGTTGAAGAACTTCTCGATTACATCTGCAATTTCACTGTAGAAGGAGTGGACATAACCGGATTTCTTGATATAGCCGCCGTTGGGATCGTGGATAGATTTTAACTCTTCCAGGATGAAGGTCGGATCGGAGGCTTTACGGAAGATTGCGGAAATCAACCGGGTCAGAACCGCGTACTCAGCGGCCCGGGTCAGGTCCTTGCTGTTGATGAATATCTCGATGGGACGGGGGTGTGAACCCTCCCAGATGTATCCCATGGTTACATAGACGCTATGACTGACGAAGCCGCTCTTCAATTTATAGACACGCGCTTCGACCGTCTCCGGTCGCTGGACAACGCTGTCGGGGGACTGCTGTAAAGGTCTTTCCTGGGCCACTTCCCGGATGCGGGGACGGACATTTTTCAGTTCAATCATGGCAGACCTTAATTGTTCTCGGCTTGCAGCCGGTTCATGAAATGATAAACCGTGGTGAGCGTGCCGTCGTCGAGCAGGATCACCTCGTCACCATGCGCATCAATTTCTTCATCAGCACTCATCCGAATGCGAAAGGTCTTTTTGCAGGACTCCTGGAAAGGAGAGTTTGTTTTCTCAGCCACAGTCAGGATCGGGTAACGACTGCCATCACGATAGATGGTGATCCCTTTCAGGTTGTGGTGCCAGGCGTCCAGATAGATATTAGAGATGATTTCCGGCGAAACATCCTCCGGCAGGTTTACCGTCGAAGAGATGCTATGATCGACACTGCGTTGACAGACCCCCTGGATTTCCACCCGCCGGGCCGAGGTCACTTCGTGGGCTGTGCGGAAGAAATAGTCTGGCAGCAGAGCTTTTAATTCATCGTTGTTTTCGGTGAAAGCAATTTTGTCCCCCAACTGGTTCCGGTCGATATAGGCTTGCACCGTCGAATGAAAGATCTTGAACTTACGGTTGTTGAAAGACTCCGACCGGCGCACATAGTATAGTGCGAACACCGGTTCCACACCACCGGAGACACCGACGTAATTACGGTCGGCTCCCTGATAACTGAGGGCAATATTGGAGATGGTCCCGGTGGGTGCAATAGTCAGCAGCGCTATATTGCGCAATCCCCGGTCCCGAATCAGTTCCTGTGTTTCAGCTGTTAACGAATTCTGGAAGAAGGGATTCTTGATATAGTTTTCATAGTCGAAAATCTCAGAAGATGATTTCTCACTGGCCAGGTGGGCGGAAGTACTATAGGCAGCATTGGCGATGAAATTCATGATCTTATCGATCAGCTCCACACCCTCTTCGCTGTCATAACCGATCCCCAACTGAAAGAACATATCAGCGATACCCATCACACCCATACCGAGTCGGCGTGTTTCCAGGGCGGCTCGGCGCTGTTTCTCCAGAGGATTCAGAATCTGGTTCCAGGAAACCACATTGTCGAGGAACCGGATAACATGCGAAGCGACCAACTCCAGCTGCTGCCAGTCGATTTCAGCCTTAGCGTCGAAACCGTTTTTAACGAAGCGGGACAGGTTGAGCGCCGCCAGATTGCAGGCACCTCCATCCTCGAGCGGAATTTCGGCGCAGGGGTTGGTGCTGACGATCGGCCGTCCGACATAGTTGGACGGACTCATCCTGGTCATATGCGACCAGAACATCAAACCCGGTTCGGCGGAACGGTAATTGCTCTCGACAAAACTGTTCCAGATTGTGCGGGCCTTGATCAGATGACGGATCTCACCGGTATTCTCAGAGGCGTAATAGAGCATGAAATCGCCGGAATAGCGGATGGCAAGGTCATGATCGCTGCTGTTCAACTGCAGAACAAAATCACCGTAGACATCCCGTTGATCGATGTCACGCAGAGTATCGCCGGATACCTCGACCCCATGCTCCTCGAGCAGCCAGCTGTTCAGCTCTTCCAGGTCGGCGAAGTCCTGCAACAACTGATATTGCCTGACATCACGCGACGGAATGCCCTGGGAATAGTGGAGTTCCGCTGTCTGGGGGGCACTCTT
>JADHUQ010000157.1 GCA_016784425.1 Candidatus Delongbacteria bacterium | reverse complement strand
GACGCCTGGGGCACTATAACCGATTATTTGGGAACCTACAGTTGTCTGCGTCTGCAACAGTATTCTGAGTCCACCGATTATGATGGTGGTGAACCGGGGGAGGTTACCTCCGACTGGAGCTATCTCTGGATGGTTCCCGATTACGGCAACATCTGTGAGATAGATTCGAACGAAAACGAACCTGATGAAAATTTTACTGAAGGTAAGTTCCGTCGTTTGATAAGTATAACAGAAGCGGTTCCGGGCAGTCTGCCAATGATCATGCCAACCAGTATTAATCTGGGTACTCCCTGGCCGAATCCCTTTAATCCTGCCACCCAGATACCTTTGGAGCTGGCCTGTCCCACACAACTGCGACTCGAGGCTTATGATCTCAACGGCCGTCTGGTGACCACTATTGCTGAGGGTAGTTATCCAGCCGGTGATCAGCTCTTCACTTTTAATGGTGGCGGACTGGCCAGTGGCGTATATCTGATCAGGGCGACTGTCCCCGGTCAACAACCGGTCAGTCGTAAAGTACTGTTACTCAAATAGACAGACTCAGACTGAAGCGGGGTATTAGAACTTGTGAAAGCTCTCCACTATTTGTGGGGAGCTTTTTCTCTTCAGGAGGATGCTGCTCTTTCCAACCGGCAGCCACTCTACTGCCTGTTTCCCGGTTGTTTTTTTACCTGGATTATCCGCTTATTCCGCTGACACTGTTTCCAGAGGACACCAGCAACCGGTTGCCGGTAGTTTCACCCCCGGTACAGCTGTCGTTTTCCCCGGGCGCAATATCACAGGAGACTGTACTTTTAAAATGATTCTTGACTTATCTTCAAGAGAAGCAGCAAACTGTGTCTCACTGCTCCCGCTGCACCATTACCTGTTTGCAGAATGGGATTGTTGATTTTTTGAAACCGAACCATCGCCAGGAGATTGTATTGAAGCACTTATCGATTATGCTCTTCAGCCTGGCAGTACTCCTGTTTTTGCAGGCTGCTGCTGGCGCCACCGAAATTGAAGCGGGACCGGTCAGCGGTTCCTGGGAAGTCGCTGGTAATCCCTACAACATCAACGGTGAGATCGAGATTCCTGTCGACTCCACACTGAGTGTCGGCCCCGGGGTTGAGATTATTTTCCAGGGTCATTACCAGCTGGTAGTGCGCGGGCTGCTGGAAGCCAACGGCAGCGTGGAAGACCCGATTCTCTTTGATGCCGCCGACAGCGAAACCGGCTGGCGCGGTATCCGTTTTCTCAACGCCCAGGACAGCAGCCATCTTGCCCATTGTACGATCCAGCATGGTCGAGCCACCGGAAGCGACGCCACTGATCCGGATGGCTGGGGTGGTGGCATCCTGATCGATGCTTCTAATCCGCTCCTCACCAGCTGTCTGATCCAGAACAACTGGGCACAATACTTCTCCGGTGGAATTTGTATCACCAATCTCAGCAATCCCACACTCACTGACTGTATGATCAGCAACAATATCTCAGCCGGGGACGGGGGCGGGGCAGGCGTACGCGACGATTCCGCGCCTCTTTTCAGCGACTGTACAATCCAGAACAACAACGGTGGTCTCGGTGCCGGTATCATTTTCTGGAGCGCCCAGGGGCAGCTGTTGAACTGCAACATCTTCAACAACGTCAGTACCACAGCAGGTGGAGGACTCTATATCGATAATTCCTCACCGCTTCTGAACGGATGCAATGTAGTTGGCAACAGCGCTGCCCCCGGCTCAAACGGTGGTGGTTTCTGGATTGGCAGCAATGCAGCACCCCTGATTTCCGATTGTTACATCCTCTCCAACCAGGCCGGTGCCAATGGAGGCGCTATGCGGATCTGTCAGAGTTCGGATCCGGTAGTCTCTGATTGTATTATCCGGTACAACGAGGCGTTACACGGTGCAGGTGTATCGGTGTCCTACTGCCCCCGGCCGCTGGTCACCGGCTGCCTGATTAATGATAACCTGGCAGGGGGAGCCGGTGGTGGTGTTTATATCGGTGAAGCCGCCGGGATTGAATTGAGCTTTTGTGAGATCACCAGTAACACTGCACAATTGAGTGGGGGTGGTATAGAATGCAATACCGGTACCAATCCCTGGGTACTGAATTGCACGGTCGAAGCCAATATTGCTGTGGACGGCTCCGGTGGTGGTATCAATGTTCACTCAGCGCAGGCCTGGATTGACAACACCATAATCACACATAACCTTGGCGACGGCATTTTTTACGACGGGGTGGGTGGATCAATCCTCGAGCATTGCGATCTCTTCGGGAACGACAGTTTGAATTTCAGCGGCATCCTGCCAACCGGTTTCGGCGATCTTGTATCAACCAATGAAAACGGTGATTCCTGTGATGTTTACCTGAATATCTTTATGAACCCGTTGTTTGAGAACCCGGGTGGCGGTAATTATCAGCTGCTGGAGGCTTCACCCTGTATTGATGCTGGTGATCCGGATCAACCTGCAGATCCTGACGGCACCGTGAGTGACATCGGTTGTTACTATTATCATCAACCGGAGGCGGTGGCGGACCGTTCCCTGAGCTTGCCCCCTGCAATAAGGTTGTTGCAGAACTTCCCCAATCCGTTCAATCCCTCCACGCAGATCAACTTCACTCTGGTCCGCAGCTGTGATATCAGGCTCTCTGTCTATGACGTTCAGGGGCGGGAAGTGGCGCAGCCAGCGCAGGGAACCTTTACCGCCGGTTCCCATAGCGTGATGTTTGATGGAAGCTCACTTTCCAGCGGGGTTTACTTCTACCGCCTGCAGAGCGGCGGGCAACTGCTCAGTGGGAAGATGATGCTCCTGCGCTAGGGGTATTCAGGCAGGGGTGCTGCAGCTTTCCGGCAGGTATCAATTCAATGCAGCTTCCAGCCTGGCGCCAGGTTACACTTACCCGTTACATCTACTTCAGCAGCAGCAGCTTCTGTGTTGACTGCTGCTTACCTGCCAGGAGCTGCGCGAAGTAACACCCGGAGGCGTATCTGCTCCCATCCCAGCTGCTGCGGTACTCTCCTGCGGGCTGCAGTTGCTCAACCAGCGTTGCTACCCGCCTGCCCGACAGATTATACACCGTCAGCAGTACCTGGGCAGGCGCTGTCAGTGTGTAGGGGAGCGTAGTAACCGGGTTGAACGGATTGGGGCAGGCTGGTGCCAGGATAAAGAGTGCCGGTTCCCCGCCGACTGTTGCGACCGCCTGCATGGCGGTGAATTCCAGCACGATAAAATCCCCATCATACCAGGCGTAGATCAGGTTCTCATTTACAGTCAAGCCCTGGTTGAGCCGTGGTTCTACGAAGTAACCGGTCTCCACCGGGTTGTTCAGGTCAGCCAGGTCAAAGATGCGGATACCGTTGTTGCCATCCATGGTGAACAGGTAACCACAGTAAACCTCGAAATGGAAATCATAGGTTGACAGCTGCAGCCAGCCATGAGCAGTTGGATTGCTGATATCTGTGAAGTCATACAGGCGGATACCGTAATCGTTGGGGCCCTGGAAGATACCAACACCGGTCAGGCGCTCCTCCACCTCAACCCAGCTGCAGGCCAGGCCGAGCACCTCGCTGTAGACCACCTGTGGGGTTTCCGGTGTGGAAATATCCAGGACAGTAAAATAGACCGAGTTGGTGCTGATATAGAGGTAATCCCCCTCCAGCGCCAGTTCACCGATATTGTCCGATCCGGTATATTCACCCAGGAAACCTGGCTCCCCCGGAACGGACACATCGATCATGATCACTCCATAATTGTCCACACCCAGATAGACAACGCCGTTATCCTCCTCCAGCGACTCGATCTCCGCATCCGGGAAATCCACTGTATAGCTTCCCACAAACTGCGGATCGGCAGGGATCGTGATGTCGTAAATCATCAAACCCTCGTACTGATCGGCAACAAACATCAGGTTGCCGGCGACCTCAACATCGGTGGTGTGCAGGCCGGGGAACCCTACCACTTCCCAGGGATTTGAGGGATCGGTCACATCTACGATAAAAATCCCGGCGTAATCGGCGGCGAGAAATACCAGACCATCCGCGTAAACCAATTTTGTTGGACTGCCAGCATCGAAATCAAGCGGCACGGTACCTATCCGCTCTACATTGAGACTGTCCTGGGCCAAGGCCGGCAGGGTCCACAGGGCAACGATTAACAGCAAAATGCTGCGGTAATAGATCGAACGCATTATCAGACTCCTTTCATCGAAGCATCATATAGTAAAACAGTTGCTGAAACCTGCACTGAATGTACCTGAAACATCCCGCTCCTGCAGTTCCCCTGTTCAGCCACTTATGCGGAGCAGCTCGGGGAAATTATCCCGGTGGAAATAGCGCTGGTTCAGCTGCCAACTGGTGAAAAGAACACTTCACACCTAATATAAGCTTTATCAACATGAGCGTCAATAGACTCTCGAGGAGAACCTCCTTGAGTCCTGATTCTTGTTTTCTCCTGTAAAAGCTTTAACAGCAGTTCACTAAGGCTTGATAATTACACCCGGCTCCCCTTCATTGCTTTAAGGGAATTGCGCCGGAGATTGCAGGGAGGTTTTATGAAGCGCCACACTGTTTACTGCTGCCTGATTCTGCTGTTGGTCTGCGGGGAGGCATTCGCGTTTATCATCGAGGTTCCGGGCGATGCGCCGACCATACAGGCCGGTATTGACCTCAGCAGCGACGGGGATACTGTCCTGGTACAGCCGGGAACATATCTCGAAACGATCGATTTCCACGGGCACAGTATCCTGCTGGGTTCGCTGTTTATTATTGCAGGTGACACCAGCTATATCAACCAGACAGTGATCGACGGTTCCTACGGTGATTCCAGCGCCGTCAGTTTTCAGAACGGTGAAACAGAGAGTGCAATCTGCAGCGGTTTTACTATCTGCAACGGGCAGCTGAGCGGCATCTACTGTCAGAACAGCTCACCCCTGCTGGAGAACCTGCAGATCTGCTACTCCAGTGGCAATTATCTCGGGGGGGGGATCAGGATGCTCAATGCGTCACCGCTATTACGCAGTCTCTACCTGCATCATAACAACGCCCAGTTGGGTGGAGCGATATATTGCTCAAACAGTACCCCGCTGATGGAAAACCTGGTGATCGCACAGAACCAGGGTTACGATTGAGGCGGGGGGATCTACTTCGCAGGTTGCGAGGTCCAAATTGCCAATTCCATCCTGGCCGGAAATAGTTCCAGCTGCGGCGCCGGTATCATCTGTGACGACACTGCCAGTAATATCAATCTGGTTAACACAAAGTTCGTCGACAACCTGGGTGCTCGAGTCTTCC
>JADHUQ010000156.1 GCA_016784425.1 Candidatus Delongbacteria bacterium | reverse complement strand
GTGGCCTACTTTTAATTTCTGCCCGATCTGCAGTATCATCTTGCGATCCAGTTGATTCCAACTGCGCAGATCGCTCAGTGAAACCTGATAACGCTCTGCCAGCAGAGAGGCATTTTCCCCACGGGTGACCGTGTGAATAAGCCATTCCCCTTCCGTGACTGCGTTGGCAGCAGGTCCATTACTGTTCAAGTAGAGTACCAGATTTTGACCGGCATAAATATCTCCTCGCCGACCGATACCATTCCACTTGCGTATCATACTGACAGAAAGGCCATATCGCAAGGCAATTTCACTTAAAGTATCCCCCCGTTTGACACGGTACCTGGTAGCTTCACCACCATTTTTGGTAAATCCCTGCCCCCCGCCGGACTGAATCGGTGTGTTGGCGTCCATTATGACCAGCGTCTGACCGGCAAATATCCGGGAATTACTCAGGTTGTTGGCCTGCTTGATGGTTCTGACAGATATGCCATAACGCAGTGCGATACTCGAAAGTGTTTCGCCATACCGTACCTTATGGCGTGTGGCGATACGGGTATCGGCAGCCTTCGGTATTCCGGCCAGCCCAGCCAGGAACTGTCCACGGGTGCCCGCAGGCAGCTTCAACAATGACAGCTGGTCACCGGGTGGTGTCACTTCGCGCAGGAAAGCAGGATTGAGTTCCTTCAGCAGCTGCGCCTCGACCCCGATGGCACCGGCAATATCCTGCAGGCGGTAGCCACCCTCAACCAGCACGGTATCCTGTGCCACCGGAGGCTGGTAGTCAATATCAGCAAAGCCAAACCGTTCCGGATCACGGGCTATCTGGCGTGCAGCCAGAAACATCGGCACGTAATTGCGGGTCTCCCGGGGTAGCGACCATAGTTGCCAGTAATCGCGTGTATCATGACGACGTAATGCTCGATCAACACGCCCCGGACCGGAGTTATAGGCTGCAAAGGCGAGATACCAATCCTGGTAACGGTTGTAGAGCAACCTGAGAAACTTAGCCGCCGCATGGGTAGAGGCGATCGGATCATAACGTTCATCGATCCAGTAATCACGCTTCAACCCGAAAATCTTTGCGGTACTACCGATAAACTGCCAGGGTCCGGCGGCATGAGCCCAGGAGTAGGCCTTGGTACTGAATCCGGACTCTATCATTGCCAGATAGACCAGATCTGGCGGCAGATTATACTCGGCGATGATTTCCTTCAGCAGCGGAATATAACGGGTTGAGCGACTCAGCCAGCGACGAAAGGACTTACTTCCGGGACCGGTGAGAAATTTCACTTTGGCTGCAACCAGTTCATGCTGTGCATCCGGGATGTCGGTCATCTGCAGATCAGGTGGAATATGGATCAGGTCATAGACAATCGAGTCGAGATCGGCGGTCGAGTAGCGGGTGAAATCCTGTTCCCAGTCACTCGGTGTGATGTCATAGAGTTCCTCGTCGAGCAGCACATTCACCCTCTCAATTCCCTCCAGACCCAGCATCACACCAGCCATAGCGGTCAGTTCGCGGGTATACTGCCGCTTGAGCTCCAGCAGGGCACTATCCGCAACATTGGTGAAGCGTTGAATCTCGCCATACTGACGTTCCATATCGCCATAGATCAAATCCAGATCTATCGTGTCGCGTTGTATCAGCGTCTGTTCGAGCAGGCGGCAATAGTAGAGGTAATCGTCCGGTGCAAAGATACAGGCTTCCAGGAGTTCGGTCGTATCAGGATACAACAACGAGCGTTCCGGAGCACTGGTTCCGGATTCATCGCGGGTATCATTAGTGGAGGTGAGCTCCCTGGTCAACGGTTGCATGAGCGAACACCCTGTCAACACACCAGCAGCTACAAGCAGGGAGATGAATATCGAAAATCCGGTATTGCTCATGATAGCAGGTGCCGTTCAATTATCTTGTCGGGGGAGGGAAATTGAAAAAAGAAAAACCCGGGTGACAGGTTTCCTGCAATAGTCACACGACTGTCCGGTGGTCAGGATTAAGAATTCTGCAGATTGCCAACAAACCGGCTCAATTTCGATTTTTTGTTCGCAGCATTCTTTTTGTGTAAAATACCTTTGCTCTGGAGCCGGTCAATCAAGGAATCCGTGCTGGAACGCAACTGTTCAGCCTCTGCCTGATCGGTTGTATTGTAAATGCGACGCATGGCCGTATGTAGTTGACTTTTGTAAGCCCGATTTCTGCTGCGGGCAGCTGTGCTTGTTTTAACACGCTTAGCGCATGATTTGTGATGCGGCATATTGTTCTCCGTTTAACTCATATTGCAAATGCCGGAGGTGGGATTTGAACCCACACGGCCTTGCGGCCACACGCCCCTGAAACGTGCGCGTCTACCAATTTCACCACTCCGGCTGAAAAGATTACAGACACTTAGTTTATGCCCCCACCCTTTTGATGTCAATATAAATCTCAGCCAGAATGTACATTAACCCAAACTAAGGTAGACTGGTTGCCGTTCCCGGTAGACGGCGTACCTGGTAAAACCGCACTCCAACATTGCTGCAGTTATACGGTCACGGTGTCGACCAACCTGTGACGGCGCATGAGCATCTGAACCAAAGGTCAGTGCCAGATTTAATTCGCGCGCCAGTTGAAGCAGCGACCTGTCAGGATAAGCCTCCCTGACACCTGGCTTATCCCAGCCGGAGCTGTTGAATTCCAGAGCTATCTCGTGTTGAGTCATCAAATCGAATATTCGTTCAATCTGTGCTTGCTGCCCCGAGTCAGGCTGCCAGCCGCTGCGTTTGAAGATATCCAGATGTGCTACTGCATCATACAATCCACTGAGCACCAGTTGTTCCATCTGCACCCAGTAGACTGCTTCCAGTTCCTGAAGCGGTATACTTCCCGGACGCATGACAAAACAGGGATCGGGATCACCGTAACGACCTAAAAAGTGAATGCTACCCAGGATAAAATCATATGGTGTCTCATACAGCAGCTGCTCCAGCCAGGGCTCCAGACCTGGCATGTAGTCGCACTCCAGTCCCAGACGGATCTTGATATCAGAATTGAACTCAGCCTGCAACCGGGAAACCTCCCGCCGATAACCGGGCAGCTCTTCCGGTTGCATACGATGCGTGGGATCAAAACCACCCGGCAGGGGAACATGATCTGTGAAGCAGATTTCCTCGAGACCCAGGTTGATAGCGGTGCTGACATAATCAGCCATCGTACCGGTGGCGTGACGGCAAAGGGGAGTATGCAAGTGGAAATCGGTTTTCAGCACTGGTTGACCAGGAATGGAGTAACCCCCGCCCTGCTCCGGTATTGTGATACACAGTTGCCGGGGTGGTCACCCGTCACCGGTTTCAGAACACTAATTTGACTATTTCGCTGACATTCCTGACCAGGGTAATCTCGAGATTCAGTTTAACTTCCTTTGGTACCTCTTCGAGATCGGGGGCATTATCAGCCGGGATCAACACCCGACGAATCTGGTTTTCACTGGCAGCCAGCAGCTTCTCTTTGATACCACCCACCGGCATCACTTCACCAGTCAGTGTAACTTCGCCAGTCATAGCTACATCACCTGGCAACGGTTTATTCCACAGGAGGGACAACAGGGCGATAATCAGCGTCGTACCTGCGGAGGGTCCGTCCTTCGGAGTAGCACCGGCAGGGATATGGACATGAATGTCGGAATCGTGGAAGAAGTGTGGTGGCAGGTCAAAACGGGCACTGTTAGCGCGCAGATAGGAAAGTGCTGTTTCCGCCGACTCCCGCATCACTTCGCCCAGGTGGCCGGTCAGTTTCAGGTTGCGCCCACCCGGCATCAAAGTGGTTTCAATATAGAGTATCACCCCGCCGTAGGGTGTCCAGGCCAATCCGGTGGCTACCCCGGCCTGTTTGTGTTTACGGCGCTGGGTAGGTTGAAAACGGGGTGGTCCGAGATAATCGGGCAGACTGCGGGTGGTCAACTTGACCCGGCGGGAATTGTTTTCCAGAACCTGACGGGCGGTCTTACGGCAGACGGAGCCGATGCGTTGTTCCAGATTACGTACACCAGCTTCCCGGGTATAAGCGGTGATGATACCGTTCAGACCAGCCTCGGAAATCTGGATATGTTTGTTACTCAATCCGCAGTTGGTAATCTGCCGCGGGATCAGGTAGCGACGTGCAATCTGGACTTTTTCCTGTCTGAGGTAACCGGGCAGATGTATCACCTCCATCCTGTCAAGTAACGGCTCCGGGATATTATAGGGTTGATTGGCAGTGGTGATGAAGAGCACCTCGGAGAGATCGAACTTCACATCCAGATAATGATCCATGAATTCGTTGTTCTGCTCAGGATCGAGGACTTCCAGCAGGGCGCTGGCGGGATCCCCCTTCGAGTCATTTCCCAGTTTATCGATTTCATCCAGCATAAAGACCGGATTACGGGTCGCGGCATCCCGCAGGCGCTGGATGATGCGCCCCGGAAAAGCACCAACGTATGTTTTTCGATGTCCCCGAATTTCCGCTTCATCGTGAACGCCCCCCAGCGCTAGCCGGGTAAACTTACGATTGAGCGCAGAAGCTATCGACCGTCCCAGGGATGTCTTCCCAACCCCCGGGGGACCGACCAGACAGAGGATGGGACTGCGAGCTTCAGGGTTGAGCTGCTTGACTGCCAGGAACTCGAGGATGCGGTTTTTCACCTCATCCAGACCGTAATGGTCGCGGTTCAGTATTTTCGCGGCCCGGCGCATGTTGAGGGGTTTTGTATCACGTTTCTGCCACGGCAGCTCAATCATCCACTCTACATACCCCCGCAGCACATGATAGTCGGCAGATGCGTTCGACATGCTGCGCATGCGCCGGATCTCCTTTTGCACAACCTGCAGCGCTTCATCACTCATGCCACAATCCAGTGCATCCTGCAGCATCTGTTCCAGCTCGGCACCACTGTCTTCATCGCCCAGCTCCCGCTGCATCATGTTTATCTGCGCCCGCAGATAACGCTGCTTCTCAGAGACTTCAATCTCCTGGTCAACCGACTCCTTGATCCGCTGACTCAGTTCCTGCAGTTCAATCTCCCGCTGTAACAGGTGGGTCGTATCATTCAGCCGTTTCTGGATGTGAACAGTATCGAGGATCCGTTGCCGCTCTTCGACCGTTACCGGTAAGTTGGAGACGATTACGTCACACAGTTTACCCGGCTCCTGGATATTGAGAATAGCCGTCTGTATATCCTCTTTGACGATATGTCTGCTCTGTACCATTATCTGGAACTTGCGCTTCAGCTCTTTACGCAACGCTTCGATTTTGATGGAAGAGCGACAGTCCTCCCGTAACAGTGTCAATTTTCCGATGAGGTAGGG
>JADHUQ010000155.1 GCA_016784425.1 Candidatus Delongbacteria bacterium | reverse complement strand
GTGCTTGGTACCGGGGAGTGATTAAAAGAATGAGCCATACGACTCATTGATGTGTCCTGATGAGATGAATCTACAGAAAGGGAGAATGGTTATGAAAGTCAAACTTACGCTCTTACTGATTCTGGGGCTGGGCTGGGGAACTGTCCAGGCGAATTCACTGGAATCACAGAAAATACTGTTAAACTCACTGGAGATGCAGGTTCTGCAATTCAAGAAAGCGGGACAACCGATTCCAGCTGATCTTTACCGGGAAATCCGCGGGCTGTACGGTCTTGAAGATATCATAATCCCGGAACAGCAGAACAGAGTGGGTGGCGAAGATATCGCAACAGCGGTATCAATCCCGGGACTCCCCTATAGTGACACCGGCAACACCTGCGGTTTTGTTGACGATTATGACGAAGTGTGTCCTTATACCGGTAGCACTTCTCCAGATGTTGTTTATGCATACACTCCCGCAGGTAATGAAACTGTCACCATCAGTCTCTGCACCGGCTCGACCTATGACACAAAACTGTTTGTGTACGAAAACCTCGGGACACCTGGATCACCCTTTGCCTGCAACGATGATGCCTGTCCCGGTTATGTCAGCGAATTGGCCGGTTTGAGTCTCACCGCTGGAAACACCTATTACATAGTTGTGGATGGTTATGGTGGTGACTGCGGAGACTACACTATTGATTTTACCACTCCACCCCCTCCCCCACCTGGTGACGCATGTGTGGTTCCTTTCGTTTTCCCCGCGCTGCCTGCTACCGAATACGGAACCACTACTGATAACAGCAACACTTATGGCAATTCATCGGCTGATGAATGGTGGGAGCTGACAATTCCAGCTGACGGCACATACCTGATTTCTCTTTGTGGCAGCAGCTACGATACGTACCTGCGGCTGCTCGCCGACTGCTCCACCGAAATTGCCAGCAACGACGATGAGTGTGGTCTGCAATCGGAGCTCTCGCTTGATCTGGCGACGGGAAGTTACATAGTCTGTGTAGAGGGGTATTCCTCAAGTACTGGTGACTACATTCTGGATATCTCCCGTAATTACGAGCGCCATGTACCGGCAGACTACGCCAACATCCAGGACGCCATTGATGCATCCTATCCTGGAGACACTATCGTCCTTGATGGAGGTCGGAACCCCTACCGGGAACAGCTCTACATAACTCACAGCCTCAACATTCAAGGCTCCGGTATTGGCAACACCATCCTGGAGATGCCTGATGTGATTGATCAGACCAGCTTCGATATCACCACCTGGACCGGCTCGGTTAAAACCGTGTTTGCAGTTATCGGTGTGAACACAGCCGGTACGGTCAATATCGACGGTTTGACGATTGACGGGCGCCAGGAAGCAGCAGCCAGTATGTATGGCGTCTACTACTATGACACCGACGGAGCGATGACCGATTGTCGGGTGACAAACATCACCCATCCTGCACAACCCGGTAACCAGAACGTGGTCAGCTACTGCGCGGTTCACAGCGATGGCGGCAGCTTCGACGTCACCCTCAGCGGTAACGAACTGCCCAACATGCAGAAATGCGGTCTCCTGTTCATGGGCCCGGAAGGTAACTGTGTGGTCAGCGGCAATGACATCGACGACACCGTCAGCGATGACATCGCCGGCAACGGAATGCAGATTTCCTACGGGTGCACCGGTACTGTAACCGATAACGAAGTGAGCGGTCTCTACTACTCCGGCACCGACTGGGGGTCTACCGGTATCCTGCTGTTCGAGTGTGGCGATGTCGCAGTCAGCGGCGGCCAGGTTTACCAGTGCGAGATGGGGGTCAATCACTCCCAGTGGAACTGGGTATATACACCGGTCGCAGCGCCAACAGTAGATGTGACGGATGTTACCGTTGAGGAATGCGACTGGGGTGTAGGTACACACCTCGGTTCCAGCGGCGTTCAGCTGGCACTCAATGTCAGCGACTGCTTCATCATCAATGGTGCATACAGCTCTGTCGATCTCTGGGGCAGCGATGTCGATCCCTGGGGTGGCGGTTACTACAATGGCTGGACCGGCGGCACCCTGAACGCCGAGATCCACGGCAATTACATGAGCAACGGGGATGGTATCGTTGAGATGGTAACACTTACCGGTAACAGCGTAAATGTCAACGCCGCCAACAACAGCTTCGCCAGTGTCGGTGATTACGGCGTCTACAACGACTATACCAACACTATAAATGCCGAAAACAACTGGTGGGGAGATCCCGCCGGACCGACCCTCGTCACCCTGGCGGACTACAACCAGCTCCAGCGCCGGCTGCCTTCACCAGTACTGGCAGGGGAGATTGGTGTGCCCGCCGGTGTCATCATCTCGGAGCAAATGGCGAGCAACCAGAGAACCGGCGTCAATGTATCCCCCTTTGTCGATTTTGATCCCTGGTTCCTTACCGATGGTTACCAGCTGGATCAATCAGCAGATGTAGATCATATCTCGGTGGAAGATCCTGGTGTCCAGACACCGGAGCATGATCCATTGCAGTATCAGTCCGTGGTGACTTACGAGCTGGTCATGGCCACCCCGACTGAAAACTGGCGTTCCACCACCGCTTTCATCGCCTACGATCCGCTGGTGCTGGAACCGGTTGCGGTGACCAAGATCTACGATCCGCCCGGAAGTAGCGACCAGTTGATGAGTAACCTGATGAACGATCCCGATGGCATGCTGGAGATTACCTGGTACCTGACCGGTATCACCAACGGTGTGCAGGGAGGAGAAACTCTGTTCAGTGTAACTTTCGATGGACTGACTGAGGATGTCAATCCCGGCACTGTAGTACATATCGACCAGGTGGTTATGCGCAATCCCGGTAATGTACCGATAACTGCGGGTGGCGGTTCCGACATCAATATCAATGTTGATGATACCGCACCAACTACATTCACTGTAACGCCACCCGGCAATCCCAACATCAATGCCAATCCCACCTTTGTTATTGACGCAGTTGATAATGTGGATCTGCATCGGGTCATGTTTGAGATTGTCGGTTACGGTTGGGATTCTGTGATGGGTCCCGATATTGCCGGTCCGACCTGGTCTGACAGCTGGATCCTGGATGTCAGTGGTATACCGGATGGTGATTACACTGTCAATTTCCGCTGCTGGGACGATGTCGGCTACTACACTGATGGCGCCGGCTGGGCTTTCCATCTCGACCGGGTGGTTCCGACACCACCTGCCGATCTGACGGCGGCACCCCGTTGCGGGTTGATTCATCTGGATTGGACCGCCGCCACCGGGCATGACTCCTATGAACTCTGGCGGGAGAAACGGGTGCCATACCCCTACTTTTATGACTATGGTATGGGGACCGGCGGCTTGCCGCCGGAGAGTGTAACCTTCTCGACCATGATTCCACTGGTCGCAGGTGCGACCTCTTATGACGACGACTGGGGTGTCGATGAATCCATCAGCCGTGGTGTCTACGACTACAAACTGATCGCCATCGACAGTATCAACCCGTCGGCGGAGAGTGGTGTCGCCTCCTCGACCAACTACTACCTGGGTGACTGGTACTTACCCTATGACTGCAATGTCGGCGCACCCGACCTGGCCGGGCTGTCCATCTACTATGGAACCATTTCCCTGGCGACAGTATCCGACGAGCTGGATGTCGCTCCGACCTCCAACTGGGGACGTTTCGGTCTGCCGGGACCTGATGGCCTGGTGAACTTTGAAGATCTTATCGTCATGGCCATGAATTACCGCGCCACCGGGCCACCAATCCCGTTCAGCAGCTGCTGGCCACTACCGGCAAAAGAGCAGCCACAGATTGACGAGGGGCTGGTGGTTACCCTGAATGATCAGGAAGAACAGTGCGAGCTGGTTGTCAACGGCACCCTGTTCGCGATGAGTATTGAGCTTGCCACAACCCGCCAGCTGCTCAGTGCACGGGCGAACGACATGCTGGTGCTGACTTATGCCACTGCGGACGGTTGGATGGTGGATCTCGCCGCAATGGGTGAGCTGCGATCTGCGGAAACGGTGGTACAACTTCAGTTCCAGTCGGAAACAGAACCGGGTGAGCTGCGGTTAGTTGCAGTTGATGCCCGTGGTGCGGAAAACAATTCGTTACCGGTGACGATCCAGGCCGCTGGCACTATACCGGCGGAATTCAGCCTGGCCCAGAATTATCCTAATCCGTTCAACCCGAGTACTACTATCAATTACGACCTGGCTGCTGAGGCCAGGGTAACTTTGGAGCTGTTCAACCTGCGGGGACAACTGGTTACCAGACTGGTTGACGAAATGCAACCGGCTGGAAGTTACCAGATTGATTTCAACGCCGGCCATCTGGCCAGCGGGATCTATTACTATAGAATTACTGCAGGTGAGTTTACCGCTATCAGGAAGATGGCACTGGTAAAATAGGTTAAACACTGACTGGCAGTGTTTAACCGGGTATTTTGAGCAGACGATTTCATCGCTGCTCAATTACCCGTACATGCGAATACTAACTTGATAGCTTGACTAATCAGCGAGCGAGGACTCGCCGGGCGCATGAGGTTAAACCCCGTGCGCCCCAGCGAGTGCTTGAAATTAAGATAAACAGAGGGAGTCATGAACAAGATCGGTTGTATAATCATCGGACTGCTGTTGCAGTTACATGTGCTCAATGCACAACAGATGACCATAGCCATAGATTCGCTGGTTGCTGAAATCGGTACTATTGTCAAAGTTGACTTCGTAATCGATGCAGCGGTTCAGAACCTGCGTGGCTACACCCTGGATATGAGCTACAACAGCGACCTGGTCGAGTTGTATTCGATTATCGAGGGTCCTGTTTTCCTGATGAATCCACCGACGTTCCTCTGGTGGACCGACAATGTCAATGGTCCGGACAGTTATCTGCATATTGATCACGTGGTACTGGGGGTAAACGAATCGGTGGATGGACCGGGTGTGATCCTCAGTCTCTACTTTCTGGGGCTGGACTGCGGCATCGAAACAGTTGCCATCAGCGATGCCCTCTTCCGCGATGTTGATAATATGCCGCTGGCAATCTCAACGGTGGATCTCACCCACCAGTTCTGCCAGGTGCCGCATCTGGATATCGACATCATCTTTCCCACCGAAGAGGCGATGCTCAGCTGGAACCGTATCATCAATTCCAACTTTTTCCGCGTTTACAAATCCCCGGATTCCTACAGTGGCTGGACGGAGATCGCGGTAACACCGGATACTTTCTATCTGGATTCAACCGCACCCGGGGAACCCTGGCGTTTCTACTATATCGTGGTTGATCATTATTAAGGCTGCGCTTTTACCTGTGCAACAAGGGGATCATCGATGGAGCGGCCAAAG
>JADHUQ010000154.1 GCA_016784425.1 Candidatus Delongbacteria bacterium | reverse complement strand
GCAATCGGTTGGTAGTCCAGGTTGGAGAAAATTCATTACACTATTTCCATTTGAATTCTGTAAGTGTCACGACCGGTGGCGGTGATTTCTAGAAACCGTTCCATCCGTAATGTGATTTTTAAGAACGATTATTCTACTCTCGTTATTGCTAGTCAAGGTAAGGTACCCCTAACAGGATGAGCCCGGGATGGCTGATGTGATACAACTGTGCTGGCATTTTCTCTGCGGTTTTGTGCCGGGTGGACTGATTCCTTACCTGGTGCTACTGGCAATTGTGCTGTATGTCATAACCAGTATCTTCCGTCATTCAGGTATCATGTCCCGACAGCGCTATCGATCACTGGTCGTCGGCTCGCTGTTACTGTTCATGATTGGCTATATGGCTCTCTGGCTGCTGACACTGCCACAACGGAAGACAGCCCTGATCGTCTGCCTGCCCACCCAGACCGTTACACCTGAGTATGAGTTGGATGCAGAGCAGCGACTCCTGCCACTAAATATTCAGCTGGCTTTTCCACCCTCTGGTGGAGATATCCACTGGCAGGATTGTATTTATCTGGCTCAGTTCGCCGATCCCGATTCTTTGCGTGATCTGGAGCGTGTCTGCCGGTTGCTCAATGCTGATTTCGTGATACAACCCCTCGTCGACTCTACGGGTGTCGTTTTGCGGTTACATCGCTATCGATGGCAACTGACCCGCCTGATCGGGGAGGTACCGGTTTGTGCCTGTGATCCCCTGGAGGCCGCTGAACTGGTCAGGGCAGCATTGCTGGATAAGTTGAAGCTACCTTTACCAAGCGCTGCCGACAGCTGGTATCCCGAGGATCTGGAGCTGATTTTTGTATCAGATACGCTTGGTGCTATAGCTCAATTACAGCAACGTGCAGCGGGGATACCCTTGCTGCAACAACAGTTAGCCCGTTTGTTGCTGCTGACCGACAGGACAACACAGAGCAGGAATATCGCCAGTCTGTTGCAGGAACTGGCGGCAGTTGATTCCGCTGCCTTACCGTTACAACTGCTTTATGCACGCTGGTATGCAGGGAGTGAAGAATGGGATGCTGTCGAGCAGGCGCTGGCCAACGCCCTGACACTTGACCCCTTTGCAGCTGAAGCACGCTACCTGGCCGCCCATCTTTTACCGGATAGAAGACAGCGGTTGGGGTACGGAGAGGCGGGCGAGCTGCTGCAACAACTGCGTCTCTCTGAACCAGCCTGGCAACCGGGAAGACTGGCCTGGATCAGTTGGCTGGAGCAGCATGGTCATCTCCAGGAAGCACTCCAGGAAGCGCAGGAACTGGCCTTCCTGTTACCGCAAAGCTATCATGCCAGTTTCAGGATGGCCCTGATGGCTTTCCGAACCCAGCATTACCAGTTGGCTGGTGAAACTTATCGCAGGCTGACTTCAGAATATCCTGATAAACCGGATCCCTTCTACAACCTTGGAATAAACTGCTTTATGATACGCGACTACCCTGCCGGACTTAACGCCTTCAAGCGGGTGCTGGAGCTGGGGGGTGATCACAATGCCCACCTCTATCTCGCCAAGTGCTACGCCTGGCTTGGTAACCGGGAACTGGCCATCTACCATTTGCGACAACGGCTGTTGTTTCGGGGCGATGCTGACCAGGTGCAGATCGATGAGGCGGTCAAGGAGCTCAGTCTCTATTTTCCAGAGCGGCACCAGCAGTCAATCGAGGAGGAGTAAGCGTGGTAACAGCACAATCCTCAGCTGTGATACAAAAACTGCTCCAGGAGCACGCTGTCCCCCTGGTGATGGGCATTATCAATGTAACACCTGATTCTTTCTATTCCGGGGGCGGGTATCATGGGCTGCAGGAGGTAGTTGATCGGGCAGGGGAGATGGTTGAAGCCGGTGCCCACCTGCTGGACATCGGTGGCGAATCAAGCCGCCCCGGTGCCCTGCCGGTCAGCGTAGCGGAGGAACTGGATCGGGTCGTCCCAATAATCGAGGCTTTAGGGAGATCGCTCCCGGTGCCGCTGTCAGTAGATACCCGCAAAAGTGAAGTGGCCAGGGCGGCACTGGTCGCAGGTGCCAGTATCGTGAATGATATTTCGGCTCTGCGCGATGATCCGGATATGGCTGCTGTTGTGGCACGGGCTGGTGCCGACCTTATCCTGATGCACATGCAGGGATCACCGCACGATATGCAGAATAATCCGCATTACGACGACGTGCTGCAGGAAGTTGCTGATTTTCTGCACACCAGGGTAGAGACAGCGGCTGCGGCTGGTATCGACAAAAGCTCTATCACTACTGATCCGGGGATCGGATTCGGGAAGCGTCTCGAGGATAACCTGGCTTTACTGGCAAACCCTGAAGCCTGTCGGGTAAATGGTTGTCCTGTATTGATAGGCGCTTCGAGAAAATCTTTCATCAATCTTATCCAACCGGATACGCTTCCTGACCAGCGACTGGCCGGGACACTGGCCGCCCACCTCTTCAGTGTGGCTGCAGGTGGTTGCGATCTGCTGCGCGTGCATGACGTGGCAGAAACGATTCAGGCTCTGTCTGTCTGGCGGGCACTGGAGAAGTACACTGGCTGCGGGCAATCGACAGGAATGCTCAATGACTGCAGTTGAGACCTGCCGGTTGGTACCGGAGCAAATCCTGGTGCGGCCTGCCGGCAATGCTGATCTACTCAGCATTGTTGCGATCGAAGCCTGTTCTTTTGAAGATCCCTGGCCTGCAACCGATTTTAACAGGCTGCAACGGTCACCGTTTTGTGAGATTCTGGTAGCTGAATCAACTGGCGATGGAATTTGCGGATTTTCTGTATCACGTTACTATGCCGGTGTGGGTGAGCTGCTGAATCTGGCTGTGTTGCCAGGGACCAGAAGACAAGGATGCGGCAAATTACTGGTTGAGACTGTTAAGAGTAGAAGTGTGATACATTCATGCGAACAGCTCAGTCTGGAGGTCAGGCATAGTAACAGGGCTGCCATCGCCCTTTATGCAAAAAGTGGTTTCAAAGCGACTGAGGTAATAAAAGAGTATTATGCCGACGGTGAGGCTGCCCTGGTAATGGTGCTGAAACTGCCGGAAAAAATGGAGACCGATCATGAGAGCCCTTAATCAAACAACCCGACTACCTGGCTGGTTTCTGGCGATCTTGCTGGTAACTCTGACCGCGTCCACACAGATGAATGCAGCTGAAGAGACCTTGCTTCTGCGTTACCCTACCTGGCAGCAGGGTCAGATCGCCTTCGTTTATGCGGGTAATATATACACCGTTGCAGAGACTGGCGGCACCGCCCGCCGGCTTACCACAGGCTCGGGTAATGAGTGGCTGCCATGCTATTCACCTGACGGCAAGTGGCTCGCCTTTACTGCTGACTACGACGGCAACGCCGATGTCTATGTAATGCCTGCGGCAGGGGGTGAACCGACTCGATTGACCTGGCACCCCGGAAGCGATCTGGTGGTTGACTGGTCACCTGACAGTCGGGAGGTTCTGTTTCGCTCCAATCGGGAGAGTGTATCACAAAGATACCGGCAACTTTATCGAATCAGCCGGGAGGGAGGCAATCCGGTTGTTGTTCCCCTGCCACGAGTCGAACTGGCCTCCTTCTCACCCGACGGCAGACAGATTGCTTACAACCGCCGGGCCAGGGAATTTCGCACCTGGAAACGCTACCAGGGCGGCAAGGCACAGGATATCTGGCTTTACGATTTTGAGCTTGAGACATTGCAGCAGTTGACGGACTGGGAGGGCACTGACGCCTTTCCGATGTGGCGGGAGAATTCGATCTACTTCATCTCCGACCGTGAACACACCATGAATCTGTTCGTACATCACCTGGCTGACGGCAGTCAGGAACAACTGACCCGCTTTAACGAATATGATGTCAAGTGGCCCAGTGCCGGCGACAGGGGTATCGCTTTTGAGAACGGGGGGCGCATCCACCTCTATCATTATGACAGTGGCCGTCTGGAACAACCCCGAATTGTTATCCGGGAGGACAGGGCAGAGACGAGACCGCGCTGGGAGCAGGTTGACCGCGAACTGCGTGCCTGGACTCCCTCCCCATCCGGTAAAAGGGTAGTGGTGGAAGCACACGGTGATCTGTTTACGGTTCCCCAGAAACATGGGGAGACACGTAACCTGACAGAATCGCCCGGCAGTCATGAGCGAAGTCCGGCCTGGTCGCCTGATGGTCGCTGGCTGGCCTATTTCAGCGATGCCACCGGTGAGTATCAACTGGTGCTGCGCGATATGGAGAATGAGCGAGATAACCGTTATCTGGTTGATCTGAGTGAGGATTACCCCTGGTGGCTGCAATGGTCGCCAGACTCCCGTTACCTGCTGTACAGTGATGAACAGTTGCGTCTGCAGTTGGTGGATGCTACTTCCGGCAAGGTGATCACTGTAGCCGAGGGTTTGTATCACGCCATTTATCACCATAACTGGTCACCCGACTCACGCTGGATTGTATATAACCAGGACAGCGAAAGTGGTTTCGGTTCCCTGTTCGTCTATTCGCTTGAGGAGAAGGTGTCCCGGCGACTTACCAGTGATTTCACCGATGAGCAGCAGGCGGTATTTGACGATTCCTCCCAGTGTCTCTACTTCACCTCCTCACGACTCTTTCATCCTGACATGGGTCGTTATGAGAATGACTACAAATTTTCTATCGTGCAGTCGGTCTATGCCATGCCGTTGCGGGCCGACCAGGAAACACCATTCGCACCCCGCAGTGACGAGGCGGAAATCGTAACTGATGAGGATGACGAAGAGAGTGATGACCTGGAAGACAGTGACGGCGACACTGATAACGATGACACTGAGGATGACGCTGACGCAGATAAGGATGAGATCGAAACGGTGATTGATTTCACCGACATTGAAGCCCGGGTACAACGGGTGCCGCTGGAAGCTGCCAATATCGGCCATCTGGAAGTGCGGGCGGGAAATCTTTACTTCATAACTTATCCCTACACCCCCGGACCGCTTGAGTATGATGAAGACAAAATGGTCCTCCACCGTTTTGACCTGCGTGAACAGGAGGATGAAGAGGTTGCCGGTAATGTCCGGGGTTACACTTTCACACCGGATGGGGAGAAGATTGTAGCTCGGATCGGGCGCCAACTTGTGATGTTCGGTGCGCAGGGTAAACCGGATCTGGGGGAGGACGCCCTCTCACTGACTGGTATGGAAACGCTGATTAACCCCCATGAAGAGTGGGCGGAGATATTCGAAGAGGCCTGGCGCATCGAGCGTGACTTTTTTTATGACGCCGAGATGCATGGAGTTAACTGGAAGCGAATGAAAGCGCGCTACCAGAAGCTGGTGCCCTATGTCTCACATCGCAGTGATCTCAACTACCT
>JADHUQ010000153.1 GCA_016784425.1 Candidatus Delongbacteria bacterium | reverse complement strand
GAGAACATGACCAGTGTGTAGAGTTGACGTTGCGCCCGGGCCAGATCTACCCGGAAACTTTCGGTCTCCTGCCAGTGGCGGCGCCATTTCGCCTCCACCTCCTGATGGGGGTAACGCTCAGTCATGTTGCCTCGCTCTCGCTACTGTTGAATAAACGGAAACAGGACAGGCACCGTTGAGGGGCACTGTCCCTTAACAGAAAAACCCGGTTGCATAAGCTGACCGGGCTCTCTGAATCGGGGCGACTGGACTCGAACCAGCGACCTTACGGTCCCGAACCGTACGCGCTACCGGGCTGCGCTACGCCCCGAATAAGAACAAGATAATAGACGCGGTGGTTGCGGGAAGCAAGTAAATTCTGGATGCTTGATGATTTGAGCGGCTGCCGCTGCACTGAAAACAGGGTTCCGGCAACCGGGGCCTACCACCAGATCTGTCTGTCCCCTTCCCAGGTGAAAACTCGCTCCTCCTGGCGTGAGCCCTGCTCAACCAACCAGTACAGTGAGCCGACCGGGACCTGTTTGAATTCAAGCGGCTGATCCCCGGCTTCCTGTTCTCCCAGGGAAAGCCATTCCTCCCGCCAATGAAAGAGCTCGTACATTTTGCCTGGCTTGAGAAAAACCTGTTCCACACTGTCGGTTGAGCTGACTGTGGTACGACGGGTGGTGGAGACCAGGCTCAGATCAGTCAACCCGGAACCACACTCCAGGTACCGCAGCTCCCCCTCTTTGTCCAATATGAAGGGAAGCGTCGCCGGAAGCAGTTCTCCCTTGACGAAATACATCGGCAGATAAACAATGTCGACACCCATATCAGTGAAGTGAGCCTGTTGCCCCTCAAGTTTGCTCCAGTGAATCGCTTTCCACTCTCCGCTGTTAAAAACGCAGAGATAGGCAAAACTGGTGCTGTCCGGCACCAGGTTTTCCAGCTGCAATTTAACATCGGCGACAGCGGTATACTGCCGGGTGACATCAACATAGCTGCGACCGTTCAACCAGCCAGGCACCTCTTCCCCTTCCGGTTTGACAAAGAACAGGTTGTCCCTCTGTTCAGCGAAGGTTTTACGATAAGCTTTTGCCATATGGCCGCGCAACCGGTAAAGGCCGGGATTGCTTTCGGCCCCCATAAAGGGTACAGCTCTCCCGTCAGCGGTCAGAATAGCGTTCCAGGCGTGGTTGTTCCCGGTGTCAGCCCAATGGGGGGTGTAGTCACTGGTTACCGGCAGGGAGTTGGCCCGCAAGGCATAGATCGCCAGATTGGTCATATCCTCACAGCGACCCAACCCGGTTTGCAGCATCTGGCTGAAACTCTGATCGGTGGGATGCCGGTAATAGCGGTCAGTAAAGGCAAACCAGGATTTGACATCATCGTTGATGCGGGAAGTGACTTCGATGGGATCGGTAGGGTCATGCAACAGCTGCGGTAACCCTTCATAACGATCGAGAAACCACTGGCGCCACTCCTCCATTGGTTCGTTGCTGCCCCGGTAGGGCAGCACATAATTGCAGAAATCTTCAAACTGCAGCTGCTGCGCCCAGGGCAGCTCCCGCCAGGCCTGGAACGCCAGATCAATATTGTTGATCAGATATTCAGTACTGATGTTGGTCAGGTCATCAACCCGCTCCGCCAGACCCCAATGCAGTTCCCCTCTTACCACCTCCACCGAATCCCAGGCCGCTACCAACGATGTGTAATCGGGCCAGGCCAGCACATCGATCACCAGTTCACAGTCGGTCGAATCATAGAGACCGATGCGGACAAAGGAGTGTCCCGGCATGTTGGCGATCAGAAATTCCGCCGCCAGCAACTGCAGGCTGTCGTTCGGTTCGGAGTAGTGCCGCAACACCTCCTGCAACTGATGACGGTTTTTTCCTGCCTGCTGCAGGGCTAGCTCAACCTCGGTCCGGGGATAGGGCTGCGAAACAAACGGCAACAGGCTGCAGGAGCTGATAATTAATGCCATTAAAAGGGTCATAATACCGGGCTGACGCATCGCGATTCCTTTCGATCAATCCTGGCCTGAGCTGGTTTCAACTGGTTTCGCTTCCAGTGGTGCGGCTGGCTCTTCCAGGTTTCCTGAAGCGAGTTCTGTTCGCAGGTCAATATTTACCCGCTCCGGTTCCCCACCCGCTCCGGGCAGATATAACCAGCCATGACGCACGGCGTGTTCAAACAGACGCCAGGTTACTTCGACATCTTTCTGGCAGTAAGCGCGGATCTGGTCGATCTTGCCCTCGCGCCACCATTCCAGTGCCTGCAGACCGTCAGCCGACTTGCCCAGTTTGAGGGTAGCGCTGGCCAGGGCGTTGAGTCCGGCGCTCCTCCCGCTGGAACGGCGGAGTTGCTTCAGCAGGTCCAGTGATTGCCGGATTTTGAGTGCAAAGGGTAGATATCCTTTCAGGACATTAAAGTCAAATCGCTCGCTGTTGAAACCGACCACAATATCGGCCGCCATCAACTCCTCCAGCAGCTGGTCGACCTGCTCCTCCTCCCAGGCGCAATACTCACCGGTGACTACATCCAGGGTTACAGCAACCGATATCCGCATACGATGGGCGTTGTGCCACCCCCCGACTTCGGCAGCGGAGAAGCGGGTTTCCAGATCGAAGACCAGGATTTTACGGTCTCCCCAGAGCTGCGTCAGCTCGCTATCACTCAAAGGCGGCAGCTGCGGTACAACCGGTTTCCGGCTGGTTGCCCGCTTGCGTGTTTTAACAGGTTTAACTGGTTGGGCGGTCAGCTCCAGGGCACGGTCGAGCAGCTGCACCGCGCCGGTTTTTGATAAGGGTCGATTACCGGATCCACATTTAGGTGAGTGAACACAGGAGGGACACCCTTCCGTACAATCGCATTCGGCAATCAGTTGTCTGACCCGGGGCAACCACTGGTCCAGCAATCCGTAGAGCTTGTTGAAGATACCGATGCCGCCGGGGTAACCATCGTAGAAAAATATCGCGGCATCATCCACATCTTCATGATGGGTGAAACAGATACCGCCGACATCATTGCGGTCACAGAGAGCAAACAGGGGTGTCAGAGCCAGACTGGCGTGCTCAATGGCATGCAGACTGCCCATGAAGTGCTCCTCTGCCTCTACCAGTTCCTGCTCCAGCTGTGGTGGTATCCTGAGCCAGATACCGCGGGTCTGGAACTCCAGAGGGGGCAACCCCTCCAGCTGGTGGGTGGAGATAAGTTCGCGGGAGCGCATGTCTCTTTTCTGAAAACCGGTAATCTGTGTTTTGACCTCAAGCTCCCCTTCGTAGACCTGTAGAGCGTGCCATTCCTGATCCCGTTCAACCTCCAGCACCCGTATCTCTTTTTCCGATAAAGGCTGGGTGTAGAAGTTAACATCCACCGGTCGGGCGCTGATCTTGTGAGTGCCAAGATCCAACTCCTCGATCAGATACTGGCGTCCCTGATGCAGATAAACCGCCCCGGTATGGCACTCACTGAACGCCTGCCCCCCCGAAACGGTACCGATCAGCTTGCCGGTGCGCCAGTGGTGAATGGAATAACTCTCCCCGATCGCGCGGATCTGCACCTCCTGCTGTGGTCGCTGGTTGACCGGGAAGTACTGTTTGCCTCCGGCAACCTCATCCAACCGCCCGTTCTCACGCAGCTGTTGCAGGTCGGTACTGAACTCCCCGGTGGGATACTGGGGATCGTCGGGCGTTAAGGCCAGTTCCGCAGCGGCACAGACCAGGTGATCGCGCCGTATAATCCTGTTGTCGCTCCCGATGATGGCCCGCTCGAAACTCTGCTCAAACAGGGTCTCCGGTTCCCGCATGAAGTACTGGTCCAGGGCGTCGTCACCTGCTACCAGCAGCACCAGAGCTGGTACACCGGCCCGCCCCACCCTGCCGGCCCTTTGCCAGGTTGAAATCAGGGTACCGGGATAACCAGCCAGGATGCAGAGATCCAGTCCGCCGATGTCGATACCCAGTTCAAGCGCGGAGGTGGTGATCACTCCCAGCAGTTCTCCCTCTTTCAGACGCTCCTCAATCTCGCGTCGCTCCTGTGCTCGAAAACCGGCCCGGTAGGCAGCGACCCGGGGGGCCAGCGGCTTGTGGAAGCGGCGAATATTGGCATAGAGCGCTTCCGTCAACCGACGCGACTGGGTGAAGAGAATCGTGCGGATACCGCTTTTAATCGCCTCCAGGAAAAGCTCCAGGCTGACCCGGTAGAACGGTTTATCCTCGGCGGGGTTGATGAAGAGGAACTGCTTTTCAGGGGTAGCGCCGCCGGAGCGATCGATGACGGTCACTTCCCGGCCCAGCAGGGACTCACCCAACTCCTGCACATTGGCCACCGTAGCGGAACTGAGCAGAAATCGGGGTGAGGCGCCGTAGTAGCTGGCAATACGCAGCAGTCTTTTGATGATATGCATGACATGGGCACCGAACACACCACGATAGACATGAACCTCGTCCAGGATCACCAGTTGCAGATTCTGAAAGAATTTCTGCCAGGAGGGGTGTTGCGGCAGCAGGGTGTAATGCAACATGTCAGGATTGGTCAACAGCAGGTTGGGCTGTTTGGCCTTGATCGAGCGACGCCGGTGGGGGGTGGTATCGCCGTCATAGATGGCTGCGGTGAGTTCCGAACCGGGGGCGGCGGCAACCCGGTTGAACCAGCGGAGTTGATCCTGGGCGAGCGACTTGAGGGGGAACATCAGCAGGGCTCTGGCTTCGGGGTCCTGTTCCAGCAGCTCCAGCAACGGCAGAGTATAGGTCAAGGTCTTGCCGCTGGCGGTGGGGGTGCTGATAATCAGATCCCGGCCGGTGCGGAACTGCGCCAGCGCTTCAGTCTGGTGACTGTAAAGCTGCTCCACCCCGAGGTGATCCAGCATGGCGCGCAGCGGTTCGGAAAGCGGCAGGTCACCAAACCGGGGGGCAACCGGTGTCAGCCGTTTTTGAAACAGCACTTCATAACCGGGGTTACGCTTTTTCACCCGGGCCAGATAGGTTGAGACCGGAGTAGCAGCCATGTTGAAAAGTACAAACCTGGTGGCAGAGTGGAAAGGAAACCGCAAAGCAAAGGGACCAAAGAGGGAAAATTCGGAACGTGATACAACTGCTCAAGCCTGCTGTCTGCGCCAGCGCCGGAATCCCCATAGCAGAAGCAGACTGGCGGTGAGATATTGAATCAGAGAAACCTTGCTTACCCAGTGAGGTGCGTACTGCGGTTCAAGATCGAGATAGGGACAATCCAGACCTTGCGGTGCAAACAGGGGAAACTGTGAGACAGTTGTGGGGTCGTAGTCCGGGATGGGCGTACCCCAGCGCTGCGACAGCAGCTGGACCAGCAACAGCAAGCCGATAACCCACCAGCGGCGATAGAACCCGCTGAACGAATGGTAATGGTCAT
>JADHUQ010000152.1 GCA_016784425.1 Candidatus Delongbacteria bacterium | reverse complement strand
AAGTGGTCGGTGCCCGCTGAAGCTGCCGGTGTGCAAGCCAGGTAGAGCAGTTCGTCGTTGTGATCCGCCCAGAGATCGCGTCCACCGGTGGAAGAGAGTAGTTGAGCGGTGCCATCCAGCTGTCCATCCATCTCGTAACCGGGATTACCACCGCCGGTCACCGACACATGCCAGTCCTGACCGTTGTTGTTGTCCCAGTTGCCGCCGCCGTCATTGAATACAAAATCAACCGCGGTCGCCCAGCCGGGAATCGCATAGAGATACTCCCAGAGGTTGCTGTCAGGATTGAAAGCCATCACCGGATCGGGGGAGATCACATTCTGCCAGCCGCTGTGCCCGATGTGGATGTAGACCGGGCTGGTGTCGTCCGGGAGACTGCCTGCCACCGGATCATAGCCGATAGTCAGTTCGCCACCAGCTTCCGGTTCCAGAGGATACCAGCTGACTGCGTCGCCACCATCGCCGGAGCCGCTGCCATCGCCGATCCAGGTGTGACGTAACGGCGAACGTTTAATCAGCCCCTGGTTGTCCATCGCCTCCACATAGTAGTCGATCAGGACATTACCGGTTTCAACCAGTTCCGGTGCGGTGACATGGATCCAGTATTCATCCGCGATATACTGCGGCAGCTCGAAAAAGTCGATGTCGGGATCGTTGTAAACATTGCCGGTCGGGAAACTGCGCAGCTGCAGCGGCAGTGTACGCCAGCTGGTCACACCGGGGCCGTCCGCATAGACCTCATTGTCGTGGTTATCCAGTGAATTCTCACCGTCCAGATCCAGACGGTAACGGAGATTGACCGTGGCGACACCGGAGACATCATAGACGAAAGTCCAGATGTAGAAGTCGCGGTCGTGCTGCACCTGCTGATAGCCCCAGAGCGGGCCGTAACCTGTGGCACCGGGGTTGTGGGGCAGCTGTTGCGGTAACCAGATGGTGGGAGGGGTCTGGTCGCCGCTACCGTCACCGATAACCTGATCGGCGTGATACACCGCGTTGTTGCAGGCAATGGTGGGCTTTACCTCCATATCCAGCGAGTTGCCGTAATACATATATCCACTGGTAAGCGCCGGCAGGAAAAAATGCCAGGCCAGTTCAGCCTGGGATGCCCCCCCTGTGGTGGGATCGAGAATATGATTGATATCAATATAACCGGCCAGCTGCTCGGCGGTATCGACCCGGTTCTGCGCGGCGGTGATGACAGCCCAGTTGCGTTCATCCTCCGCCCAGCCACCGGGGATGTCGAAATCGCCACCCGGGCCCACCAGCGGCCAGTTCCAGTTGATATAGGCGGGATGGCCGAAATCACCGTCGGCGTTGACCCAGGCGCCATCCTCGATATGGATCAGATCAGTTGGATCTACCGGAAACTGTGCCAGATAATGCTCCACCACCGTCGGTGCGTAGCCCTGTGCCAGCGCCTGGGTGGTGAAGTTGGGTACACTTTCCATATAGTAGGAGTAGCCGCCGCCCCAGGCATTGTCACCATCATGAGCCAGGGAGATCAACATCGGGTGCACCGGATCGGAAGCCCAGGCGATCTGGTTGATATCGTTGACACCGTACATCTGGTAACCATCTTCCCAGCTCATCGCCTGCGCCACCGGGACCACGGTGATATCGTAGGGAATGCCGGTGTCGGGATCGATATGACGCGCCCGGTGGGGTGTGTAAGCGAAGGGTACCGCATTGGTCGGGGTACAGCCGCGGTCGATGTAGAGAGAGAACCAGCTGCCACTGGCGGGATTCAACTGGTCGGCGCGATTGGGGGGATCACAGTTCTCGCCGCCGGTACCGAGCACCAGCGGGAAGTTCTCACAGGCACGAGAGAGATGATTGTTGGGTACGAACACCCAGTCGATCCCCTCCTCGACCAGCACCTGGATAATGCGGGGGCTGAAAGCCAGTTCCGGTGGGAAAAACCCGCTGGAAGCGGTGGGGGTGCTTCCCCAGAGATCAGCGTAGGCCGCCTGGTAGAGCTGGATCTCCTTGCGCAGGGCGTTCTCGTCGATAAGTGGTGCGAGGGCGTGATGATAGGGCACGATCACGATGTCGAGTCGGGGTTGACCACCGCTGGTCGTCCAGCCGCGTGCCTGCTGGTTAGCGCTGTTCCAGGAGGGGGAATAGCCGTAGCTGGAATGACTGCCGAGGCTGCTCACATTCTCGGCCAGACAGCCCATGTAGCTGATCTGGGCACCGGCGTCATTGCCACTCATACCGGCGATGGCATCACGCACCCGCCACTGGTAGGCGGCCTGCCGGTCGGCAATCGTGAAGATCTGCTCCACATCATTCTGCGGATGGGGATAGCCACCGTTGATATGCTGGATCGATTCCCAGGCTTTTTCGCAGGTGAGGTTGTTGAGCTCGCTCACCTCCGGCCAGTAGATCGGTTGCTGCAGATGCCAGTGATAAGTTGTATGCACCTGGGAAAAAGCATGGCAGGTCACCAGCAGTAAGAGGGAGAACGTGATACAACGCTTTAACATGACCGGCTCCTTCAGGGGTAGGCTTTGCAGCTACATTAATATCAATCCAAGATAGCTCTGGAGGCCGGGAGATGCAATTCGGGAAGGGGGTTGCGGGAGATATATTGGGTGGGTCCACCTGGCGACCGGCTGGGCGTTACGCCAGCATGCCAGGGTAGCGCTGACGCTGTCCGCGCTTTCATCAGCCTTAATGGTGACCGGATGTCAGGTCTCACCCGACGGGAGGCAACCAGACACCTCTGAGAAGTTGTCTCACAAAGATCAGATTCGAGAGCCGGTTTGTTCTTACTTCACCTGTGTCACTTTCAACAGGTCGTGTGGTTCGCTATTCACCAGCAGCTGCACAAAGTAGATACCGGAACTTCCGGCGCCACTCCAGGTGAGATGGCTGCTGCCTGCCGGCAGCGCTCCCGGTTGCAGCCGATCGACCTGACGCCCCAGCAGATCGTAGACTTCCAGGCTGACCCTGCCCGGCTCGGTCAGGCTGACCTCCAGGGTTATCTGGTCATTGAAGGGGTTGGGCCAGGCCTGCAGCAGGGCAAATTGATCCGGTGCCGTCGGTGACTGGCTCACCGCTTCCAGCAGTGTAAAATCAAGCGCTTCCAGGTCATTACCATCAACCGCATAGATAGTACCATCCTCATGCCAGGCAACATCGCAGGTGCGGTCCGGCATCGGATAATAACCGGTGACAACCGGGTTGTCCAGATCGGAAAAATCGACAATCTGCACATCACCATACTGATCGGCCACACAGGCATAGTGATCTCTGATCACCACCCCGCTGGCACAATCGCCTCCCGGAGTTGTGATCCAGCCACGGGTCTGCGGATTATCGGGGTCGCTGATATCGACCATTGCCACACCACCGTTGCCATCCTCCTGCCAGACAACACAGGCTACGCTTCCACTGGCAGCCACATAGCAGGGCATCCCGGGAAAGTCGTTGGTAGAACCGCGCATCTCCATTACCCAGGGATCCGAGACATCAACTACATTAAAGCCCTGCCCCAGCACGCAGGCCAGGTCACCAGCCAGCGCGAGGCGGAAAGTGCCGTCCGCGATACCGAGTATACCTATCGTCGAGGGATTCAGGGGCGAAGAGATATCGAGGGCGCGCAACCCCTCCTGCGGCACCGCCACAAAGGCGTACCCCTCACGCAAGGCAATGTCTGAGTACGGGGTGGTTGTATCATAAACCGCCGCGAGGAACGGTTGCTCAGGGTTGGAGATATCGATCACCTTCAAACCCTCTCCGCTGGCGGCCGCAAAGGCATAGTCATCCTGCATGGCAATCCCCGCCAGGTTGGTCTCCAGCTCGAGGGTACCGCTGATCAACGGCAGCGAGGGATTGGAGATATCAACCAGCATCAAACCGTCGGTGTATGGCTGCAAATATCCGTCAAGAACGATGACGGCCAGATCACCATCAACGACCAGTCGATCGGCTTTCAGCGGCCGGGCCAGACTACCCAGCTCGACGACTGCTGCGGGATCGGCGATATTCAGGGTGCGTAATCCGGAAGCGTTGCCGGCGGAAAGACAGGCGAGATCACCGTCAAAAGCGATGCCGTTGGCATAGGAATCTTCCAGCGAACCCACCGCGGCAGGGTAGGCAGGATTGGCGATGCTGGCGATAAAGAGACCGCTGTTACTGGTGACCCAGATATGTTCGTTGTGAATCTCAACCCCGGTGGCGTAGCAGTCCGGTGACCAGCTGCTGTGCACCCAGGGTGACTGTGGTGGTGTGATATCAACCACATGGAGCTGATTGGAAGCCACATAAACCCACTCGCTCCCTGCCGCTACCCCCCAGGAGGTACTGGGCACCATACAGGAACCGATCTCCACCGGTTGCGTGGGATCAGCCACGTTGACAACATGCAAGCCCTGATGACCGTCGATCAGAAAAGCGAGCGTGTCGCTCACGGCCAGATCAAAGGTCTCACTCCCGGCTGTCTCACAGGTCCCGATCAACTCGGGAGCTGCCGGATCATCCAGAGCAAAAATGTAAAGCCCGTACCAGCGACCCGCCAGCCAGAGATAGCCATCCTGAACGATGACCTCGCTGAGCATGTACTCCAGTTCCTGCCAATTGGTCTGGATCGGGTGTAGCGGATCAGAAACATCAAAGGTGAAGAAACCACCGAAGTAGGTTGCCACATAGGCGTAGTTGTCTGCCACCGCTACAGAGGTGGCGCTGCTCCATGTATCACACCAGCCGATTTCCAGCGGTTGCTCCGGTTGGGTAACATCCAGAATCCGCACGCCGCTGTTACCAGCTGACATGTACACCAGCCCATCCTGAAGTGCAAGATCCCCGGTGTTGTCCCAGCAGAGGTTGAGTCTCCCGACCAGATTCACATTAAGGCTGTCGACGGCGAAGGTTGGCCCGGTGGGAACAACGGCCAGCAGCAGCAGGGTGAGAAGGAATGTCGTTGTCTTCATACTACCTCCAGTAACACTTCCTGAATCGAACTGTCACCAGATCCTGAGCGCTCAGCATTAGGTAGCACTTTTTTGACAGAGACGCAAGACGCATACAGCTGAAAAACATGACGGGCACTGCTTTTGGGATTGATGTTCCAGTACTGAAGCGGTAACGTTCTCAGGTGCCCCGCCTGGAACTGGCGATACACCTGTCCGCGGGAAAACGGGAAATCGGAGTTTCCCCACCTGTTTCAGCACCCGGCTGGCAGTCACTGAGCTGCTTACCGCTTTACGACAGGAACTATGGTTCCCAGGAACAGATCGCAAATCCTGCAAGTCCAAAGGAGATGTCCTCATGAGGAAATTCAACTTGTTGTCCTTGATACTGTTGCTGTGCGCTCTGCCATTACCGGCAACGACAGTTGATGATGATCTCGTTACCCGCACTGCCACCTGGAACGCGGATCACCCTAACTCCCTGCCGCATTGGATGACACCGGAAGAAG
>JADHUQ010000151.1 GCA_016784425.1 Candidatus Delongbacteria bacterium | reverse complement strand
CCGCCGATTGACAACTGGCGGGAGGAGCTGTTACTGACAGCGTTCCAGAAACCTCCGGCATAACCGGCATTAGCGTTACTGATACTGGTGGAGCCATAGAGATCGGCGGCGGCCACCAGGATAGAACCGCCGGATTGCCTGTTAAGATAACCCAGCGTATCACCGAGAGCGGCACGCAGGGTGGTAGAGCCACCCACGGCGGTAATCAGCTCTGTCGGCTGCTGCAGGGGATCTTGCTTGTAGATGTTGGCCACCCGGGGTGCATCTTCCCGCGGCTGGCGATTGAGAGCCTCCAGACGAGCAGCGGCCTGGTCCAGCCTGTCACCGAGATAGCTGACCAGTTCCGGATTGTCGGCAAACACCTGGCGTATCAGCAACAACTGTTCGTAAAACAGCGCTTCGACTGCGTCATCGGATTTGTCACCTTCAAAACGGGGGAAGCTCACTTTGAAACGTTCCTCAAAAGGCTGCAGGTAGTTATAGAATTCCGGTGAACAGAACTTGTGACCGGCGCCGTGTGACTTCCGACCTTCGATCCCGTATTTCCAGCCTTTGACGGTACGATAGACAATACAGGTGGGTTGGTCGTTGAGTTTACTGATCGCCACCTGCTGAGCGGCCAGAATCTGCCGATAGTCAAAACCATCCTCGACATAGATCACATTCCAGTCGTGCAGCCAGGCCAACTCAAGCGGATTCCATTGGACATAATCACCCGGTTCCTCCCCCTCGCGGCAAACCTTGTCGGAATCGATTGAAGCCTGATTCCAATCCAGATGCATGATGATGTTGTTGACCTGGGCGGTTGCAGCCGTTGCCATCGCCTCCTGGGCGCGTCCCGGGGTCAACCCCCCTTCACCTTCGATCATGTGTACAAAGGGTGCCTGGTCGGCAAAATAATCGCGAGCCCCGAAAGCAAGGCCGAAAGAAGAGCCGATACCGACACCGGAAGCACCGGTAGACAGCTTGATGAAAGGTACCAGCGGCGCCGGGTGACCGTCCAGCGGTTTGGCCTTGAATTTCTTGAAGAGTGGTGTGTGTTGTGTCGGATTGCGACGGAAGCCCAGCAGGTCTTCCAGTCGCAGTTGATGTCGTTCATCCCTGGGCAGAACCGACTCATCGTGCTGCTTCTGGATCTCGTTGCGCAGCGCCCACATGCCGTACAGTCCCATTGCCTTGTGTCCGGCCGCATAGGAGATAAGATCTGCATCATGGCGATCCGGGTCACCCATGGTGTAATCCATACTGTTGAAGAGCAGGGACTCTACAACCCGTCCTGATGAAATGCTGCCACCAGGATGCCCTGATTGTGGTACGAAATTGAAGAGAATACCACATAGTGTACGGTAGATCAGGTCGTAGTCCTCGATATGCCTGAGAAACTCTGCCGGGGGAACAGGCAGCTCTGCAGCGGCTGTTGCCGCCTTTATGAATACGCCGCGCCGTGAAGAAAATTCCATTTTACCGGTGGTGACACTGGTCATTCAATCCTCCTGCTTAAGGTAACTGAGTATTTCCCTGCAAATGGACGATATCAATCTGGTCCAGGAAATACTGCTGGTGATACATATCGTTGATGTAGCGGTTAGGCCCCGCTCCAGGTATCACCAAAAATGCTGATTTTGATCTCGCAACTTATTGAATATATTCTATCGCTCCAAGGAAATCCCCCCCTGGAAACGAAGCGCTCGCAACAGGCCATAGTAGCAGGTTCAGGCACGGGGTAAGTCTGCGGACGGAAAGCTGTCCTTATGGTTAATAATACCGGCCTGCAACTCAGCTGGCCCGGACGACACCCGTTGGTGGAACACACAGCAGCATCGCTGGGCGAACTCCCGCGGCTGACATTTCCAGCCGTCACCAGCACCGATGCCACCCGTGTGGCACAGACGGTCCCCAACCTGCTGTTGCAGGGCGATAATGGACTTGGTCTCCGTCACCTGCTGGCAAACCTGCGGGGTAAGGTACAACTGATCTACCTCGACCCCCCTTTTGCCACCGGTAACCACTTTCGTCAGCCCACTGGAAAGGCGGGGGGAGCTTCCAGCGTGACCGCTTACCGGGACAACTGGCAACACAGCGAGGGGAGCTACCTCAACCATCTGGAAGAGCGGCTGTCGCTGGCACGGGAGCTGCTTGCAGAGAGCGGTTCGCTGTATCTCCATCTGGATTACCGGATGGCGCCGGTCGCCCGTTTACTGCTGGATGAGATTTTCGGATCACGCTCTTTCGTCAACGAGATCATCTGGTACTACCGGACTGGAGGGATGCCGGAACGGCTTGGATTCGGACGCAAACACGACACCCTGCTGTTCTATGTGAAGGATCCCTCAAAAGCGCGCTGGCACCGTCAGCAGGAAAAATCCTACCTGAAGCATCGTTACGGCTTCAGCAATATTGAACTGCACGAGGACGAACAGGGGATTTATACACTGGCGAACATGCGTGATGTCTGGGACATTCCCGCCTTGCGGGGCAACCAACCGGAAAGAGTGGCCTATCCAACACAGAAGCCGGTGGAGCTGTTGGAACGAATTATTAAGGCCTCCAGCGATCCCGGTGATCTGGTGCTGGACCCCTATGCCGGTTCCGGAACTGCGCTGGTGGCTGCGGAGAAGTTGCAGCGGCGTTGGATAGGACTGGATGGTTCACCACTCGCCATCGCTGTGATACAACAACGTTTGCTGGAATTGCAACCCCGCAGAGCATTCGAACTGCAATCATTACAACCGGCGGAGCGGAAACAATGGTTCAGGTTTGTCTGGAATAACGAAGTGACCCGGTTTAAACAGGTGTTGCTTCACCAGCGCTCCGCCGCCGTGGTCACTGGTAAAATGTATCACGGTGTCCGGGGTGATACCGCCCTGCTGGTGGTCGGTCTAAGTGAGACTTTATCCCAAACTGCCGGTCGCAGGGTGATAACCGCCTGCCACGCAGATGGCTTCAGGCGACTGGAAATCCTGACAACCGGAAGCGACCGGATGCAGCGTGAGGGGTGGCACCGGGTGGCTTCGACCCTGGGGGTGGTGTTGACCGTCAGGAGTATTCCGCATGAGCTGGCTGGCGGAAAATCGGCAGGCAGGCGTCGCCTCAATTTCAACGAGCAGCCTCGGATTGTCTGGCGACGTCGTACACTGCAGGGGCGCAACTGCCTGGAGCTGGTGGAACTGTTGTTTGATGATCCTTCACCACAGCAGCAGGAACAACTGGAGGTGACAGGTTGGCGGGGACTGGTAGGCAGCTGGTGGGTGCGGGACCGGGCCGGCTCAGTCAGCTGGCATAGTGGCGGCCTCAATGGGGCGGGTGTAAAAGAACAGTTCTGCTCCGGTCCATTGCCAGAAGGAGCCAGACTGAGGTTGGAGATACGGGACCTTCACGGAGACGTATGGTAACGGCTCGGGGGCGTGATACACACCCAGCGACTGGAAAATGGAGCGCAACCACAAAACACTTGCATTCATTGAGGTCAGCCTCTAAAATGGTCACCTGATTTTGGGATGTCGTCCAATGGCAGGACACACGGCTCTGGACCGTGGAATCGGGGTTCGAATCCCTGCATCCCAGTAAAGAAAGCCAGCTGCAAGGTTGGCTTTTTTATGCAGCAGCAATACTCTTGTTGGTATTCACTGAATACTGTCAGGCTACCACTGATTGCACCTGGCAAACGGCATTCTCCCCGCAGTAAAAATATTCTAATAAAATATCTTTCAGTTGCATTATTACCCTGACAGTTCAAATTTCGTGCTGTTTCAGGACTGCTTAAGACACCCTGACAATCATAGTGGTTATCTCCTCCGGTCTGTTGTACTTGTCTGGAAAGATCACATGATATTTCTGAGGTGCAGCTGAAGATCTTTTAAACAGGTCGAGTAGTATGACAGAGGCAGTATAAGCAGCTCTAAGTGACAATGTGACGCGGCAGCCTGTCTTTCTGTGCCGTAAGATCGCCCCCGTTTGTCGGTTGCTAATTGGGAAATAAGTTAGATGCAACCAGCATCAGAAAAGGAGGTGATCGAATGCCTAAGACTCAGAAAGCAAAGAAGACCACTACTGCGAAATCCAAACCCAAAACAACTGCGGGTAAGGGTAAGGCAACTGCGAAAGCTAAGCCTAAAAGCAAGTCGAAAGGCAAGTAGAGGTGAAACCTCAGGCTGTCGCGTCACTGTCATTACCAGCATTTCTTCAGTCAGCCATCCGCCGGAACTCTGTTAATCGACCGTGAGCCTTATGACGCTCCATGGCAGCTGATTGAGCTGGAAAGGAGAAAGTTCCATACCCTCTCTTTCCTCGGAAATTACCTGCAGGCTGTTATCTTTTCTTTTTGACACAGGCTCTGACCAGACTGCTGTACCTGCCGTCACCCGCAATCAGAAACCGGATACTGTTTGAGAGAACACAACAACCAGCGACTCGAAGCATTTAAAGCCAATCCCCGCCGCGCACTCTGGACCCTGGCGCTACCGGTGCTGTATGGTATGCTGGTGCAAACTGCTTACAGCATTGCGGATATGATCTTCGTCGGGCGGATCTCAGCTGACGCTATCGCGGCGATCTCCTTCAACTTCCCGATCATCTTTTTTGCGGTGGGTATCACCTTCGGACTGGGTTCCGGACTGACAGCCGTCATCGCCCGTTCCATCGGTGCCGGTAATATCGGGGATGCGGAGAATGCCGCCGAACATGGCCTGCTGCTGGGAATAGTCCTGGGCGGCATCTTTACCGTCGGGGGGTTGATCTGGGCCGTACCGCTGCTGACCCTGATCGGCGTAACACCAGAGCTTTTGGATCAGGCGAGTCAGTATTTCAGTATAATTGCCGCCGGGTTTATCTTCGCCTCCACTGCGGTCATGTTTCGCTCGATCTACAATGGTGAAGGAGATACCCGCCTGCCGGTCATTATCCAGAGTGGTGGGACTATTCTCAATGTTATTCTCGACCCGATACTGATCTTCAGTTGTGGCTGGGGTGTCCGGGGAGCAGCCTGGGCTACCTTTATCAGTCAGTTGCTGGTGTCACTGGTGTTCGTGTACATGGTGTTCGTCCGCCGTCGAATCCAGTTGCGGTTGCGCCCGGCCGTGTTCCGTTTTAACAGCACTATCCTGCGAAGTATACTCCGGATCGGTTTACCGGCATCGATGTCGATGGTAATCATGTCGTTTGGCGGGGGTATCTTCAATTTCATCCTGATCCACTTTTCTCCTGCCGCGGTCGCCGGTTACCAGGTGGCAATCAGACTCGATCAGATCTACTTTCTACCGGTTATCTCCATCGCCATGGCACTGGTGACACTGGTGGGGATGTTTTACGGTGCCCGTCGTCTCGATCTCATCCGGGTGATCGTGCGTTATGGTATGGGGACAGCCGTTATCATCGGTGTCAGCTGCGGTGTGATTTTCTGGCTGATAGCGCCCTATGTCTTCTTTATCTTCACCCCCGATCTGGAAATCCAGCGGGTCGCAACCTCATATATTCGTACAATCGTTTTCGTTTTCC
>JADHUQ010000150.1 GCA_016784425.1 Candidatus Delongbacteria bacterium | reverse complement strand
GTATTTTGCGAAGGTTTTTCCTTATCTCCTTCCTGATGGTCGGATTCACTCCGACCTCTTACGCCACCACCATCCACGTCCCCGATGATCAGTCATCCATTCAGGCAGGACTTAACACTGCTGTTGAAGGCGATACTGTCCTCGTAGCATCCGGTACATATTTCGAGAACATCATCTGGCCTGCGGTCAACGGGATCAAATTGATCGGGAGTGGTGAAGAGGATTGTATTATCGATGGCAATCAGGAAGGAAGCGTGGTGCGGTTTGAAGAGGAGCTGGGTGGGATTATTGATTCGAGCACGCTTATAGACGGTTTTACCATTCAAAACGGATCGGCACAGGTAGACTATCCGAACGATGCTGGTGGCGGAATATACTTTTGGGATTCAAACCCAAGTCTGGCAAATGTAACTATAACAGATTCGCTTCTGATAAAGGCGGCGGGATTGCTTGCCGGTATTCCAGTCCGACTCTGGTAAATGTGACGATTAGAAACAATTGGGCCCCTAATTATGGCGGTGGAATCTATTGCGAAGAGTCCAGTCCAGATCTGGAATGTGTCGTTATCGCAGACAATATAGCCGTTAATGGCGGTGGAGTGTACCTCTGGCTCGCCTCCAATCCGAGTTTCATTAATGTGACAGTAACTGGAAATTACGCTAACTATGGTGGCGGGATCTGCAGTTGGAATAACTCCAATCCACACTTTGTTAATGTTGAAATTACCAATAACACAGCCGAGTATCGTGGCGGTGGAATCCATTGCTATTACAACTCTTTCCTGAGCTTGGAACATGTGACGATGAGTTACAACACGGCATATTCTGAAGGTGGCGGTTTGTTTTGCTGGTCAAATTCCAATCTGTCTGTAGAAAACAGTATCCTCTGGCATAACACGCCTCAGGAATTGTTTTTTCTCGACATTAGTGAACCAAATTCCATCACTATTTCTTGCAGTGACATCGAAGGCGGTGAAGCAGGCATCGAAGCCAACGACAACGGCTATGTATACTGGCTGGAGAACAACCTCGACACAGACCCCCTATTCTGCGATCCGGAAAACGGTGACTATCGACTACAACTAGATTCTCCCTGCCGCACTGATATCTGCGGATTCATGGGGTATACAGGGGAGACTTGCGAAGGGGAGGGCGTCGAGGATCTGATCGCTGAACCATCAGGATTCTACCTTGCTGACGCCTACCCCAATCCCTTCAACCCGTCGACCACAATCGAATACAGCCTCGCCACTTCCGGAAGTGTCCAGCTCTCCGTTTACAACATCCGTGGCCAGCTGATCTACGAAATACAGGATGGATTCATGCCAGCGGGGCAGCACAGCGTAACTTGGTCCCCAACCCATTTGTCATCAGGGATTTTCTTCGTTGAGCTGTGTGCCGGCGGAGAGCGGGAAGTCATCAAGGTCAGCTACATAAAGTAACTGGAATAACTATGCGAAGACTCGCTGTATCGGTCCTACTCATCACCACCATTAGCGCGATATCTCTCGCCACCACCATTCACATCCCTGATGATCAGTCCACCATCCAGGCAGGACTCAACACAGCCGTTGAGGGTGACACAGTCCTCGTCGCCTCCGGCACTTACGTGGAGAATATCATCTGGCCGGCTGTTAATGGGATCAAGTTGATCGGGAGTGGGCAGGAGGACTGTATCATTGACGGGGACTCGTTGGGGAGTGTAATACGCTTTGAGGAGGATCTGGGCGGAATAATCGATAGCAGTACACTTATAACTGGTTTCGTCATTCAGAATGGCTTCAGTAGTGTAGGAGGTGGAATCTATTTTTTTACTGCCAACCCGCAACTCATAGATGTAACGATAAGTGGTAACACAGGTTATCGCGGTGGGGGTGGGATTCACTGTCTTTATTCAAACCCCACTCTTACGAATGTGATGATCACTGATAATTTGGCAGGCCCAGCGGAAGGTAGTGCTGGTGGTGGAATTTGCTGTCTTGGTTCAAATCCCACTCTTACAAATGTGATAATCACTAATAATTCGGTATACGCAGTGTGGGGTGCAGGCTCCGGGATCTATTGCCATAACAGCTGTCCGACACTGAGCAATGTTACGATAAGCGGCAATCTGGGTGTTTTCTGGGGTGGTGGAATTGCCTGCCGTGGAGTCAGCAATCCGGTCCTTACCAATGTAACGATAACTGGGAATGGGGCATATTGGGGGGGTGGCATCTATTGCCAATCGGACTGCAATCTGGTATTAGACGGTGTGCTGATAAGTTACAACCATGCTTTCTATGTTGGTGGTGGGATTTATTGTTATGGCAACAGTGCGACACTCACCAATGTAACAATAAGTGAAAACACAGCTGATGACGATGGTGGCGGAATTTATTCGACTGATTCCAACCCGGTTCTAGAGAACTGCATTCTCTGGGGGAATACCCCTGGAGAAATTTCTGGTGAAGCCACCGTCAGCTGTTCTGATGTCCAGGGCGGTTGGGAAGGGGAAAACAATATCGACGCCGATCCGCTTTTCTGCGATCCGGAGAATGGTGATTATCGCCTGCAGCTACAATCGCCATGTCGCACCGATATCTGTGGAGTGATGGGGCATACCACTGCTTTCTGCGAGGGTGAGAACATTGAGGATCTCCGGATATCCTATGCCGTCACTGGAGAACTTCAGCTGTTCTGGACGGCAGTTCCGCAGGCTGATCGCTACCATGTCTACTACTCCGAGACAAATTCCGGCGCTTGGCCCCTGGAAGCGACTGTATTGGTACCTTACTACACCAGATCTTATCCCGGCGGCAACGGTTTCTTCACAGTTACCTGGGAGGAGGATTGAGTTTTCATGATAAGCTCTGCCTTTTTTATCGAATACCTGCAAGAATATCCTACCCTCGGCGGTCTTTCTACTCAGGGCCTGAACAAGGGGAGAATAATGAATAGACTGATCATATTGCTGGCTGTTATCGCTGTCGCTGCCGTCACATTTGCCACCGAATCGGAACCCTCGATCACGGTTGGATTTGTTACGATTGAAGTCTCTGATGATCCTGGAACAGTAAATCACATTACGATTCAGCCGCGTGGTACCGAGACTGATGGCGACTTCACCGAAATCTGGGGCACACAGTTCATCGGTGGTGTCAGCCCGGCTGATGTGCCCGACGCTTCCGATCTGCTGGAAGAGTATGTTGCCGGTGCATGGTTGAACAAGTGGCGCAACCCCGGTGGAACCTGGATCGGGTCGATAACCGGTATTGATCACTACAAGTCCTACTTCTTTTACAACCGTCACGGTGCCGGTAATGTAACCAAGGTTTTCGCCGGCGATGTTATTCCGGCAGGCACCGTGGTAAATATGGGTATGATTGCCAGCACCACTATTCCTGGTGTGCCGGTCCGAACTTTCGTAGCCAATCCGTTGCCGATGCAGCGCATGCTGTCCGGTGTTCAGGGTGATTGCTACAACCTTTTAGGTTCAGGCCTCCATCCTGTCTACCCCTCCCGCCCCGGCGGAGATGCCATAGAGCATTACACCGGAACAGTCTGGCTCAATGCTTTCTATCTCGGTGGCCACTGGGTTGGCTCTCTTTCCTCACTGGTTCCAGGTAAAGGCTATGAGATCGTTGATATGAGTGCCGGTCCTGACTGGAACTGGACCTTCATCGTAGGAACCGATGTACTGACCGATGAGCAGGCGGACAGTACAGGTAAAGCTTCCTCACACAAATAGAGTACGAGGAGATGACTATGAAAAAGTTACTGACTGTCGTTATCACCTGTGCAGTATTGACCACCGCTGCTGTTGCCGGTCAGGTTACGTTTGGCGACTGGGACTTCATCGGTGTCGATTGCTTTCCAGGCAGCACTGTTGGCTGGGATTTTGATGTCATCGCTGGCACAGGTATTGTCATAGTTGATATCATTGCCTGGGACTGGGGGCAATACGATATCATCTTCGAGGGTAGTGGCGCAATCCGTATAGAGCTGAGCAATTGCGAGATCGCAGACCCGGGAGTTGGCTCCTACCTGCTTTACTTCCTGTATGATGGCCCCATTCCGGAGCCACCCCCAGACTATCCGGTTCTGTTGGATGAGGAACCATACACAGATGAGAATTCAAACGGTCAGTGGGATTCCGGCGAACCGTTTGAGGACCTGATCGACAACGGTATTCATGATGAGGGACTTCTACCTTTGTCTTTCTGTGGTTTCTGCGATCAGGTAACTGAACTGGTTATGACTGAATTCGTCCTGGCACCCGCTTACCCCAACCCCTTCAACCCTACTACCACAATCGAATACAGCCTCGCCACTTCCGGAAGTGTCCAGCTCTCCATCTACAACATCCAGGGGCAGCTTGTTGATGTGATACAGGAGGGGTTCATGACTGCGGGGTGGCATACCGCTATCTGGTCTCCGAGTGATCTTTCATCCGGGATCTACATGGTCGAACTAAGCGCAGGCGGCTATCCAGCTTCGCGGAAAGTGATGTACCTGAAATAGCTGTTTGAACAGGTAAAGATCTTCTTTGTCCCATAGATGCGATAGTATCCCTTCAGCGACTTTTGTTCTGCTTCACGGAAGCAGCACTGTTTATGGTGAGTTTTGTGAAAAAAGCAAGTCTGTTAACTCTGGACAACCAGATACCAGAATTGAAGATGCATAAAAAAAACGACAGACACAGCTACTCGAGCTTCAGCAGGATTTGTTTGGAAGGCACTATGGATTCGAGTATTTAGAAGTGAATTGAGCTAAAGACCGTACAGATGGGAGGTCACTGTGAAAGTCAATGCTATCTTTGGGTTGTTACTGCTTCTGGTTACCGTCTCTGGCGCTCAAGACCTGTTTGAAATGGAAATAACTACAGAAGCATACTATGATGTAAACGGGATCGATGTGGAGCTGTTCGAGCTGGCTGTAACCCGTAACGGGGAATACCAGAGCAGCGAGCTCTTCCGAATTGACGGAAACTGGGTAATGAGTTACGGCTACCTGCCAACCGATGGTGGGGATCCGGTTTTCTGGGCGGCTCCATACACCCTGGTGAAGACAGGGGGTCTGGTTGTGGGTGAATCCTGGGTCGGTATTTTCAGCGGCATGCCCACTCTGGAAGAAGCGCTTCAGGAAGTAGAGGTTACCGTCGGTGCGGGGACTTTCAACAGCTGGGAAATAGCCTTCATTGATTCCGCCGGTAGCAGCTTCGATGGAAGTCGCTGGTTTGCCACGCAGGTTGGACAGGTACAGTTTTTCTACCAGAATGATGACGATGATTTTCTCTGGCTGTATCTGGAATCGTACTCCCTGCAGGGCGGTTACGGTTACATGCCGCTGGCTGTCGGTAACTATTGGACCTACTCCGCTGAAACACCTGAGCATATCCAGATCCTCAATCCTGATCGCATCGCCTTGATGCAAAACCACCCCAACCCCTTCAATCCATCCACTACCATCGAGTTCACACTCTTGCATCCACAGCGAGTCGAGTTGACTGTGTACAACCTG
>JADHUQ010000149.1 GCA_016784425.1 Candidatus Delongbacteria bacterium | reverse complement strand
AGGAGCTCCCGGGCCACCGACGCAGCCTGCCGTTTTCAACCTGACCCGGGTTTTCCCAAATCCGTTTAATGCGACCACCAGCATCGATTTCACGCTGCAGGTTGAGGGAGCCACCCGCCTTGAGGTCTTCAACCTGCGGGGACAGCTGGTCACAGTGCTACTGGACGGTCATGCGGGTGCCGGTCGCCATATCTTCTCCTTTGACGGCAACGGTCACGCCAGCGGTGTTTACCTGGTGCGTCTGCAGCAGGGACAACAGATTGCGACCGGAAAGATGCTTCTGGTGAAGTGAGCGAATACCAACCTGGAAATCGCTGAAAGCCACGTCAATGCGTAATCCGCTGCTGGATGATGAGTTCGACCTTCAAGATCCAGCTGGTTAAATCGCCCTCTGATTAATCGCCGTGTCTCTGAAATCATCCTCCGGGAACAATCCCCAACCCCAGGCATCTAATCACTACCCCGCCCGGACTGTATCCTTCTTCATCAGGAAGTACTATTGCTGCAAACGCTGGAAATCGAACTGGCACTGGTCACCGGCGCCAATGCCCATCACTACAGCCGCCTGCTTGAATTAGCGGCCGGGAGCCGTAATCCTTTTCAATTACCCCTGTCCCTCCTGCGGAGGGAATTTCCCTATACCCGCTGGCCCAGCCACCTGCACCGCCGGGAAATGCGCAGGTTGGCCCATAATATTGCCACCGATCTGGCGCGGGGTAGTTATTCACGAATTGCCTGGCACGATAGTGATTATCCTGAGTTGCTTCGTCAGATACACTCTCCACCCGCTCAGCTGTTTTACCGGGGGCAACGTGAGTTGCTGCAGCAGCCATTGTGGGGAATTGTAGGCACCCGTAACGCCAGCCGGGCTGGCCGGGAAATCTGCCGGCGGTTTGCCCGGGAGATTGCAGCCAGGGGTGTGGTTGTAGTCAGCGGGCTGGCGCGGGGGATTGATACTGCAGCGCACCAGGGCGCTCTGGATGGTGGTTCGACTATAGCTGTACTGGGAACAGGGCTCGACAGCGCTTTTCCCGCAGAAAATCGGGAGCTGCAAGACCGGATCGGTGTGGAGGGATTGCTGTTGAGTGAATTTCCGCCCGGGGCAGCGGTACAGGGGAGCAACTTTCCCCGCCGTAATCGCATTGTGGCTGGTCTGGTGCCGGGGGTTCTGGTCGGGGAGGCGCCTGTTCGCAGTGGTGCGTTGATCACCGCCCGTCTGGCCCTTGAGGAGAACCGCGAGGTCTACGCCCTGCCCGGGTGTATTGGTGACAAGAGATATGCCGGGAACCTGCACCTGCTGCAACAGGGCGCTCTGTTGGCGGTGGAGCCCGAGGATCTACTGACCGCACTGTCTATAGATCATCCGGCTCCTGTTGCCGGAACAATTCCCTCACTTCCCCCCTTGACCTTGTCTCAGGCGGCTGTGATGGAATGCCTGGCACAGGAAACCTCGCTTCATGTTGACGAGCTGCAGCGGAGAACAGGTTTACCACCTGGGGAACTGGCGTTGCTGTTGATGGAGCTGGAGTTCGCCGGACATCTGCAACAGCTGCCGGGTCAGTACTGTTCGCAGGTTTGCAGGTGATTAGAATAAGCCCTCTGGCGTCAGTCTTTGATCGGTTTGCAAAACGTCAGCCCCCGACGTCAACCTGGGGATCGGGAGGAGGTTGGGGCAGGTCAGCCCCCCGCGTCAGCTGGAAGATCACTCCCCTCCCCCTAATCTTTTGCATCTTAAGTGCTTTATTCACTCGTTATTAGTGAAAGGGTGCCAGGATCTCTGCGATGGGGGTTGCCGGCTGTCACGTCACACTGGTACGAAAATTGCGTTACAATTCAATAAAACGGTAAAATGATGGAGAAACCGAAAAACATGCGCAAACGAGTTCTGCTAATTCTGGTTTTACTTACAACTATCGGTGGAGCCGGTTGGTTGGCTGGTTCAACATTTGCCTCATCCCAGGGGGTCGGATTCCAGTTTGATAAGATCCGGATGATTCTCGGTGTAATTCGGGAGTACTATGTCGAAGAGGCAGACCTGGGTGATCTGCTGGAGGGTGCCATCACCGGTATGCTGGAAAAGCTGGACCCTCATTCAGTCTATATTCCACCGGCAGATCTGCGTGAGGTCAAAGAGGACTTCGCCGGTCAGTTCGAAGGAATCGGTATCTATTTTGAGATACAGGATAAAATACTCCGGGTTGTCTCCCCCATTCCCGGAAGTCCCGCCGACCAGTTGGGGATGGCTCCCGGTGACCAGATTATCGAAATAGAGGGTAAATCCACCTGGGGTATCAAAAACGAAGAGGTTCAGAGAAAACTGAAAGGACCGCGCGGCACCCAGGTCACCATCAAAGTACGCCGGGAGGGATTGGACGAACCGCTCGATTTCACTATTACCCGTGACAAAATTCCAATCAACAGCGTGGTTGCCAGTTTCATGCTGGATGACAGCACCGGTTATGTGCGGGTCAACCGTTTTATGGCTACTACCGATACCGAAATCGCCAACGCCCTCGACACCCTTGAAGCAGAGGGGATGCGACAACTGCTGCTCGATTTTCGTGGCAATCCGGGAGGATATCTCGAAAAAGCGATCACTGTCACCGATTTCTTCCTGCCACCGGACCGGATTGTGGTTTCCACGCAGGGAAGACTCAAGATGTTTAACGAAGTCCATTACTCATCCAAATGGGTCCGCAAACGAGAATACCCGGTGATCGTACTGCTCAATCATGGTTCCGCCTCTGCCTCCGAAATTGTAGCCGGTGCCCTGCAGGACTGGGATCGCGGTCTGGTTGCCGGTGTCACCTCCTTTGGAAAGGGTTTGGTACAACGTCAGATCCCGCTGCCGGACTCCTCGGCGGTACGAATCACCATCGCCCGCTACTACACACCAACCGGAAGGCTCATCCAGCGACCCTATGACGACGGTCTCGTAGAATATGTGATGGAGGGTTACGATAATGTAGATCCCAACAGTCTGCCCGATTCACTTATCGACAAGCCTGTATTCTTCACCCCGCAGGGACGCCGGGTTTACGGTGGTGGTGGGATAACACCAGATATTCTCATTGAACCAATTCTGTTGACGCCCTACGCCGCCCGCTTGCGCACAAACCGGCAGTTTTTCGATTTCGCTACCCAGTATCGGCTACAACAACCTGTCTGTGAAATGAACTGGGATGACTTCCTGGGTGGATTTGAAGTTACTGACGCCATCCTCGACCAGTTCATCGAGTTCAGTTCAGAAAAAGTGTCCCTGGTTCAGGAGGAGTTCCAGAAAGATCGGGACTTCATCCGTAATTCCATCAAAGCTGAACTGGCTCGTGTCTGCTGGGGCAGGATGGAGTTTTATCAGGTACTGGCGGAAATTGACAATGTAATGCAGGAGGCCAGGCTCCATTTTGATGAAGCCGCACAGCTGATAGCCCCCTAGCTGTTAAACTGTGTCACTTATAAATCCCCGCGCGCCCCTTCGGAGCGGCTGAAGGGGCTGTTGCAGCCCCTGAACAGCCTGTGTCCGCAAATATTGTTTGACTTTCACCGGGTGATCGTGTAGCTTTTCTCGGATTTGTTCCGATTCTTGAAATTTACCCAGCTGAGGGATGGGAACCGATTGCGGTACGGGACTGTCAGGCAAGAACGGTGCCGGACCGGGTATCCCGCGCGTAAAATTGGTGAAACGCTACCCGGTGGTATCGCATGGATTTCAGGAATCAGCCAGGCAACACTGAAAACAACATAGACAGAGGAGTTTACCGATGGTCAAGTATTTCATCGAAGGCGGGGGCTTCATGTACCCCATCCTCATTATCCTGCTGCTCGGAATCGCCATTATCATTGCTAAATTCGTCTCCCTGACATTGGCTTCGATTAACACCAAGAAGTTCATGAAGCAGGTCACCGACTCACTCCATACGGGTGGTGTCGATGCGGCGACTGAGATTTGCGCCTCCACCAAGGGTCCTGTAGCTTCCATCATTCACGCCGGTCTGCTGCGTTACAACCGTGGCATCGAGAATGTCGAGAAGGCCATGATGAATGCAGCCACCATTGAGATGGCCTTCCTGGAGCGGGGATTAACCTGGATCGGTACCGCCACTTCTCTGGCGCCGATGTTCGGTTTCATGGGAACAGTATGGGGCATGATCAGCGCTTTCGACGAAATCGCCAAGGCCAATGACATCTCCCCGGCAATTGTCGCCGGTGGTATCAAGGTGGCGTTGTTGACTACCGTCTTCGGTCTGATGGCGGCGGTAGTAACCCAGTTTTTCCATAACTACTTCCAGGCTAAGATCGACAAATTGATCATCGATATGGAAGAGGCTTCAGTAGATATGGTTGATACCCTTATCGAAATGGAGAACAAGTAGATGTTTGTTGGTGAACGCCGGGCACGGGTGGCGGAGATTCCTACCGCCTCCATGGCTGATATCGCATTTCTGCTGCTTATTTTCTTCCTGGTGACGACCACAATCGATTCCGACAAGGGGATCTCTCTCACACTGCCTGCCATGGGGGAAGACTTTAAGGTGCAGACTCAAATTATCACCAACATCCTCATCAACGATGCCGGTCAGGTCTTGATCGATGATGCCAACGTGGGTTTGCAGCAGGTCAGAGAAACAATCTCCCAGATCGTGCAGCAGAGTCCGCTTGATGAGAACGGTCGTCCGCGGCAGATATTTTCTATTCTGACCGGGAAGCTGACCAAGTACGGGATCTTCATCGATGTGCTGGACCAGGTGAAACAGGCCGGTGCAACGAAAATTTCCATCGCGGAACCGAGGGAATAAGCATGAAAATCTCCAAAAAAAGCGAACTGCATGTTTCCATACCGACAGCCTCGATGCCTGATATCGTTTTCATGCTGATCATTTTCTTCATGGTCTCCTCGGTTTTCAAGCAGTATGACGGGCTACCGGTAAAAGTTCCCTCAGCCGTGGTAACCAAGAAGATCGAGCAGGGTAAACGGGATATCTGCTATGTCTGGGCTGACCGCAAAAGCAGGGTAATGATTGAGGATCAGCTGGTGGAACCCCGGAGAATCTCCGAGATAGTCTACCCCAAACTGATCGACAACCCCCGCCTGCTGGTTGCACTCAAGGTGGACCAGGAAGGGGAGATGAATATCGTCAACGATATTCAGGTAGCCCTCCGCAACGCCTCCGCGTTAAGGATCGTCTACGCTACCCGTTTCAAGTAAGGGGCGACAGGGAGAGAGCATGCGATACAAGAAACTGCCTGAATTTGATATCAAGCTCCGCTACCAGCAACAGCTGGAGATGGGCGCAATCCTGGGTGTACTGCTGTTTATCCTGATCTTTGTCATCAGTAAAGAGATCAAGGTCCAGGTGCAGCAACGGGATCTGGATATCCAGGTGATCGAGGTGGAAGAGGTCGAGCAGACAATTCAGGAGAAGGTTGCGCCACCCCCCGCTCTGCCGACAGTGCCTGTTGCTTCCGAAGATGAAGACCTGCCCGATGATATCGATTATGACATCGGTGAAGATATCGATTT
>JADHUQ010000007.1 GCA_016784425.1 Candidatus Delongbacteria bacterium | reverse complement strand
GGTAGCCATTCCAGATCTGTCTGATATCCAGGTACAGTTGCTGGACGCACAGTACACCACCCAGCAGGATCTGGATCTGTTTCCGGTCCAGACTGGTGATTTCTGGGAGCACCCGGAACCGGCCTATTTCCAGCTCGATGAGTCGATCTATCAGCAGGATGCCTTTTACCCGGAACAACTGCTGCAGCTTGGTGAACCTGCCATCATGCGTGATTACCGTGTAGCCCGTCTGACTTTCCAGCCGGTGCAGTATAACCCGGTTACCCGCGAACTGCGTGTTTACCATAGTTTACGGGTCCGGGTTACTTTCGCCGGGACCAACACGATAAATCAGAAAACCAGACATCACAGCCGCCCCTCCTCAGCGCTGCGGGCTCTGTACCACGATCTGATCATAAACATCGACCAGGTGGAGGAAGCTAATCCCACTCTCCGTGACATCTTCGATGAACCCGCCTATCCCGGTACCTACCTTATCGTTTACCCCAACGTGGCGGAAACATATCTGGAGCCACTTATCGAGTGGAAGCGGCGCAAGGGACATGTTGTCAACCTGGCCAATACCGCCGATATCGGTACCAGTTATACCCAGATCAAGAACTATGTACAGGATGCTTACGACGATTGGGACGATCCACCGGAATACCTCCTGCTGATCGGTGACGCCAGTGGTTCCTATTCGGTGGCCGCCAGTGACGGTCAGGGTGATCACCAGTATTCAAGGCTTGAGGGGGGGGATATTCTGGCAGATATGGTGGTCGGCCGTTTCTCGGTTGCCAGTGCTACCCAACTGCAGACCGTCGTTGCCAAAACACTCAAATACGAAAGCGATCCCTACCTGACCGAAACTGACTGGCTGGTTCATGGCACAGTAATCGCCGGATCCAGTATTTCCGGATTGAGTACTATCCAGACCAACCAGCAGGCGAAATACCGCCTGCTTGAAGCCGGTTACACCCTGGTCGACACCTGCTTTTATAACTCCGGCTGCAATCCACCGACCATGATCACCCAGACGATGAATGAGGGGATCTCCTTTCTCAATTACCGCGGCTGGATCGGCATGGAAGGCTGGAGCAACACCCAGGTCAACCAGTTGAACAATGGCTGGATGACCCCGATTGTCATTATCCCCACCTGTTCGACAGGCGGTTGGGTTGGGGGCGAGAGTTTTACGGAAGGCTTTTTCAGGGCTGGTTCGCCCACTCTGGGAAAGGGGGGAGTCGCCTCGGTCGGGCTGGCAACTTCCAGCACCCATACCCGTTACAACAACACCATCTGTGCGGGTGTCTGGGGCGGTATGTTCGACTGGGATCTCCGAGCTTTCGGTACCGCCGTCTTCCGCGGAAAATATGAACTCTACCTCACCTTCCCCAACAACGCTGGTGATGTGAGCAATTTCTGCTCCTGGTTCAATGAGATGGGTGATCCGGGTCTGGAAATACGTTATGGCATTCCCGATGCGTTAGAAGCCGAATTTCCGGCCGGGATCACAACTGGCGCCACCAGCCTGCCGGTACTGGTTACCCGCAATGGCCTGCCTCTCCCCAATGCCCTGGTCACCCTCTTCCGTGAAGAGGCTGTCTTTGAACGGGCCTTTACAGATGCTGCCGGTACTGTCCTGCTTCCGGTGCCAAGTGATATGGACCCGGGCGAGATGATGGTGACCGCTTCCTATTTCAATACGGTGCCCTTACTGGGAACCTGCCAGATTGTCACCAGCGACACCTATCTCAGTGTGACCGGTTTTTCGATCGACGATTCTGCCGGTGACAATGCCGGTGATGTCAACCCCTTTGAGATTATCGCTTTTCCGGTCAATCTGGAAAACACCGGCACCGCCACGACACTCACCGGTATCGAACTGACTGCTACTGTTGATGCCGCCTGGGGACAGTTGAATGTGGCCAGCCAGACCGCGGACGACCTGGCACCCGGTGAAACCGGTACTACAAATGGTGGTTTTGTGATCGCACTGGCTGCCGATCTGGTCGACGGTTTCCGGGTTCCGATTGAATTGACCTTGAGCTGCGACCAGGGCTCGTTCGAAGCACTGGTTCTGCTGCCGGTCATGGCACCACTCCTGGAACTGGTCCAGTTCCAGCTGTTGGAAGGCACTATCGAACCGGGGCAGACCGCTACCATAGCTGCCCAACTACGCAATATCGGTAGCAAGACTCTTACCGGCGCCATTGGAACCCTGTTACTGGATGGTCCTCTGGTGACCAGCAGTGATTCTCTGGGGAGCTGGAGCGAGATCCTGCCAGGTGGAACCGGATCCAATACCCTCGACCCCTTTACAATCATTATTGATGAAGCAACCGTTGTCGGTTACCCCGCTATGGGCGCCATTGACTGGTTCAGCACCACCGGTATCGAAAGCAGCTGTCCCATTGAGCGGATTATCGGCAATCCCGGTCCGGGTGATCCCACCGGTCCCGATACCTATGGATATTGGGCTGTGGAGAGTCAGGACGCCGGGTATGTGACTGCTCCTCAATACGAGTGGCTCGAGATCGCCGGTTCTGCCGGTGGTGATGGTACAGCCGCCAACCTTTCCGATGGCGGCGAGGAACAGGATGACGCCATCAGGATTCCACTGCCATTCAATTTTGTCTACTATGGCATCGAATACGATTCACTGACGATCTGTTCCAATGGGTATCCGGCGTTTGGCTACAACACCACCTGGTTCAACAACGGGCGTAACCAGCCGCTCCCCAACCCTCAGGGTGCCCGTAATATGATCGCCCCGATGTGGGACGATCTCCATTTTGGCAGTGGTGATGCCTGGTATTATTATGACAGCGATCTGCATCGTTTTATCGTCGAATGGTACGAAGCCAGGAACTGGAACAACGACGATAACACCTTCCAGGTTATCCTTCATGACCCGGCCCATTATCCCACCGCCACCGGCGATGGCAGCTTCGTCTTCCAGTATAACGAATTCCACGATTCTGCAGGTGGCGTACCGGGCTGGGACAATCCATACTGTACCATCGGTATTGAGAACAATAACGCTACCGACGGTCTCACTCTGTCCTATTGGAGCAACCTGGCCAATACGATGCACACAGTCAACGCCAGCAGCGCAATCTATTTCACGACTAATCCCAGCGGCCTGGTGGGTGATCCTCACCTGGTGTTAAATCAGTTTGAATTCGACCTTATCATGACCCCCGACTCCACGCTGGTGACCGATCTGGTTATCGGCAATTCCGGTGACGCTGCACTCAGCTACCTGATCTCGATCGAAAATCTGGACAGCCGCGATTACGGTGGTGATGAATACGGATATACCTGGATGGATTCCGATGAAGGGGCCGGTCCGGTCTACAGTTGGCTTGACATAACCGGGCAGGGTCAGGATATCGTTTTTCCCGACCACGACGCTTCAACCCTGCCGCTGGAGCTCGGTTTTGAAATGTCGCTTTACGGTGAGCGCTTCAGCCAGCTGCGGATCAACGCCAACGGTTTCATCTCCTTTACCGACACCTGCGGTGGGATCTACTGCTGGTACAACCAGACCCTGCCTGATCCTGATGTGCCGCTCAATATGATTGCCGGTTATTGGGATGACCTCAGGCCGGAAGAGAACGAAACCGGTTTCTGCTATTTCTATACAAATGAGGTCGACTCAGCTGTCATATCGTTTATCGAGGTACCACATGCCAATCCAGCCTTGCAACAGGGACCATTTACTTTCCAGATGATCCTGCGCGCCAACGGCGAGATAACCTTTCAATACGGCAGCATGGGCGGTTGTACTTTCGGTACGGTTGGTATCCAGAACTACGATGGATTTCAGGGGTTGAACCTGGTCTACAATGACACTTACATCCATGACGACATGGCAATCCGTTTCACCGCACCCTTCTGGCTGTCGGTGGATAATATCAGTGGAATCGTCCCGGCCTGGGCTGAACGCGATATCCAGATCACAATCGATCCCGCCGGTGCTTCATTGCAGAACGGAACCTATCACGGTATGATTCGTCTTGAAACCAATGATGTAGAGTATGAACTGGTTGAGATACCGGTTACTTTGCATGTCTGGCCGGAAGCGGTTGAGGCGACCGTTGAACCGGCAGCATTTTACCTGAAACAGAACTATCCCAATCCCTTCAATCCAACTACCATGGTCGAGTTTGGTCTCGAGCATCCGGGTGAGGTGCGTCTCTCGCTCTATAATGTGCGGGGGCAGCTGGTGACAGTAGTGGCGGAAGGATCAATGGTGGCAGGCAGGCACACTCTGACTGTGGACGCCTCCAACCTGGGCGCCGGTGTATACTTCTATCGTCTGCAGGCAGACAAACGGGAGCTGACCCGGAAGATGCTGCTTGTAAAATAGCCTGGAACAACGCTGCCCGATCAACAGGTCATCGGCAGTGCCAGTTACACTTTGAACCGGGACGGTCGTCTTGATATGGCTGTCCCGGTTTTATATTCTGCACCTTTTACCCGCCCGGGTGTGGTTATGTCCGGAACAATTGACCTTTTGCGTGGCATTTGTCATGCATCACATGGTATAGTCTTTCCCAGTTTAGCTGACCATTTGAGATAGTGCATTTCGGGAAACACTTTTAAGTGATGCCGCTGTCTCTATTATATACCGATACTCAAAAAGAATGTCCTCTTGGACAGATCGAAGAAGGATCGGTTTTTAGTATTGCTGACAATGGCTATGGCAGTTTCGGTTGTTTATTTGTCGCAATACTATAAACGGACATATCAGGTGGGCATCACTATAGTATTTCATTCAGTTGACATTATGCATCTATCCTAGATCCTGGAATTATCAAAATGCCGTTGCTGACCCGTTTCCTGGACTGGAAGCGTCCTCTCCTGGCCTCTGCCTGTGATCTGCTGTTGGGTGACCACACAGGTGGTTTGCTCGATCTGCGTGATACAATGATCATAGTGCCCACTGCCAATTCCGGTCGCAGGTTACGCGAACAACTGGCTTACGCCGTGGCAAAGCGGGGTGGGGCGGTCCTGCCGGGGGCGGTCATATCACCCCATAACCTGCTCACCGATTATCGTGGTCCGGAGGCTATTGCCGGCAGGATGGAGACGCTGGCAGCCTGGATAGCTGCTCTGCGGCAGGTGGATCCGGGTGACTTGCCGGAGCTGTTCCCGGTAGTGAGTAATGCTACGACCGGCGCAGAGACCACCCTGAGGAGAATTGTCGCTACAGCAACCAAGCTACAGCATCTGCGCCACGACCTGGGTGAGCAGGGATTATCGATCGCTACGGTGGCCAGCCGTGAAGATTGGAATCATGAGCCGGAGCGTTGGCGCGAACTCTCCCATCTGGAGCAGCACTATCTCGAACAACTTTCCCGGCGCGGCAAAATCGATCAGCAACTGGCGCAGCTGCGAGTGGCGGAACAACCGCAACTGCCGGAACATATACGCCGGGTTTTTCTGCTGGCTGTACCTGATCCGCTGCCACTGGCATTGCGTGTTCTGGAGTCATGGTCTGCCATGATTGCTGTAGAGGTTGTCATCCATGCCCCCGCAGAGTTGCGCAGCGGCTTTGATAACTGGGGACGCCCCCAATCAGCCAACTGGGAGGATGCTGTGATTCCCCTGCCGGCAGCTGATATCAGACTGGCGGATAAGCCTGCCGCCCAGGCCGACCAGTTGCTGAAAGTACGTTCGCAATTTGCTCCCAGTTTGATAGATACGAGTGGCGACGAAGCGCTTCTCAAGGTGGATGATCTGGCATTAGGGGTGATGAATCCGGAAGTGATTCCTTTTCTTGAACGCAAGCTCGCTGCAGCCGGTACTGCTGCCTGGAATCCCGCCGGTGTGCTCTGCAGTACACACTATCTCACCCGCCTGGTGGTCGGTTTCTGCGACCTGATCCAGCAGGACAGTTACGAGGCTTTTGCCCGCCTGGCGCGGCGACACACCTTCATCTCTCTTCTCAAGAAAGTTCCACAGTTTGACAGCACCGGCTTACTGGAACAGTTGGACACGATACAGAATCGCTATCTGCCGGCAACCTTCTCCCAGCTGCTGGAGTGTACACGTGCATTCCATAACAGCCCCCGAAAAAGCGAGCAGGCACCCGATCTGCTGGCAGCACTGGAATTGCTGATCCCCTTGCTGAAACAATCCAGGGAGTCACTACCGGAAGGGTTGCGGGCTTTTCTGCAGGCTGCCAGCGGAGGTCGCCAGCTACACACTGATCGGCTTGAGGATCGCGAGTATGCGCTGGTAGCGGAACAACTGGCCGGATTGCTGATCAGTTTTGAAAAACTGGAGGACAATAACTACCAGCTGACTCCGGGCGAAGCAGGTCAACTGTTGTTGCAGGAGCTGAAACTGCTGAAGTATCAACCTGAGCGACAACCGGGCTGCGTCGAGCTGGAAGGCTGGTTGGAACTCCACTGGAATGACGTTCCCTGCCTGCTGCTCAGCGGGATGAATGATGGCTTTGTGCCGGAGACAGTTGTCGGTGATCTCTTTTTGCCGGATAACGCGCGTGAACAGCTGGGACTCAAAAACAACAAAACCCGGTTTGCCCGAGACGCGTATCTATTGTCAGCACTGGCCGCTTCCCGTTCCGGAGCTGATGCAGGACTGCAGCTGCTGGTCGGCAGAAATTCCAATCGGGGTGATCCGTTGCGTCCCTCGCGACTACTTTTTCAATGCCCTCTTCCAGAGTTGCCGGAACGGGTCGAGCAACTGTTCGGGTCCGCTTTCCGGTCAGGAGGTGTATCACAATCACCCGGCTGGCTACTGAAGCCACCCCAGCTGCAGCATGGTGATACACTCTCGGTTACAGCCTTTCGCAGCTATCTTGCCTGCCCTTTCCGTTTCTACCTCTCCCGGGTTTTGAAACTCAAGGAGGTTGATGATCGGGTCAGGGAATTATCCCCGGTGCTCTTTGGTGAAATGTGTCACAAAGTTCTGGAGCTGTTCGGTCGTTCTAACCTGAGGGATTCTACCGATGAAAAGGAGATTGCTGATTGGTTGTTAAAGCAGGCCGGTAGCTGGATTCACGCAACCTGTGGCCGGGAACTCACCGTCGCCCTGCAGATACAGCTGGAAGTTGCGCGGAGGCGACTGCGTCGTGCCGCCACGGTACAAGCGGAGTTACGACGGCAAGGGTGGAGTATTGCAGCCGTGGAGCAACAGTTTCGCGGTGAGCAGTGTCTCGAACTGGAGGGTATGCAGATTTCCGGTACCATCGATCGCATCGACAGGCATGATGATGGTCGCTTGCGGCTGTTGGATTACAAGACCGGCGGTAAGGAATATCGGCCACAGGCGGTTCATCTGGGCAGGATTGGTGAAGAGACTCGTCCCTATGCTCACTTTAACGATGGCGGGAAATCAGCTGCCTGGCGCGATCTGCAACTCCTTCTGTATCACACCATGGCCAACCGGGATGAACCGGGACAATATGAAATCGGTTATTTCGTTTTACCCAAAACTGCTGCAGAGGCTGGTGTCTATACCTGGCCGGATGTGACACCAGAGCTGCTTAACTCAGCTCTCGACTGCGCTCGTGGTGTGATAGGCGATATCCGGAACGGGCGCTTCTGGCCGCCCGCTCTGAAACCGGCGTATGATGAATTCAGGGAGCTATTCTCCAGCACCCCGGTTACGCAAATCGACCCTGTAACCGCCGCACTGTTGTCAGGCGACAATGTGGGGAGTGTATGAATCCACTACCTCGTCGGCAACACCTTGCCATAGCAGCCTCGGCCGGAGCCGGAAAAACCTATCAGCTGGTAACCCGCTACATCGGTCTGCTGGCAACCGGCGCCCGCCCCTCCACAATTGCAGCGCTGACATTCTCCCGCAAAGCTGCCGGTGAAATCTTCAGCGATATCGTTAACCGTCTGGCAGAAGCCGCCCGGATTGAGGAGCAGCGAATTCAACTCAACCGTGAGCTGCAGATCCATGGCTATCTCCTGACCGGCAGCAACTTAACGGTCGAGCAGATATCCGTTCTGTTGCAGGGCATCATCCGTGAAATGCACCAGACCCGCATCGGAACCCTGGACAGTTTTTTCGTCAGTATCCTGAGGGCCTTTCCCTTTGAATTTGGCCTGGGAGGTGATTTTGAGATTATGTCCGAGTATGCCGATTCACGCAGCCGGGTCGAAGTTCTGCAGCGGATACTGCAACAGGATTCGGGTCATCGATCCGGCTTTCTGCATGAACAGTATAACCTGTTGAATCCTGGTAAAGACGAGTATGCCGTTCACCGTCAGTTGGACCAGTTTACACGCGAGTTGCAGGTAGTCTATCAGCTTTTGCCTTTTGCTGAAGCCTGGGGTGTGCGGGAGACCATCTGGCCGGGCGGTTTCCCCTGGATCAGCACCGGGATTAAGGAAATCAAACACGCCACCGATCGGCTGCTCCAGGAGCTTGAGTTGCTCGAGATGGATGACAAGAGCCGGGAGTTCTGGAAAGAGTTCTGTCAAGAGGTCATTGAGTTCCAGGAAGGAATGGCTTACAGCACGCGGATCAGGTACTTCCTGGAACGCCTGCTGCCTGAAATTCCTCTGATTCAACAGGGTGGGATAGACCTCAAGACATCTCGCAGCAGATACCGGTTGGACAAATCTGGTTGCGAACCGTTACTGGTATTGTTGAATCACATCGGTAACCGTGTTATATCGCCGCAGTTACAGCGTACAAAGGGTCTACACGCTCTGCTTATGACCTTCGAACAGACCTACGATCAGCTGGTGCGGCGGCGGGGGCGACTCTCCTTTAACGATGTACTCTACCTCCTGGCCGGTGGCGGGGTGGATGAGGAGCAGACAGCGGCCCGTCTGGATCTCGATTATCGACTTGACGCCAGTATCGATCACTGGTTGCTGGATGAATTCCAGGACACCAGCAGTCTTCAGTGGCGGGCAATCGCCAACCTGGTGGACGAAGTCCTGCAGGATGACAGCGGAATCAGGTCACTCTTCTATGTCGGCGATACCAAACAGGCGATCTACAACTGGCGGGGCGGCAGAGCGAGTCTCTTCAATGACATCCTGGCGCATTACAATCAGACCGGTGAGCGAATTGCCAGTCAACGACTGAGCCAGTCCTGGCGTTCAGCACCACCGATCATTGCAGCGGTTAACCGGGTGTTCGGCAATCTGCCAAAGGCGGCAGGACTACCTGCAGCCGCCAGTAATCGCTGGCAGGAAACCTGGCGGGAGCACACCACCGCCCGCACCAGCTGGTCCGGGTATGCGCAACTTCAGGTCGTGCCCCCCGGTAAAACTGAACCGCTGCAGACAGCTGCCACCTTCCTGCAGACTGCTGAGTTGCTGACGGAACTGGCTCCCTGGGAAAGAGGCTGGAGCTGTGCAGTACTGGTACGCAAAAATGAAACCGGTCGTGAGCTGGTCGATCTCCTGCAGTCACGCCAGATACCCGCGGTCTGGGAGGGAGAGCTGCCGGTCGCCGCCAGCCAACTGGTACAGGGCCTGCTCTCGCTGGTGCGGGCAGCAGCTCATCCAGGTGACAGCGCCGGTTGGGGCTATTTAATGATGACACCACTCGCACTGGTGATTGCAAGGGAGTTCGCCGGCAGCCGCGCGCAGGTCAGTGAGTCTGTTCTGCGCACGATCGATCGACAGGGATATGCCGGGCTGGTGGAATGGTGGCGGAACAAGCTGTTGCAGCAGCAGCTGTTGCCCCCTGCAGAACAGCAACAGGCGCTGACACTGGTAGAAGCTGCACTGGAATTTGACCAGTTGGGGGAGGGGGCTCCACTCGATTTCATCGAATTTGTCCGGGATTATCGCAAGAGGGAACCGTTACCGTCCGGGATAGTACAGGTAACGACACTGCACCAGTCCAAGGGACTCCAGTATGATATTGTCATCCTGCCGGAGCTGCATGGAGCCGGAGGCAGGAGGACACCCCTCTTACGGGCAACGGGGCAGGGTGACAGCTCAAGTCTGGATTGGCTGCTGACCACACCCCAGATTCTGTTTACCCGGGCGGATCCGGTGTTGAACCGGCAACTCGAACGTCAGGAAGCGGAGGAATGGTACGAGCGTCTTTGCCTGCTGTATGTCGGTATGACCAGGGCGGTGCACGGGCTTTACCTGGTTGTTCCGGAGCGGGGTAAAAGCGCCAGCGCCGCCAGGCTTTCCACCATCCTCCTGGATACCCTGGCGATGGGATGGCAACCTGATGAACCTGGCAGTACTATTGCCTGGGAGACCGGAGAACCCCGGTGGTATCTGCACCCGGCAGAGGAGCAGTCCGTACCGGTCAGGCCACCGAAACTTCTGTCCCTGCAGTTGCAGCCCGGTGGGCGTCGACGACGTCTGGATAGAGTGACACCCAGTGGAGCGATCAGCTCAGAGTTTGAAGCCTCTGCGATTTTCAGTCAGAATTACGCCCTTGCGGCTGATTACGGCACGGCAATTCACTCCCTGCTGGAGCGGATTGAATGGCTCGATGATTGTGATACGGAGGCTCTGCTGGCCGAGTGGGAGCACAGTACTCAGTTGCCGGAGTCGATAAAAATCGAGGTCGGCCGCCAGTATCGGATCCTGACAGAAATCCCTGCTGTCAGGGAGCTGCTTTCCCGACCGGCCGGTACAGCCGAACTCTGGCGGGAAAGAAGATTCGAACTGGCCGATAAAGGGGAGTGGATATCGGGCAGTTTTGACCGGGTGGTGATAAAAGGTGATACAGAGGGGGCCCCGTTGTCGGCAACCATCATCGACTTCAAATCGTCAGGTATCGACCGGGATAACTACCGGCAACACCTGTGTCAAACCTATGGACCTCAACTGGATATCTACCAGAGGGTGTTGACGAACCTCACCGGCCTGCCGGCTTCATCAATCAGAATGGCACTGGTACTGACCCGCAACGGGGAGGTGCTGGAAATCAGGAGTGGGCCGGAGTGATTACGGCCTCAGTCTCAATCGAAACTGAAGTACTGCTTTAAATTGTAGTCAAATCCCCGGGGAAGATACTCACCACTGTCGCGGTGCAGCTCGTAATCCAATACGAATTCCCGCCGGCTGATCTGGCGGATGGCAGCCACCGCACGTTTTGCTTCCTCGAGGGTATTGTAGAGACCGAGGCTGAAACGAACCAATCCGGGTCGATGAGTGTGATCACCGTCGAGCATCCTCCGGGTGAATTCCGCCACCGTCTTGTCGTCAACCTCCATCACCTTGATGATGTAGGGATGCGCACAGAAACAGCCCCCCCGGGTAGCAATACCATGTTCAAATTCCAGTACGGCGCCTACGAGTTCATGCGGCAGATCGCCGACAATCAGCGAGATAACACCCAGACGACTGGCCGGCTCCCAACCGGCGTTATGACCGATAATGCGTACATCAGGGATCTGTTCCAGTTCCTGCAGGAGGTATTGCGTCAGCTCTTCTTCGTTTTCCTCCAGGATGGGAAACCCGATCGCCTGCAGGGAACGGGCGGCCTGTGCTATCGCCACGGCGCCGGGGACATTGGGTGTTCCCGCCTCCAGGCGTTCCGGTGGCGGGGCCCACATGACAGTATCAGTCGTTACCACCTCCACGCAACCACCTCCTTCCAGCAACGGCGAACAGGTGGTGAAGAAATCATAGGGCCCCACCAGGATACCACTGCCATAAGGGGCGTACATCTTGTGCCCGGAGAGGGAAACGAAGTCGATGCCGGCTGAGGTCATATCGATCGGCTTGTGCGGGGCCAGCTGGGCAGCGTCGAGGTGTATCAGAGTATCGTAGCGGTGTACCAGCTCTGCTACCTCGCGGTAGGGAGACACTGTACCACTGATATTGGAAGCCCCGGTCAACGAGACTATTTTCACATCACCGGCCCCTTGCGCCAGCTTCCGCTCCAGAAACCCCAGGTCAAGTACCCCACAATTGTCGACAGGAATCCGCACTACTTCGGCGATGTCGCGCCACGGCAGATCATTAGCGTGGTGTTCCGCTTCCGATATGATAACCTGGTTGCCAGGCAAGACACGAGCGTAATGAGCCAGCATGTTGATAGATTCAGTGGCATTGCGGGTGAAGGCGACAATGGCACTGTCGGGTGCCCCGACAAATTTCCGCATGATGTCGCGGGCCTCCTCAAAAATATGAGTGGACAGTCGCGATTTGAAGCCGGAACCTCTGTGAATACTGGAGTAATAGGGAATGAACTGCTCCAGCTTCCGTTGCACACTTTTCAGTGCCGGTGTGGAGGCGCCGTTATCGAAGTAAACATAGGGGAGTTGACGGCCGTCCGGCAGCGTCACCTTAAAATCATTACCGATTATCAGATTACTCAGGTCTTGCATGGCTCATCCCGGTTCAATGTTCATAAATTCAGCTTTGTTCCGGCTGAACTGAAACACTAGTGGAGTGCTCCTGTCCACTGAGGTAGCTGCGCATCGCCTCCAGCAGTCGGTTGTTCTCATCCGGCTTGCCGATTGTGATACGGAGGCAGTGCGGTAATCCAAAAGCTTTCAACGGGCGCAGGATGATCCCCTGCTGCAGGATGTAATCAACCAGTTGATCCACTTCTAACTCATCCGCCATGATAACCGCCAGGAAATTGGCGGCGCTGTCCAGAACGCGCAAACCCAGTTGGCGCAGCTCTTCGGTGACTCGAGGCAGCTCACTGCGGTTGTTTGCCAGAATCCTGTCCAGGAAAACCTGATCACCAAGAGCGGCAATACCGGCTGCCTGAGCGGGGATACTGGGCTCGAATGGCAGCTTCACCTTCATCAGAGCGGCGATAAGGGATTCCTCCGCCAGTCCGTAACCGATACGAATACCAGCCAGGCCGTAGGCCTTTGAAAAAGTTCGCAGCGTGATGACATTGTCATAACGGTAGAGCATGGAATCGGGGTAATTCGGTTGGTCCAGTGCAAATTCAAAATATGCCTCATCGAGAATAACCAGCACATTATCAGGAACCCGCCGATAGAAACTGTCAAAAGCGGAACGGTTGAACCAGGAACCGGTTGGATTGTTCGGATTGGCCAGGTAGATAATTTTCGTTTTTGGTGAGATGGCTTCCGCAATTGCCTCCAGATCATAATGGTAATCACGCAGAGGGATCTGGCAAAGTTTAACCCCACGGGAGTTTACCAGAACATATATGCCAATGAATGAACCGGCGGAGGTCAGAACTTCCTCATCATCGAAAAGGAAAGTACGTACGATATTTGCCATTATCCCTTCAGACCCGCTGCCGACAATAACATTGTCCGGCTTGATCCGGAAGCGAGTCGCCAGGGTTTGACGAAGCTCAGGTGAGCTGATATCGGGATAGCGATGGATCTCCTGCAGTGAATCACAAGCGGCTTTAATGGCGAGGGGGGATGGCCCAAATGAGTTCTCATTGGATGCGAGTTTGATGATATTATCCAGCCCCAGTTCCCGTTTTACCTGCTCTATCGGTTTTCCAGGGCGATATGGTACCAGATTGGTGATGTTATCGGGTGTCAATGGTTTCACAGCTGCTCCAGTTGTCGGCTTTCTTAGAAGCAAATTAGCTGTGCACTGCGAACAATTCAATGAAATCTGTGTCAGGTCGGATATCTTACAGGGTGATTTATACCGATTCCCACAAAGAATTGACGTTTGCTTACAGTCTGTCTTGCTTCGTTGCCGCGTTCGAAGCCATCGCGACTTTTTGAGAAAAGCCCTCACCTGCCAAGGCTTCGCTTTCATCTCGTTGCCGCAGGCAACGCTTCAGGGTGGCAACGCTTCAGGGTGGCAACGCTTCAGGCTCGGGTAATAGTATTTCCTCTCCTGTGCAATTTGAACGCGAAATTCTTTTTGGGAAATACTATACTGCAGAGTTCTGAAAGCTGAAAAAAAACACCCCGATCAACAGACCGGGGTGAAATAGTAATACTCAGTGATGTTCCAGCTTTGCCCTGTTCGAAGCCATTGGTCTCGTATCAGTAAGACTTCGATTCAGGGGCAACACTTCAGGTGAAAATGTCAATGCTTGACATTCGACCATCATCACTTCCGGGTATTTGCCGAGCAAACAGAAAGAGCTGTTGCCGGAAATACATATCAGAATGCACGCTGACAGGGGTTTTTTGTTCTGTAAACTCTCCTTCCTCTTACCTGGCGACGGCACATCAGGTCGGAGCTGCCGCGCTGATCCAGAAATGACATACTGCTTTGACGCAGCTGCGCACCTCCGCTGAAGAAGCTGGTGATACACCGATGCCGCCACTGCGGATCAGTACCAGATAGACCAGTAGAATTAATGCCGTGAACGGAGGGCCTCCAACACATCAGCAGCAAAAAGGCTTGAGGTAAGGTCACATGAATCAAGCAACGCCACTGCTTCCACGGTCTCTGTCCATGTTTACGCGGAAAGCAGAGTTGAACGCGGCTCAAACCTGGTTGAACCTTGTGATGCTGATTTTACCATGGAGTGAATCATACCGCATCAAGGCAAAATCAAGTCGCTTCAGGGAACAGTGTTCCCTATCCAGGGTTTCTGCAAAGAATGTGCCACCGATTTCATCAGCAATAACTATAAAATTATTTACGATAGAGTGTAAAATTTGTTGTAAGTGGGTGGATATATTGGGTGAATTGTTCAATTATGTCAATTTTCGGACAATATTCGAAAGCTAAAAAAATCTTGCAGGATGGTGGGGGAAAGATTACCTTTATCCTGCCTTAACAGCACCTTAGCAGTGGATCAATTGCCCACCTGAGTCGATTGTGTAAAAAAAGAACAGTATTTACAGAATGGGGTTCAAGATATGAACGAAGTAACTGAAGCCACATTTGAAGAAATGGTGCTCAAAGCAGAGGGAGTGGTGCTGGTGGATTTCTGGGCACCCTGGTGCGCCCCCTGTCGTGCTCTCGCCCCTCTGCTGGAAGAACTTGACGTGCATTTCGGTGATAAATTGAAGATATGCAAACTGAACACAGACGAGAATATGCAGCTACCAGGTCAGTTTGGTATCCGTGGTATTCCCACCCTGATCCTCTTTAAAAAGGGGGAGCCTGTGGAGAGAGTCGTCGGTGTGCGTCCCCGGCAGTTTCTGGAAGAGATGATAAACAAACAGCTGGAGACCTGATGGGACTGCTTAATAAGATATTTGGCGGTAGTACCACCCGTCCGGAAGAGCTGGACGACAGTACAATCGATGCCGCTATTGCGGACAGTGTGGAGAAGCCGCTGTTGTTGCAGTTCTATTCAGATACCTGTCCTCCCTGCCGGGTAATGTCAGGTATCGTCCGTGAACTGCAAAAGCAACTGCCCGAAGAAATCAGGGTGACCAAAGCCAACGTTGCCTATGCCAGTCAGCACGCTGGCGCTTTTGCTATTCAGTCGGTCCCGACCGTATTGATCTTTCGCAACGGCAGGATGGTGAATCGAGTTACCGGTTTGCTGCCCCTCGATCAGCTTACTGCTCAAGTAAAAGCGTATGTCTGACAGGTGTCTCCTGCTGGTACATGATTAATCTGGGAAGGGTATGGCACACACCTTACCACTGGGACCGGTGGTTGTTATCGGTGCATCGGCAGCCGGTATGGCAGCAGCAGTTGCCGCCAGGCGGGTAGATCCGAAACGTGAAGTGATCCTCCTGGAACGGATGCCATACTACGCTTTTGCCAGCTGCGGTTTACCGGAGGTGATCAAGGGGAATCTACCGGATATTACGCCGTTGGTGCACCGGAACCCGCAGGAGCTGGGTGAAAAACTCGGGATAACCGTGTTATTGCAGCAGGAAGCAAGGCGGATAAACCACGGCCGACGTAAACTGCAGGTGCGTAACCTGCTGCTGGACAGTGAGTATGAGCTGGACTACAGCGCCCTGGTGCTGGCAACCGGAGCCCGTCCCGCCCCACCCGGCCGAACCGGTTATTTTACTCTCCGTTATCCACACGAGCTGGATAAACTGCTCGGGCAGTTGAGGGATAATTCCTGCCGCAGGGTAAATGTTTCCGGTGGCGGTGTTCTGGGTCTGACTCTGGTTGACGCACTGTTGTCACTGGGCAAAGAAGTGCATCTTTATACGCGTGACACCCTGCTTGCCTCCTTCCCCCCGGAGATCTCCCTGCTGTTGGTGAAGCTGCTGGAAGAGCATCAGGTCGAACTGCATCTGCAGGAGCAGGCACCGCCCGGCAACCGGGAGGAGCTGACTCTGTTGGCTCACGGTGTGGAACCACACCTGCCAGCCGGTTTGCGTCTCGGGCGTGACTGGGATCAGGGAATCCCGATTGATCGTTCCTGCCGGACCGAGGTCGAGGGAATTTTCGCCTGTGGTGACTGTGCCCGTCCGCGTTACGCAGGGCGCAGGGCTGGTGCCGGTGGTGCCGCCACCGCGAACCGACAGGGTAAAGTAGCCGGTGCCAACGCTGCCGGTGGCAAGGAACGCTACAACGGTGTATTCGCAGTCCTGCTTGAGATAGCCGGTCTGGAGGTCGGCCGCGCCGGGTTCACCCTCGCGCAACTGAAGCAGGAGCGCCAGCCGGTAGCCAGCGTCAGTGGCAACTTTCGCCTGTTGCCACCCTGGCTGGGAGCGAGCGATCTGTTTATGCGTCTGGACTATCGTCCTGCAAGTGGTGAAATACTGGCCTTTCATGCCATCGGTGTACGGGGGGTGGGAAGCAGGATCAACCAGGTGGCTGGCTGGATCCAGGCAGATGTAACATTGTCCCGGCTGCATAACCTGGAGCAGGCTTATCATCCCCGGTATTCCGCAGTGACCGACCCCCTGGTGGCGTTGTTGGCCAGAACTGGTAAAGGTGTGAAGTGATGAAAACAGAATCAGTGGTGTTAATAACCTGAGATAGAATTATGACTGAGGATTTGCATGCTATTCAGTCAGCATTTCGTCTGACTGGTGTTTCGATCAATGATATTCGTCTGTACGAGAAAGAGGGTCTCCTGATCCCCTATATCGCAAAATCGGGCAGACGCTGGTATACCGATAACGATCTCCAGAAGATTCGCAGCATACGGGAACTGCTAAGGAAGGGTAAAACCTGTAATGATGTTCTTCGTCTGGCAGCTCTGATTCCCTGCTGGAGTTTTCCCAGCTGCAAAAAGCGTGGCCAGATCGACGCGGTTTGCGAGGGGAAACAGGATTTCCTGCAGCCCTGCTGGATTCTGACCATGGTCCGCCGGGTGCCGGAGCAGGAGTGTCGTCTCTGCGAAGTCTACGCCCGGATCGAAGACTACGCTGACATCAGCTCTCTATTGCCACCGCAAAAATCCCGCTAGAAACGGGCCGGCAGAAGGTAGTCAATGACAGGGTACGGTGGTTGACTTTCCCTCCCCTCCAGAGTAGTTTAGTACTCCAATATGTGAATCGAAACGGGCGTTTCCCTGGGAATCCCTGACACTACCGGATCAAGATGCTGCACCTGACCCTGTTGATTATTATCGCCTATCTCATCGGATCATTTCCAACCAGTATCCTGTTGGTAAGAGCCGTTAAACGGGTTGATATCCGCGATTTCGGGTCAGGCAATGCCGGCGGGACCAATGTCAGCCGGGTGCTGGGCTGGGGTTGGGGTCTCTCCGTAATACTGGTTGATGCCTGTAAGGGCTTTGTAGCGGGGGCACTCCTGCCGCTGTTACTACCGGTCGAGCTGCTGGTCGGCGATCCTGGCAGCAGCGGGGTTATAGGTGGGGTTGCCGCCATCCTGGGGCATGTTTTCCCCCTGTTTGCCCGTTTTCGGGGTGGTAAAGGTGTTGCCACCGCAGCGGGTGTCGCTATCGCAATCACCCAGCCGCTCTGGGTGATTCTCGGCGTCCTGCTGGTTTTTGGTGTCATTCTGATTTCCACCCGCTTTATGTTTCTGGCTTCGATGAGTGGGGGTATTGTTTACGCTTTGCTGGTGCTGATCTTCACACCCGCAGGTGTCATCAGTCTTCGTGTATTTGCCGTCGCCTGTGGCCTGCTGCTGATAGTACTGCATCGGGCTAACATTGGCCGCTGGCTCCGTGGCGAAGAGAATCGCCTGGGACGGAAAACTGCCGCCGGGCCGGATGATGAATTAGTGGACAGGACTGTCACCGAGATGGTTGACGGACCGGAGGAGGAGAGCAACTCATGAAGAAAATCGCTGTAATCGGTGGCGGCAGTTTCGGCGCTACTCTGGCCATCATGCTGCATGAGAAAGGTCATCAGGTGCGTCTCTGGGAATACCTGGAGCAGGAAATTGCGAAGTACGAATCGGGTGATCTCGAAGTGACGGTTCTCCCGGGAGTTTTCCTGCCGCCGGAGATGCCGGTCAGTAACGATCTGCCGTCAGTAGTCCAGGACGCAGAGATAATTCTGCTGGCGGTGCCGTCACACGCCGTGCGGACCATGGCCGGGCGCCTCAATAAATTCGTCGATTGGGAACCGCTACTGGTGGGAGTTGCCAAAGGTATCGAAGAGAAAACACTGCTACGGATGTCGCAGGTTGTGGGGGAGGTTTTCCCCGCTTTGCCCCGGGCAAACTATGTCTGTCTCTCGGGACCTTCCCACGCCGAGGAAGTTTCACGCCACATTCCCACCACGGTCGTAGCCAGCGCCCTGCAGATGGAGGCTGCGAGTGCCATACAGGAGGCCTTCTCCAATGAGTACTTCCGGGTCTATACCAACGACGATCTCTGCGGGGTTGAGGTAGGCGGCTCCGTCAAGAATGTCATCGCCCTTGCCGCCGGCATCTGTGATGGCCTCGGTTTCGGCGATAATACCAAGGGAGCGTTGCTCAACCGCGGTCTGGTTGAAATAAGCCGCCTTGGCAACAGAATGGGTGCGCATCCGGACACCTTCTTCGGGCTTTCCGGTATGGGTGACCTGATCACTACCTGCATGAGCCGCCACTCCCGCAATCGTTTCGTCGGCGAGGAGATCGGCAAGGGTCTCAAACTGCCCCAGATACTTGAAACCATGCAGATGGTGGCCGAAGGGGTGAAAACCACCCGGTCGGTCAACGATCTGCGACAACGCTACGCCATTGATATGCCGATCTCACAGTCGGTCTACAGAATCCTGTTCGAGGAGTTGGACCCCCTGCAGGAAGTCACCGATCTGATGACACGTAAACTGAAACAGGAGTAATACATGGCGACCGTAGGTCGAATAGAGCAAGAGGTAGGTCGCGTGGTAGAGCTGCGCGGCTGGGTTTACAACAGCAGTTCCAAAGGGAAACTGCACTTCATTCAACTGCGGGACGGCACCGGAACCATCCAGTGTGTCGTTTTTCAGGGGAATGTATCGGAAGCGGTTTTTGAAAACGCCGGGCACCTGACCCAGGAGACAGCAATCATTGTCCGGGGCGAAGTTGTTGAGGATAAGCGCTCCCGGCTCGGCTTCGAACTGCAGGTCAACGACCTGGAAGTAATTCACAGGACTGAGAATTATCCGATAACCCCCAAAGAGCATGGCACCAATTTCCTGATGGATCATCGTCATCTCTGGATGCGCTCCGCCCGGCAGCACGCGGTGCTGCGGGTCCGCCATGAGTTGATTCGGGCTATTCGGGAGTTTTTTGACGAGCGGGATTTCATCAATGCCGACGCGCCGATTTTCACCCCCACTTCGGTTGAAGGCACGACTACACTGTTTGCCACCGATTATTTCGATGAAACCGCTTACCTGACCCAGTCGGGACAGTTGTACAATGAAGCGACTGCGATGGCGTTCGGTAAAGTCTACTGCTTCGGGCCCACCTTTCGCGCGGAAAAATCCAAGACCAGGCGTCACCTGACTGAATTCTGGATGGTTGAACCGGAAGTCGCCTGGATGGAACTGGACGAGGACATGGAGCTGGCGGAGGATTTTCTGCTGCACCTGGTGACGCGAGTGCTGGAACGGCGACGCCCGGAACTGGAGCTGCTGGAGCGGGACATAAGTAAACTGGAAGCGATCAGCAAACCGTTCCCCCGCATCAGTTACGATGAGGCGGTCGGGATTCTGCGGGAAGAGGGGGTTGACTTCACCTGGGGCGACGATTTCGGCGGTTCTGATGAGACAGTGATCTCAAGCCGTTATGACAATCCCGTTATCGTCCATCGTTACCCGGCTGCGCTCAAGCCGTTTTACATGAAGCATGACCCCAATGATCCGCGGCTGGCGCTGAACATGGATGTCCTGGCGCCGGAGGGATATGGCGAGATCATCGGTGGTGGTCAGCGGGAGGATAACTACGATCTTTTGCTGGAACGCCTGCGCGCGGAGCAGTTGCCGGAGGCAGCTTACGACTGGTATCTCGATTTACGCCGTTATGGCAGCGTTCCGCATTCCGGTTTTGGTCTCGGTGTTGAACGTACCATCACCTGGCTCACCGGTATCAGCCATCTCAGGGAAGCTATTCCCTTCCCCCGATTGATCTCCCGTCTGAAACCATAGTCACTCTTCGGGAATTTGTGGAGGCGAGATTGAGACTGATAGCGCGGGGTCGGGTTCAGGGAGTCGGTTTCCGCTGGTTTGTCAAGAACAGCGCCACAGCGCTGGCCCTTTGCGGCTGGGTGCGTAACCGGCGGGACGGCAGTGTGGAGCTGGAGGTAGATGGCACTCCTTCCGCCCTGCAGGAGTTGCAGCGCCAACTGCTGGCCGGCAATAACTGGTGTCGTGTTGACAGTCTGACGGAACTGAGTGAACAGGAGGAGACCGCTGATGACAATGGTTCCAAAGTCCGTTTCTGAGCGACTGCGACAGTCTATCCGTACTATTGCCGATTTTCCCAAACCGGGTATCATGTTTCGTGACATCACCACCCTGCTGCAGAATCCTGAGGCCTTCTCCCTTGCACTGACGACCATGCAGGAGCTGGCGCTTCCGCTGCGCCCGCAGCAGATAATCGGTACCGAATCGAGGGGTTTTATTTTTGCGGCACCGCTGGCATTGAAACTGCAGGCAGGCTTCGTACCAGTACGCAAGCCGGGGAAACTTCCCGCCGCCACCATCTCCGTCACTTATGAACTTGAATACGGCACTGATGAACTGGAAATCCACACTGACGCCATCCGGGCGGGTGAGCGGGTCCTTCTGGTTGATGATCTGCTGGCGACCGGGGGTACCATACGTGCAACCTGCAACCTGGTTGAGCAGCTGGGCGGTGTCGTTGTGGGTTGTATCTTCCTGGTGGAGCTGGACTTTCTGCAGGGGCGCCGGCGGCTGGAAGGTTTCCCGGTATACTCACTTGTCAACTACGAGTCGGAAAATGACTGAAGAGGCTGCCCGGGAGCAGATTAACCGGTTGCGACAGTTGATTCGCTGCCATGATCATCTTTACTATGTACTCGATGATCCACAGCTGTCCGATCAGGAATACGATACATTGTATCACGAATTGGAAGCGCTGGAGCAGAGCTATCCGCAGTTTGCCTCCGCTGATTCACCTACCCGGCGTATCGGGGAACGGGCTCTCAAAGCCTCCGGGTCTACCATCGCACACAACCCCTCCATGTATTCGTTGTCAAACAGCTACTCCGAGCAGGAGTTGCGGGAGTTTGTTGACCGGATCCGCCGTAATCTGGAACCCGAACCGGTTGAGTTTGTGGCCGAAGTAAAACTCGATGGTGCCAGTGTTTCCATAGCCTGGCGCCAGGGGCGACTGGCCTGGGCAGCCACCCGTGGCGATGGGCGCACCGGCGACGACATTACGACAGCAGTGCGCACCATCCGCTCCCTCCCGTTACAATTGGACGAGCCGGTTGATCTGCTTGTCCGTGGTGAGGTTGTTATCGGGCGCCGGGATTTTCTGGCAATGAATGAGATAAGGGAGGAAAATGGTGAACAACCTTTTGCCAATCCCCGTAACGCTGCCAGTGGAACTCTGAAGTTGCTTGATCCCCTGACCGTATCACAACGCAAGCTGCGATTGCTGTGTTATAGCGAGAACTCCGGTGTCAGTCCTACCCAATGGGAGGGGTTACAGCGGCTGGAACAGCTCAAATTACCGGTTAATCCGGTACGACTCCTGTGTGATGACACTGAGGATATTATCGCTTTCTGCCAGAAATGGGAAGAGGGGCGTGATACACTTCCCTGGGAGATTGATGGCGTCGTAATCAAGGTGAACAACAGTCGCCAGCAGGAACGGTTGGGATATACCAGCAAAGCCCCGCGCTGGGCTTTTGCCTATAAGTTCAAGGCGGAAAGAACGAGTACCCGGCTGCTGGCTGTCAGTCTTCAGGTCGGACGAACCGGTGTAGTGACACCAGTTGCAGAACTGGAACCGGTATCCCTGATGGGATCGACAATATCGCGGGCAACACTGCATAATTTTGAGGAGATCACCCGTCGAGATCTACGACCCGGTTGTCTGGTTTTTGTGGAGAAGGGTGGTGATGTCATTCCGAAAGTGACAGGACCAGCTGAAGCAACTACTTCCTATAATCCCTACCTGGTTCCAGACAGCTGTCCCGTTTGCGAGACATCACTGGTGCGCGCAGAGGAAGAGGTGTCCTGGCGTTGTCCCAATCTGAATTGTCCAGCCCAGGTCAGGGAACGCATTCGACATTTTGTATCACGGCACGCTATGGATCTGGAGGGATTGGGGGAGGTGCTGGTGTACAAACTGGTTGCCAAAAATCTGGTGCGAGACTATCTTGACATCTACTCTCTAAAGGCTGAGGATTTACAGGGCCTGGAGGGGCTTGGTGAGCTGTCAACGACCAACCTGCTCCGGGCGATCGAGGCCAGCCGGAGTCGTCCCGCCCACCGATTACTGTTCGCGCTGGGTATCCGCTATGTCGGGATCACAGTTGCCCGTACCCTGATCAGGGCTCTGGGCAGTCTGCCTGCCGTGGCGGCGGCTTCAGAGGAGGAGCTGGTTGCTATCCAGGATATAGGCCCACGGACAGCTGCTTCGTTGCATCGGTTTTTCAACTCTTCCGCCGGGATTAATATCCTGCAGCGTCTCGAGCTTTCCGGTTTCAATCTGGAGCAGTCAGCCGAGCTGCAAACGAAAGTGGGATTTTTCAACGGGCTCAAGGTAGTGCTGACCGGTGCATTACAGCGGTTGACACGTGACCAGGCAGTTGAGGCCATCACAGGGCAGGGTGGTACAGTTACCGGCAGTGTCAGTGGTAAAACCGACCTGGTGATTGTCGGGGCTGATCCCGGAAGCAAGTACCAGCAGGCCGTTCAGCTGGGTATTCCCATTATGTCCGAGGAAGAATTTGTAACAAAACTGGCAGAATAAAGGAAAACCATGGCTTCAACAGCAGACTTTCGCAACGGTCTCACTCTCAATCACAAAGACAACCTGGTAAGTATCGTGGAGTTCCAGCATGTCAAACCGGGTAAGGGTGGCGCTTTTGTTCGCACCAAACTGAAAAATGTCAAAACCGGTAGAGTGGTCGAGCATACTTTCCGCGCAGGTGAGAAAGTGGAAATTGTCCGATTGATGAACCGCAAGATGCAGTACCTTTATCGAGACAGCGATGGTTTCTGCTTTATGGACATGGAGACCTACAATCAGGTCACAATCCTGACCGAGCTGGTTGGTGACCAGGCCCGATTCATGAAGGAATCGGAAATGGTTGATATATTGTATCACGGTGAAGATCCCCTCGGTGTTGAAATCCCTTTTCACGTTGAACTTAAGGTTGTGAAAACAGATCCGGGTGTCAAAGGTGATACCGCCCAGGGTGGCACCAAACCGGCTGAGCTGGAGTCCGGAGGAGTGGTGCTGGTGCCGTTGTTTATCAACGAAGGCGATGTACTGCGTATAGACACCCGTAGCGGCGAGTACATGGAACGGGCCAAGAAATAGGAGGTCGCGTGAATTTTCAGGAAATCAAAAAACTGGTTAAGCTGGTCGAGAGCAGCAAGATCGGTAGGATTGAGGTTGAGGAACCGGATTTTCGGGTAGAGATCGAAAAACAGCTACCCCAGCCGGTAGCGACCCCTTTTGAAATGAAACCAGTGATACAGAGCACACCCGCGCTCACGGGCACACCCGCTTACATTGAAGCAGCGCCACCCGGAGAAGTGACTCCCCCTGCGGAAAGCCCACAGCATGTAATTACCTCGCCCATGGTGGGCACTTTCTATGCCGCACCTTCACCGGACGATCCAGCCTTTGTAGCAGCAGGTGACGAGATCACACCGGGGCAGGTCATCTGCATTATTGAAGCGATGAAGGTCATGAACGAAATCGAGGCGGATATCCACGGTATCGTACGCCGGGTGATGGCGGAGAATACACAACCGGTGCAGTTTGACGATCCCATGTTTATCATCGAACCACTGTAGAGGTAGTTTTGTTCAAAAGAATACTCATTGCCAATCGCGGTGAGATCGCCCTGCGTATCATTCGTGCCTGCCGTGAAATGGGGTTGGAAACGGTAGCAGTCTACAGTACTGCCGATGAGGATGCCCTGCATGTTCGTTTTGCAGACCACGCGGTGCGAATCGGTCCTGGTCCCAGTACTGAATCTTACCTCAACCGGAGCGCCCTGATCAGCGCGGCTGAAGTCTCAGGTGCCGATGCCCTGCATCCCGGATATGGTTTCCTGGCTGAAAACGCAGATTTCGTCGATATGTGCTGGTCGCATGGTATCGCTTTTATCGGACCCTCGGCCGACATGATCCGGCGGATGGGCGACAAAGCTGTCGCCAAGCAGATGATGAAGGCAGCTGGTGTACCGGTTATCCCGGGGAGTGACGGTGAGGTGGCAGATGCTGCGACAGCCCGGAAACTGGCTAAGGAGATTGGGTTCCCGGTTATCCTCAAGGCCAGTGCGGGTGGTGGCGGTCGGGGTATGCGCATTGCCCAGTCGGAAGCCGATGTTGCCAACGCCTTTAATATGGCCAGCCAGGAGGCTGAAAGCGGTTTTGGTAACGGAGCGCTTTATCTCGAGAAATATATTGTCGACCCCCGCCATGTGGAGATTCAGATCCTGGGTGATGCCAACGGTAATATCATCCACCTGAACGAGCGGGACTGTTCCATCCAGCGCCGTCACCAGAAACTGATAGAGGAATCCCCCTCCCCGGCCGTTTCGGTAGAGTTACGGGAGGCGATGGGCCGGACGGCTGTTGAAGCTGCCCGCTCGGTGAATTACCAGACCGCAGGCACTATTGAATTCCTGCTTGATGCCGAGGAGCATTTCTACTTCATGGAGATGAATACCCGGATCCAGGTGGAGCACCCGATCACGGAGCAGATTACCGGTATCGACCTGATCATGGAACAGATCCGTACCGCGGCCGGGGTTGTCTTGAAGACAGGCCAGAATCAGGTTGTACCACGCGGTCACGCAATTGAGTGCCGTATCAATGCTGAAGATCCCCAGCACAATTTTCGCCCCTGTCCCGGTAAGATCACTTCTCTGAATCTGCCCGGTGGACTGGGTGTACGCGTTGATACACATGTTTACGCAGGATACGAGATTCCCATGTTCTATGATTCGCTGATCGCCAAGCTGATTGTACACGCGGAGACCCGCGAGCAGGCGGTCAAGCGGCTACAGCGGTCACTGGATGAATTTATCATTGAAGGAATCGCCAATACTATTCCGTATCACGTTCAAGTCGTACGGGATCCCGCTTTTGTAAATGGAGATTATGACACGTCTTTCGTCGAGCACTTTGAGTACAAGGAGGAAGAATGAACATACCCGCCGATCTGCTCTATTCGAGCGATCATGAGTGGATAAAGATCGAGGGTGATACAGCCACCCTCGGTATTACCGATTACGCACAATCGGAGTTGGGTGATATCGTTATGATCGAATTTGAAACAGGAACAGATGAAGTTAACAAAGGTGATTCCCTCGGCACTCTGGAGGCGGTGAAGACTGTCTCTGATGTGTTTGCGCCACTGAGTGGTACGGTGCTGGAAGTCAACGGTGATCTGGAAGCGGAACCGGAAAAAATCAACACCGACCCTTATGGAGCAGGCTGGATCGCCAGGATCAAACTCAATAATCCGGATGAAAAAAATCAGCTGCTGAACGCTCAACAATACTCAGACCTGGCTGAGTAAGGCGACCTCTGCAGCATGAACGCAACGCCAGGGCTGCTCCAGGCCACTGGCGTTTTTCTCCTCTAGGGGCTTAGTCGCAAGCTGAATTGTTACCAAGGAGTAGAATCAAGTGTATATACCGATTACAGAAGAAGATCGCCGCGAGATGCTGGCCGCTATCGGTGTCAATAGTTGCGCGGACTTACTCAAGTGTATTCCGACTGAGTTGCAGCAACGCGAACCGTTGCAACTGGGTGACGGTATGGCGGATGCCGACCTGGAGCGCTGGTTCGCCCGGTTGGCGGCCCGCAACCAGATTCCCCCGCCGGAGCAGTCGTTTCTCGGTGGAGGTGCCTATCACAACTATGTTCCCGCTGTAGTGCAGACACTTATATCGCGACCGGAGTTCAGAACCGCATACACTCCATACCAGGCGGAGGTATCGCAGGGCACCCTGCAGGCCATCTACGAGTTCCAGTCACACATCATCAATCTTACCGACATGGATATCGCCAACGCATCCCTTTACGAGGCAGGTAGTGCCCTGATGGAGGCGTGCAACCTCTGCTTGCAGGCTACCCGGCGTCGGCGGATCATCCTGCCGGCCTCGATAAACCCCCGTTACCTGGAAGTACTGCATACCTATTTCGGATCGCTCGATATTGAGTTGATAACCGCACCCCTGAAACGTGATACAATCGATCTTGAACAATTGCGGGAGTTGGCACAGGATGACGTGGCAGCGATCGCTGTGCAATCCCCCAACTACTTCGGCAGCATCGAGGATGATACCGCGGTGCTGGAGCTGGTAAAACCGTTGGGAATCAAATATGTCTCGGTGTTTGATCCGATAGCACTCGGCGTTCTCCGTACCCCGGGGGAAATCGGTGCTGACATCGCAGTCGGCGAAGGGCAGAGTATCTCGGTACCGGTCAGTTGGGGTGGTCCCTACCTCGGCTTGATCGCAGCCCGGAGCGAGTATGTGCGTAAAATGCCCGGCCGCCTGATTGGTTCCACCGAAGATGTAGACGGTAATCCGGGGTTTGTGTTGACGCACCAGACGCGGGAGCAGCATATCCGCCGCGAAAAGGCCACCTCCAACATATGCTCCAATCAAGCTCTGGTAGCGCTTTCCGCCACTATCTATCTGTCCCTTATCGGGGAACAGGGCATCACCAAGCTGGCTGAAGAGCTTTACAGCAAAGGGGTCTATCTGGCAGAGCAGCTTTGTGCTATCGAGGGTGTCAGACTCTGGAACAGCGCGACCTTCTTCCGGGAGTTTGTGATAGAATTACCGGTAGAGGCTGGCACTGTCCTGGAGCAGCTGCAGCAAAGAGATCTGCAGGCTGGTATCTCACTGGCTGGCTGTAGTCTCCCCCACCATCTGCTGATTGCTACCCACGAACTGCACACCCGCACGGATCTGGACCTGCTGGCAAGGGAACTTCGCACTGTCCTGACAGCAAACTGAGAATGAGGAAACGATGAAAATGCAGCTGATATATGATCTCTCCAGCCCGGGCAAAGGAGGGTACCGTTTCACCAGGAGCGAAGTTCCACCAACTGAGTTCCCGCATGTTTTACGCCGACGTACAGTTACAGGTTTACCGGAGGTTTCAGAGCCGGAGGTTGTGAGGCACTACACCAACCTCTCGGTGAAGAACCACCATGTAGATCGGGATTTTTATCCACTCGGATCCTGTACCATGAAGTACAATCCCCGGATTAACGAGCGACTGGTTGCGTCTCTGAATTGCGGATACGCCC
>JADHUQ010000148.1 GCA_016784425.1 Candidatus Delongbacteria bacterium | reverse complement strand
CATCTGCGCAGCAAATATACCACCGGTTTCATCTCGCTGATCTCCCTCTTTTCGATCGTGGGAATTGCCATCGGGGTGGCGGCGCTGATCATCGTACTCTCGGTCATGAACGGTTTTGAGGATGTCGTCCGTACCCGCATCATCGGTATGGACGCCCACATCCGGCTGCGCGCCTTCCACAACGAGGGGGTGGCCAACCCCGCTGCCGTCATGGAGCAGCTGGAGGCGATCGACGCCATCACCGGCATGTCACCCTACATTATCGACAAGGGGATGCTGCGTTGTGCCGGGCGCTCGGAGGCGGCGGTACTGCGGGGAATCGATCACACTTCAGTCGACAATGTTTCCGATGTCCGTTCCCATATCGTCAGCGGTGAGCTCTCCTTCGTGACCCCCGGTGGTCAGTCGGACGGTATCGTGCTGGGCCGCTATCTGGCTGACAAGCTGGCTTGTGGTCTCGGTGACACCCTGGTCGCTTTCAGTCCCGCCGGTATGACCAACGCCTTCAGCCGCCCGCAGGTGAGCCGCTTCGTCGTCACCGGTATCTTTGAGCTGGGGATGTTCGAATATGACGATATTATCGCCCTGATCGACCTGCCGGCTGCAGCCGGGCTGTTCAACCTGGGTGAGCGGGTACATGGTATCGAAATCCGGCTGGATGACCTGTACCAGGCGGATAAGGTGAAGGGTGAGATCCTGGAGCTGCTGGGACACTATCCCTGGTATCCATTGACCTGGTTCGAGATGCACAAGAATCTCTTCAGCTGGATGAAGATCGAACGGTGGATGATGTTCACCGTGCTGTCGCTGATTATCGCGGTAGCGGCCTTCAATATAGTCACGACCCTGATCATGATCGTGCTGGAGCGACGCAAGGAGATCGGCATCCTCAAGGCGATGGGTGCCGGGCGGGGACAGATCCAGAAGATATTTGTGATGCAGGGTCTCTTTATCGGCTGGGTAGGCACCCTGGCGGGGGTGCTGCTCGGTTTCGGGATCTGCTGGCTGCAGTGGCGGTTCGAACTGCTGTCGCTGCCGCCCGATGTCTATTTTATCTCCGCCTTTCCGATCCAGATGCAGGTGGGCGATTTTCTCTTGATCTCAACTGCCGCGCTGGTGATAAGCTTCCTGGCGACGCTCTATCCGGCCCGCAAAGCCAGCCGCCTGTTGCCGGTGGAGGCGATCCGCTATGAGTAGTCCACTGCTGGAAGCCCGCAACCTCTGCAAGACTTTTCCCCCCGCCACCAGGGTGTTGATCGATCTCGATTTCCAGCTGACCGGTGGTGTACACACTATCACCGGTGCTTCCGGGGTCGGCAAGTCTACCCTGCTGCACATTCTGGGCGGTCTGGAAAAACCCACCTCCGGCGAAGTGCTGTTCGACGGCCAGCCGCTTTACAATCTCAGCGACAACCAGCTGGCCCGTCTGCGTAACCGGGAAATCGGTTTTGTCTTTCAGTTCCACCACCTGCTGCCGGAATTCTCCGCCCTGGAAAATCTGCTGCTGCCCGGTATGATGGCGGGAACTCCCCGGGGGGAGTTGCAGGAGCGGGTGGGATACCTGTTGAACAGGGTGGGGCTGGAACATCGTCAGCATCACAAACCGGGTGAGCTTTCCGGTGGCGAACAACAGCGGGTGGCGCTGGCCCGGGCGCTGGTCAACCAGCCGCGTATTGTGCTGGCAGATGAGCCGACCGGTAATCTGGACAGCCTCAATTCAACCGCCGTGGCGGAGCTGATCGCCGACCTGGCACAAAAGGATGGCCATGCCTTTCTGATTGTAACCCACAGCCAGGAGCTGGCCGACATCGCCGACCGCCATCTGCATATGGAGGATGGGGGCAGGTGCAGTGAGGTGGTGGGGTAATTCGATTTTCCGCTTTTCGTATATTCACGGTGAGTAATATCCTTAGCGGTTTTCAAAAACAGACTGAAAAGCGCAGCGGTTGATCTGGCAAGTTCAGATGACAATTGAACCCGGCTTCTGCATCCTGCCGGTATCTGTTTCTCTTCCCCCCATTCACTCCCCCCATTCCTCCTGGATCGCGTAATAGGCGGGTCGCATCTCGGTCCTGTACCAGTCTCCCTCCTCAACAATCCGCACGAGTCCGAACCATTCTTCAACATCATCCGGATCCTGTGTATAAGAATCCTCCAATCCGAACTTCCACCAGGCGTCGAGGTATTCATGGATACAGAGGCCGGCCAGCGGCAGGATTGTACTATTCACATCGATGATGCTCTGCACCAGGCAGGTTGCCTGTTCCTCCTCCGTGTTGCCACCATAACCGTAGTGGGGCGGCCCTGAATGTGGAGCGTTGGGAGATACACTTAATCCGGTTTCGGTAACCAGCAAAGGCAGATAGGGATAGCGGGATAACAATTCCTCCAGCCAGCCCTGGTAAAGAGTACCGGTATGACTGCCCGGTGCTGTGCCCGGTCTAACATACGGGATATCGTAGGTGTAGACATTGTGGCATCTGAAGTCGAGAAACGGTGTGTCGATAATGTCTGCCGTGTAGAGATAGTTGGCGTATGAAACCAGTGTCACCCTGCCGAAGTTTTCCTGCTCGTAGGTTTTGAGATAATCGGCCATCTCGGCCAGGAAAGCCTCTGTCGCGGTCAGATCGTTACCGGTGGTAATATGGGTGCCGGTGTAACCGGTGATTTCCGGATGGGCCGCATCAGTCGCCTCGATGCTGGCACTACTCAGTTCGTTACCGATCAGAAAAGCGATCAGGGGAGGATCATTGTGGGTGAACACAGAGTAGATTCGATCAACCGTCTCCCTGAAGTGAGCTTTCAGGTTCTCCTTGAAGACTGAGTTCTGGAAATCGGGAAAATCCCCATCAATAGAAATGGTCTGGATGAAGTTCAAATCACCCACTTCGCTCAACACCACATAGAGCTGCCTGATGGTACTCCAGAAGCGGATCGTGTTTGCGCCCATCATCTTGATGCTGGCAATATCCTCACCTATACTCGACAGAAGTTGATCAGGAAGCTCATCGGCGTCTTCGAGCTCCCATGGCAGGTAGCCTGGATAACCCGGTACATATACTACACCACAAATGTTCAGCGGAGTTCCATTCTTGAGGATGAACCGTCCCTCAACTGAGTAATCATGCCTCGTTGATTCGCTTTCATCCTCCCCGCCGTGGCATGAAATGAGAAGGAGCAGCCCTGTTAGGCATAGTGCCAGGACCCTGATCGGCATGATTACTGAAATCATCGTTGCTTACCGCTTACCAAACTTGCTCTCACTCGGTTCCTGGTACGAACCCGGGTCGACTAAAGACTATGTATATTAAGGAATTAGGAAGCTTTATCCAAGAAAATTGATTTATATAGTTTTTTATCTTGACATACCCACAGCTCAATACTACTTTTTCATTACTTCGTTCGGCTGGCGAACAAAGTAAAGGGAAGATCGATTCAGTTTGAAAACAGTTAGTGCCAGATAATACAAGCTTTTCAATTGCAGTAGAAACGGTTCGAGAAAGGGTTTACAATGAAAAAGAGTCTGATTTATCTCATGATGATCGCCACCCTGCAGTTTGCCTTCGCGCTGGATGCACCGGATGCACAGCTCGCTGTATCAGGGGGTGCTTACATCCTCTCCTGGTCTGAAGTACCGGGTGCAGCAGGATACACTATCTACAGTATGAGCGATCCCTATGGATCCGGAACCATGCTGGCCGAAGTAGGTCCGGAAGTTCTGACCTACGATGTGAGTGGCGGGGAACAGTTCTTCTATGTGACTGCGTTTGACGGCGAAGTTATACCCGGACCAGCGCCGGCACCCGAGGGCCATGCGGAAGAGGATGTTATTTCCATCTTCAGTGATGCTTACACCGACCTTGCCGACACCGATTTCAATCCCTGGTGGTGGCAGTCAACTATCGTGACCATCGAGGAGCTGGAAGGTAACCCTACTCTGAAGTATGCCAGCTTCAACTATCAGGGAACCCAGTTTGCAGCGGCCCAGGATCTTTCCCTTATGGAGTACATGCATCTCGATCTGTGGACCGAGAATGAAGCGGCTGTCAATGTCTTCCTGATCAGCCAGACTACCGGTGAGCAGCCTTATGCCATGGCACCCCTGCAGGGTGAGTGGGACAGCTATGACATTCCACTAAGCCATTTCACCGACCTGGGACTCTCCATTGCCGATATCCACCAGCTGAAATTTGACGGCGGCACCGGCGGAACCATCTACCTGGATAACATCTATTTCTGGAAGAATCCGACAACACAGGATTCCGATGCAACCCTAAGCGACCTGCAGGTTGATGGAACCACCGTTGATGGTTTCGATTCCACTGTTCTCAACTATGATGTTGAACTGCCGCATGGTACAATGATTGTGCCTACCGTCGATGCTACTCCGACTGTCACCGGTGCGACTTATGTAGTCAATGATGCTCCAGGACTGCCTGGAACTACAGATGTGGTTGTCACCGCTCTGGATGGTTTCACACAACTGACCTACAGCATAGACTTCACGGTAGCCTTCGCCGTTCCGCTGGTAGCAGCTGATACCCCAACCGCTGATCCCGATTCGGTTCTCTCCATTTACAGTGACGCCTATACCAATCTGGCCGACACCAACTTCAACCCCTTCTGGGGACAGAGCACGATTGTTACGGTTGATCATGATGTTGCGGGCGACAACACACTGCTGTATGAGAGTTTGAACTTCCAGGGAACTAATCTCGGACATGTCGAAGGTGCTGACCAGGATGTTTCTGAGTACGGTTACCTCCATGTTGATCTCTGGACTCCCAACGCAGTGGCTATGCACTTCTACCTGATCAGCCGCACTTCAGGTGAAAGAGGCTACCAGCTGCCGATCAGTCTTGAAGAGTGGGTGAGCGTTGATATCCCGCTGAGCTACTACACCGACCTGGGGCTGGATTTAACCGATGTCTTCCAGTTCAAGGTGCACGGTGGTGACGGAACGATCGTCATGTATTTCGATAACTGGTACTTCCACGGTACTGCTGAGGTAGTCGAGGATCCGGTGCCGACCGAACCGGCAACCCCGCCGATCTATGATCCCGGCAACGTGATTTCCCTGTTCAGCAATGTTTACACCGACCATCCGGTGGATACCTGGTCCGCAGGCTGGGATCAGGCCAATGTCAGCGACATTCAGATTGCCGGTGACGATGTCAAACTGTACGAAAACCTGGTTTTCGCCGGCATCGAGTTCACCAGCAACACCATCGACGCCAGCTCCATGACCCATTTCCGGCTGGACTTCTGGACCCCGGACAATACCGACCTGCCGGCGTTCTTCAAGATCAAGCTGGTCGATTTCGGTGCTGACGGTGCCTGGGGCGGTGGAGATGACGTCGAACATGAGATCTGGATCGACGCCAACTACAGCACACCGCTGCAGAGTGAAACCTGGGTGACGTTCGACATCCCCTTAAGCGAATTCATCAACCTGACCACGGTTGAGCATCTGGCCCAGTTGATAATTTCCGGTGATCCAAACACCGTTTACTTCTACAATGTACTCTTCCATCAGTAAACGGAATGAGTATCTTATGTGATAACTGAATGTGAACGGCTCGGTG
>JADHUQ010000147.1 GCA_016784425.1 Candidatus Delongbacteria bacterium | reverse complement strand
CTGCTTTTTGCCACCGGACAGGGGGGTGTGTGGACTGTGAGGGACAGTGGTTTTTCATGCGGGGATGGCACACCCCAGCAAATGGTGAACGGAGCAGGCCGCCTGATGGTCGCAACCGCGAACGGCATACTCTGGAGTCTCAGGTGCGAGGAGGCAGTTTCTGGGGAACCGGTCTGGGTGGCGGGGGGGCTGATCCGTCGGGTAGAGCTGGTTGATCATCGTCTGCTGTTGACAGAACTGAATCGTACCCGACTCTTTCATCTGCATGAGGAGACAGCCACAGCCGTCCAGTTGCTCACCAGCGGGGGACGTTTTCACCTGACACCGGATGGATTGTTGAATGTAACCGACAGCAGCCTCTGGTGGGATTACCGGAATAATGATCTCTACATCAATGGCGGCACCCTCTCGCTGGAGACAGGGGTGTTGGATGGTTTCAACTATCATGGCAGGTTGGTCATCCTCTGGCGGGACAAACTGCGATTGATGGACCGCTACGGCATGACGCTGCAGGAGATACCCCTGGAGGATGCCGCGCGATTGCGTCGCTGCGGGGAGAACCTCCTGGTCCTGACCGAACAGGATCGATTGCAGCTTTTTCAACCTGCAGCTGATGGTCACCTGGTATCGATCACCGAGGTGCAACTGGTGGATTTGCGCGCAGCCGCTTACAGCGCCGGACGACTGTTCATGTTGAATCCCGCCGGTATCTGGCGGGCGGATCCCGCTGGGAGAGATCCTGTCCTGCTGCTACCCCTGAACGGTGGACGCTGTCTGGACAGTTGGGGGAACAGCCTGGCGGTGGGTAGAGTTGATGGCGTCCTGCTGTTGCTGCGTTATCATCCAGGCAGAGATGAGTTAGGGGAAGAGAGCATCCTCGAAGGCTGCGGCCGGGTCGAGCAGGTTGGATTTGTCGACCAGAAGCTGGTGGTCCTCCGTTCCAGCGGGCTGATCATCTACCAGCAGGAGGAGCCTGCGCAGACCGACAGGTGGGAAGATTCACGCCCACAGCAGGTGATAACTACACCGTTCCTCTCTGAAAAATCAACTGACAAAGAGCCCGCGCTGCGTATCGTTCCTGGTCCCGTTGTGACCGGGAATTATGTAAGCTTCGAATTGAACACCATCATGCCGACAAAGGTAAGCCTTTTCAATCTTGGGGGGCAATTGATCGAGACCCTGGCGCTGCCGGTATCTGCCGGTGAGTTAACTATACCGTTGCGGGGATTGCCTGCCGGCTGCTACTTCCTGCAAGCCAGCGGTAACGAACGGAATGAAGTACAACGGTTTATCCTGATCAGGTGAGAGACAGCCCCGGCACCGTTTCTCTTGCCCGTCGTCCCGGCGCCGCTTAGCTTTCATCATGTTGCGTCAACTGGCTCTCACCCTCCTCTTTCTGCTGCTGACAGCTACCCTCGGTGGCGCGACCGGTTCGCTGGGTGGCCGGGTTGTCGATGCGAGTAGCGGTGCCACTATTGTGGGTGCCGCCATCACAATTCCGCAGATCAACCGCGGCACCAGCAGCGATCCCAACGGTTACTTCCAATTGTCGGATCTGCCCGATGGCGTCTATACTATCGAGATCCAACACATCGCCTATCACCCCCGGACCATCAGGCAACTGCCGGTTTCAGCTTACCAGAATCCGCAGTTACTGGTGGAGTTAACTGAGCGGGTCTGGAGCCGTGACAGCCTGGTGGTGACCATCAGGGCTGGTTCGCTGCAGTTGGAGGCGGGTCGACCGGTTTTCCGTCAACAACTGCCACCGGCTGCGGACAGTGAGACCATCTACCGGAGACTCCGGGAGATACCGGGCGTCCTGCTGCAACAATCCAGCAGCGGTGGTACCCGTATCTCACTGGATGGCTGTACACCGCAGCAGGTACTGATCTGTGTGGACGGTATCCCCCTCAATCCGGGTGGATCTGAAAGCGTCGACCTGGAGTCGGTTTCGCTGACCGACGCCGACCGGGTCGAGGTGATCCGGGGTGCCGGACAGACCCTCTTCGGCAGCAGTGGAGGCGGTGTTGTCAATTTTATCACTTCGGAGTACCCTGAGGGGAACAGCAGTTATCTGGGTATCGGTTCGATACCGGATGTCACTGTCGGTTTTGCCAGAAGCTATCGGGGCTGGAGTTACAGCGGTAGCGGTGATTATTCCGGCGGCGCCTATCCGTTTCATGATCCCGCCGCAGATAACCGGTTGATCCGCCAGACCAATAACGATCAGCGACAGGTGGACGCAGCTCTGGGTTGGCAGCGGCAACAGCTGAAACTACGTGGTGCCGCAGCCGTGGTGGAGCAGGGATTACCCCCTTTGATTGATGATCCCGGCAGCAGTGATCTCAGGCATACCTCACGACGACTGTCTGCCAGTTGCAGTTGGAGTATTGGCCGTCAGAACTGGCAGCTTTACAGCCAGGAACAGGCGATGCGTTATGACGCTACAGCCACCCCCAATGCACCGGTCCCGGTAGCATCCCGTTATCGTCACCGGGATACAGGTCTGGGTTGGGAATGGCATCCGTCAGGCGGGCGGCTCTATTTTTCCGCGGTCGATAATCAATACCGCTTTGTCGACGAAACCGCTGCCGTTGAGGATAGCAGGGGGAGACGCCGTCAATTGCGGGGTGGGGGGGTATTCACTATCCCCTCGTTTCAACTGTTACCGGAGCTGGAGGTTGAAACCGGTCTGTCTGCCATTCTGGAACCGCACTATCGTCACGATCCTTTCCTCGGTATCCGCACTCACAGCAAGCTGGGTCCCGGCCAGTTACACCTCAGTGTAGAACAGGGCTTGCATTACCCCACCTTCATGACTCAATTTCCGCTGGAATCATTCCAGGTGCGGGGAAATCCCGACCTGAAGCCGGAGCAGTTTGTCGATCTGCGGATCGGTTGGCTGCAGACAGGCCGCCGCCTGATCTGGCAACTGGAGTATTCCCATAAACTGGCACGCGACCTGATTCGCTGGCAACGGGGTAAGGGTAATATCTATCGGCCGGCGAATCTCGACCGGGCTCGTATCCAGCTGCTGACCTGCTATGCCCGTTATCAATTGCCCCGTCAGGCTGAGATCAGCGGGAGTCTGCAGTTGCAGGATCCCCGTAACGACACCTCCGGCCATATCAACGAGGGGCTGATTCTCCCACTGCGGCAGCTGGTTGCGGGCTATCTGCGTGTTTCCATCGACCGGGGTGAGTATTTTTCCGACCTGACCCTGCAATACGGCAGTCGCCAGTACACGCTGGCCTCTAATACCTCCCATCTCTCCCAGGGCTTCCGTGCCCTCGATCACTACACCCTGACCTCCTTAGCCATCGGTCGGCAACTGGACAGTTGTGAACTGCTGTTGCGGATCGACAATCTCTTCAACCAGGATCTGCAACGCCTCGAGCGGCGGGTGGAACCTTTACGCCTTTTCAACCTGCTTTTACGCTGGCATAACTGAAACGCAAGTTCGCCCGCCCGGATAACAAACCCTGAATCCTCCGGTGGTATCAGAACCGTCACCTCAACTATACGCTGTGGCTGACCTGGCAATGGCAGGACACATCACCCTGAAATGTCTGAACGCAAGCCAATATATTAAGATAATTAATGATGGAAGAGAAAATACTTGACATAATGAATATTGAAAATTAATATACACCGCAAAGGAGGTCTTATGTTCAATGGAAAATGTCCCGTCTGCGATAGCCGTATGGTAATCAGCAGTTACGCCTGTTCCGCCTGTGGCAGTGGTGTCACCGGCAGCTTCCCTCCACGTGTTTTTGATGTGCTGGGTGAGGAGGAGGAGGACTTCGTGATTACCTTCCTGATTTGCAGTGGGAGTATCAAACAGGTGGAAAAACGGTTGCGGATCTCCTATCCGACCGTCAAGTCACGGCTGCGCCGGATTGTGGAGCAGCTGGGCAAGGAGGTGGAGGTTGAAGCAACCCTGCCCACGGTGGATGAAAACAGGGTTTTGAGCGATTTAAGCAATGGTAGAATCGACCCACAGGAGGCAGTTCGCCAACTGCGGGGAGAATCAACGGAAGGAGATACTCATGGAGAATGAGCGAAAGCAGGTATTGGAAATGGTCGCTGAGGGTAAAGTGACGGTTGAAGAGGCGCAGCAGTTGCTGGACGCTCTGAACCAGCAACCGCAAGATCAGGATAACTTTGACCTGCCAGCGAAACGGGCTGGGGTGTTCAGGAAGCCGCGTATGATCTACATCGAGGTAGTGGAGCATGGCCGTAAAAAGGTAAATGTGCGTATTCCACTGGCGCTGGCTAAAGTCGGAATGCGTTTCGTACCGGAGGATGTAGTCGATGTTGCCGGCGAAAAGATAAACCTGGACGAGCTGTTCGATGCTGTCAAAAACGGCGTAGTGGGTAATCTGGTAGAGGTGGAGGATAACGGCAAACAGGTACGGATCTATGTGAAGTAGTCTGCTGTCAACCTTTGAGTACCGCCAGCGGTCGCAGCCTGGCCACACTGCGGGCGATACCCGCCTCTTCTACCGCCGCGGCAACCTGTGCCACATCCTTGTACGCGGCGGGCATCTCCTCGGCAATTGTACTTTTGCTGCGCGCCATGATCCTGATACCCTCGGCGGAGAGTTCGTCGATGATCGAGCGACCCCGGGCAATTTTCACTGCCTGTCGCCGGCTCAGCAATCGTCCGGCTCCATGACAGGCGGAACCGAAAGATGCAGTCATTGCAGCTGCTGTACCCAGCATCACCCAGGAGTAACGACCCATGTCACCCGGTATCAATACCGGCTGGCCCAGATCCCTGATGTCGGCAGGAAGAGCCGGATGACCCGGTCCGAAAGCACGGGTGGCCCCCTTACGGTGGACACAGACCTGTTGCGGTTTACCTGCCACCAGATGCTCTTCGATTTTGGCGATGTTGTGAGCCACCTCATAGAGTGTGACCAGGGCAGCGTCACGCTCGGATAAGCGCAATCCCTGGCGCAGACCCTGACGTACCAGGTGTGTCAGAATCTGTCGATTGGCGAAACCGAAGTTGACCGCACAATTCATGGCGCTCAGGTACTGCTGTCCTTCCGGTGAAGCGAGTGGGGCACAACAGAGTTGACGGTCCGGCAGGGTAATATGGTATTTCTCACTTGCCCGCAACATCCGGTGGATGGAGTCATCGCAAACCTGGTGTCCCAGACCGCGTGATCCGGTGTGGATTGTCACAGTTATCTGACCGCTCCGCAGTCCCAGGCGTGACGCAGCCACCTGGTCAAAAACCTGGTCGACATAACCGATTTCAACAAAGTGATTACCGCTGCCAAGCGTTCCCAGCTGGGGACGTCCCCGGGCGAGTGCCCGTGCGCTGAGCGTCTGCGGATCCGCCGTGCTCATGCAACCACTTTCCTCTATCCGTTCCAGGTCGGCAGGATTGCCATAGCCCCGCTTCACCGCCCAGCCGGCACCCTCCTGTAATACCCGTTTCAATTCCGGTTCACTCAGGATCAGCGGACCACTCACCCCGACACCGGTCGGGATCTGCTGAAAAAGAGTGCGCAGCAGTTCCGGCAGGTGGGGTCGCACCTCCTCCAGCTGCAGCCGGCTGGTCAGCAGGCGGACACCGCAGTTGATGTCATAACCTACACCGCCGGGGGAGATCACCCCTTCATCCAGGGAGAAGGCAGCTACACCACC
>JADHUQ010000006.1 GCA_016784425.1 Candidatus Delongbacteria bacterium | reverse complement strand
GCTTGCATTCCGGGCAAAGATAGATGGTACCGGAACGGTTTTCCCGCATCAGGATATACTTGTGGCTGCAGGCGGGGCAGGGGGTGACGACCGGACGGTCCCAGGCGGCAAAGTCACATTTGGGATATTTGCTGCAACCAAAAAAGACTTTTCCCCGGCGGGTACGACGCTCCACAATCTGGCCGTCACAACCATCTTTGAGGCAGTCAACACCGATTTCCTGTGGTGCGGCTTTGTTACCAGCCTCCAGCGATCTGGTGTAGCGGCATTTGGGGAAGGTGGAGCACCCGATGAATTTACCATTGCGTCCCCAGCGGCTGATCAGGTCAGCGCCACATTCCGGGCAGGCTTCACCCGTTTTCTCAGTAACCTTTTCCTTGATGGCGTCACGTTGCTCCATCACCTCTGCGAGCTTTTGCTCCAGCGGGGTGTAGAAAGTGCGGACAATTTCGACCCAGTCACCACCGTTGACGATGGAGTCGAGTCCCTCTTCCATCCTGGCGGTAAAATCAACATTGAAAAAGTCGGAGAAGAAACTGATCAGGATCTTGTTGACGGTACGCCCCAGTTCAGTCGGGGTGAAACGTCGGTCCTGTTTTTCCACATAATTGCGCGCTTCAATCGTGGAGATGATAGAGGCGTAGGTGGAGGGGCGGCCGATACCCAGTTCGTCCAGCTCTTTTACCAGGGATGACTCGTTGAAGCGGGGTGGCGGCTTGGTGAAATGCTGATCCGGGAACAGCTCTTTCAGGTCAACCTGCTCTCCTTCCACCAGACCTTCCGGGATGCTTGGTTCCTGTTCCACCTCTTTGGCCTTGGCATCAGGATAGATCGCCAGGAAGGCCGGTTTCCGCATGATGGTGCCGGTAGTACGGAAGACAAAACGACCACCGGTGATATCGATGGTTGTCTGGTCGAACAGGGCGGGGGTCATCTGCGAAGCTACGAAGCGACTCCAGATCAACTGATAAAGACGCCAGAGATCATTGGTAAGATACTGCTTCAGCTCATCCGGCGTGCGGTTGATGGCTGTGGGGCGGATCGCCTCGTGGGCATCCTGCGCCTTTTTACTGGAGGTGTAGGTCAGCGGTTTTTCCGGCAGGCAGTCCGGATGATGTTGTCCGAGCCAATCCCGGACTTCGCTCAGCGCTTCCAGTGCCACCCGACGGGAATCGGTACGCATGTAAGTGATAAGACCGACGGTTTCCCCATGACCGATGTCCTGGCCCTCATATAGTTGTTGTGCCAGAGTCATGATCTTGCGGGCAGAAAATCCGAGTCGGCGGGCAGCATCCTGCTGCAGGGTGCTGGTGATAAACGGGGCCTGTGGTTTACGCTTGGTCTCTTTCCGTTTGATCGATTCCAGGTGGTAAGTAGTCCGGCGGGCATCTTCCAGAATTGGCGCCATCTCCTCTTCCGAACCGATGGTAATCTTTTCGCCATCGAGACGGAACAGACTGCTTTTGAGTGTCAGCTCCGCCTGGCTGGAGAAGAGGGCATCCAGTGACCAGTATTCAACGGCCGTGAAGTTCTCGATCTCCTCTTCCCGTTCACAGATCAGTCGTAAAGCTACCGACTGGACCCTGCCGGCAGAAAGTCCCTTGGCGATAGTTTTCCATAAAAACGGGCTGACCTTGTAACCGACCAGCCGATCCAGTACCCGCCGAGCCTGCTGGGCGTTGACCCGTTGCATATCCAACTCTTCAGGATGATTGATAGCTTCCTGAACCGATTTGCGGGTGATCTCCCAGAAACGGACCCGGGCGATATTGGTGTTTTTAGAAGCGATGGTGTTGGCAATATGCCAGGCGATAGCCTCACCTTCCAGATCACCGTCCGTTGCCAGCAGCACCTGGTCGACGCTACCCGCCTCTTTCTTCAACTGATTGACAATACGGGTTTTACCACGAATCACAGCGTAAGTGGGTTTGAAGTTATCCTCAATATCTACACCGAGCTCTTTCGGAGGCAGGTCGATGATATGTCCTACTGAGGCGATAACCTTATAATCATTACCCAGATACTGACTGATTGTCTTCGCTTTGGCAGGCGACTCTACCACTACTAATGATTTGCCCATGCATAAATCCTTGTTTACGGTTATAGTTGTCGCACACAGGCGACCCTTTGGAGGAAACAGGATAGCGGGGGAGCGAGCCAATGTCAACAGATTTTCCGCAGCCCCTCCGATTGGATCTGCTGGTGAAGCCCACTACAGTCGGGGGGCAGGCTGAATGTCGGGTGGTACAGCTGTTATGATCTGCCAATCTTCCGCTTGAATACACACTGATTACTGTAGCTGAAATCGGGGAAAGATGTTCAAGACAGCTTCCAGCTGCATCCTATTATCCAGCTGACGGAAAATCCATATCCAGGTGTTCAGGGACCGGTAATCCCAATTGCCGGGCGTGCAGGTGAGGTCTGTCAAGAATGTGCACATCCCGGCAAAAAAACGAACGATTTACACCTATCTAATAATCAAAAAGTGTCGCCATGATTTATATAAGTGAAGTATATTGTCACTTGGGTGATTGGCACAGGTTTTGCGTCAATATCTGCACACGGCTAGCTGATCGCTAAGATCGGCAAATATAAAATTATTATTCTGATTACACATTGACTGTTTCTTGGAGGGACTTTTTGGTATCTAGTTATGCCGGCTTCCTTATGGGGGCTTCCACGGCTTTTTTCCCATTCAATCATACTGAGCATTGTTCTGTGGTTGATCCAGCGGACGACGGTTTGCTCTATACTGTCTACTGGTCGAACACTGCCAGTCTGGAAAAAAGATTCGCTACCTGTACAGCTGCCCTTGTTGATGATAAGGGCGTTTTTTTTGCCGGTCCCACCTGGTTGGAAACGACGATCTCACACTTAGATAATAATATTGATGACCCTGATACAATAGTGCCGTAATATTCGCGTCGGCCCCTTCCCTGTTATCGGGAAGGGGCTTTGTTTTCCGCGAGCGGCTCAGTGGTGTCAGGTATTAATGTTTCCTGCGAAGGAGGCATTGCGCCCTTGTGAAACGTAATGCCCTCTTCTGTTCGCGTCAGCCCCTTTCCGAAAACTCGGGAAGGGGTTTTTTTGTTTCGGTGTAAAGCTAAATATTGCTGTATAAAACCGATATTGGGGTCGGACCCGGATATGGTATTGTTATTTCAAAGGATAGGTGCGAAATATGCGGAAAATAGACCCTTAAAACGCCCTTTTCTGCCCTGAAATGGCTAAATCTATAAAATGAAGGGCGAACAGAGAAGTGACCCTGAAAGGCTCATTTCCAACCTGGATCATCCGCTCCCTTTTTACCTGAGAATCTGCTTCGCGACTTAGCTGCAACAGGAGAATCAGCTTGACGCTACAGGCGGCCAGAATCTGTTAATTTCTAAACCTTCACAGCAGGGTAAACAGTTGATTTCAGTTCCCAATTCAGGAAAATACCCCTATAATGGGTCAGGCACAGATGGTAATCAGATATGCGTCAGCCATAATCATGGCTGTTACCTGAAAAGAGGAGTGTATATGTACTACAAAAACGGATTTACTATCATCCTTCTATTAGGATCACTGCTGATCGGTTCGACTGTAACCACCAGCGCAGCACCGGCTGTGCAAACCTTCACCGATCCAGTGAGCGGTCTGTATCAGGAGTCCGGTGCAACCCGGAATCAGGAATGCAGGGCCCCAGCCACCAGTTTCAACAGCCGTGAAGAACGACTGGAGACGCTCTGGGAATTTGAAGACCCCTCTGCCATCGTTTCCTACACCAGAGTTTCCAGCGTGAGCGGCGGCAGTTTCGTGGGCTGGTGGCTCAACAACGAGCGGGTCTCGTATCACACCGATAGCGCTATCCCCGTCTGGGAAAACCCCATCCTGAATTGTGACTGGGATGTAATCGTGGACATGGTGCCGGATGGCAGCCTGCTGGCTGCGGTCGATGGACCGGTGGTACAGATTTACACACCCGATTCCTCTTTACCGGCGTATGAACTCAACATCCCTACCCAGCCGAATGGCATGGAGCTGAGCCCCGACGGCACCCTGATCTATACCGCGGAGAGCAACACCCAGGATGACAGTTCCACCGTCTCCTGCCGGGATATTGTCAGTGGCGATCTGGTCTGGGAACAGCGTTTTCTGGGCGGTTCACAGAAACTGGTGTTAAGCGGCGATGGTAACACGCTGTTGTTTACGCAGTATGGAGGCCCCGCCAGCGCTATCTGGGGAATGCACGCCGCCGACGGTGAAGTCTTTTTCCAGGCTGCCAACAGCACCCAGAACCCCCCCGCAATCTCGCATGATGGTGGGGTGATGGCGCGGGGCGATTATAGCGGTTACATCTACGCCTACCAGTTTGATTCTGAGGCGGGCAGCTATGAAGAGATCTGGAACTTCCATGTGGGGGGTGGCGGTACCTCCGTCTGGGTTGGTGGGGTGACTGTTTCCGCAGATGGTGGCACCATCGCGGCTGGAACCATGGTTTTCCTGACGGAAGGTTATGATGGTGAGATCTATCTGTTCAACACCCCATCGCCGCAACCACTCTGGGTTTACGAGCATGTGGGGGATTATGTCGTAGCGCTGGATCTGTCAGCTGACGGTGCCATTCTCGCCGCTGCCAGCTGGGGTCCACTCGACCACACCACTGCTGATTTCCTGCTCTTCCGTCGCGACAGTAACCTGCCGATCTACACAATAACCACACCGGGATCGATGATGGCTCTGGATCTTGCCGCCGATGGCAGCCGCTGTATCGTAGGTGGCAAGGCGGTGCACGCCCGGCAAATGGGGAGCGGCGGGCTGCTCTACTGTGTTGAATCGGATCCGGGCGGGGGTGAAATAGCCGGCAATGTCCATCTGGAGGGCATGGAAAACCATTCCGGCGCCAGAGTCGAAGTGCCCGATCTTGAAGGTTATCTCGCCCTCAGCGACAGCGCGGGTGATTACCTGATCGAGTTCGTACCGGCCGGTTCCTGGGTAGTGCAGGCATCCTGCATCGGTTACAACACTGTGCTCGAACCGGTAGTGGTAGCTGATGGTGAGACCAGCACGCAGGACTTTGCGCTCTTCCCCAACAGCAGCCCCCCCTCCGGACTGACCGCCAGTCAGGGAGCTGGTCTCGGTATTGTACTCAACTGGATCGAGCCCCCCACCGACGACTATATCGGATTCAATGTCTACCGCAAAAGCCTGGTACAGGAGCCCTATCCCGACATACCGGTGGCAACTCTGGAAGCGTCGGAACTCACCTGGACCGATCTGGAGGCGATGCCGACCCGCAACTACTACTATGTCGTTACCAGCATCCTGCCCGGTGATCTGCAGAGCCCCTTTTCCAATGAAGCGGTCGGTTGGACCAGCAGCGGTTTTATCACGCAGGAGGTCCCCGCCTGGACCGGCACTACCCCGACCATAGACGGTGAGCTTTCAGCGGGCGAATGGGACGACGCTTATCGGCTGGAGTGCTCCGATTTTCTTGGCACCTATGACAACAGCTGGACACCGGTCGGATCGGTCCAGGGTTGGTTCAAGGTCAACGCGGAGTTTACGGAACTGTATGTCGCTTTCATCAACCAGAACGACACCGTGCTGGAGGATCATGACGAAATCGGCCTCTATATCGATGACAATAACGACCGTATCTTTCCACCGCAGGGACTGCGGGATGATTCCGAGGGGAACTACTGGGCGGCATACTATGCGAGCGGCGCGGTAATCAAATACCGTCCTCTGTATGCCGGGGGGGGTGCCGGTACCGTCATGTTCCTCGACGATCCCCAGATAGCAGTCTCTGATGCCACCGGTTATCTGGTTTACGAATTCGTACTGCCGATCGGGACCCTGGACTGGGAGATCAATCCCGATCCCAATGGACAATCGGGGTTCCTGAACTTCACCCTGGATGATCCGGATGAGTTCGACGGCTGGTGGCCCGCAGCTGCGATGGATCCCTTTGATCCGAGCCATTATGGTACACTCTCCTTGGGTGCGGAACCGCAACTGCCGCAGCCACCGGAAAACCTGACCGGCGAGTCGGTAGCCGATGGTGTCCTGCTCGCCTGGGAGATGCCGGTGATGAACGATTTCGATCACTTCAATGTCTGGATCTCCCCTGACGGCAACAGTTATGAGCTGGTGGAGGCGACCGTCGGCGTGCAGTATTTCTGCCAACTGGACCAGGAGGGGAACTGGTGGTTCCGAATCACTACGATCAACCAGCAGGGTGATGAGTCCGATCCTTCGCAACCGCTGCAGGTGGAGTACGAAGCTGTTACCGCGCCGGAGGTGCTGCCCTGGACGACGGAGCTACGTCCCAATTATCCCAATCCCTTCAACCCCTCCACCCGCATCGAGTTTACACTGGCGCACCAGCAGGGGATAACACTGACGGTCTACAACATACTGGGGCAGCGGGTGGCAGTTCTGGCGGAGGGTAACTTCGGGGCGGGGCTGCACCAGATTACGTTTGATGCCGGTGGCTTTACCAGCGGGGTTTATTTCTATCGGCTTACTGCCGGTGATCAGCCGTTCACCCGCAAGATGATTCTGGTGCGGTAGGGAGCTGCGGCAGGGTTCCGCCTGTGCTCGCGTCGCGGTTCGGGGTGAGTATTGCTCAGAAAGTATCGTCAATCTGGTTGAGATCCCGGCAGTTCAAGACCGGCTGTTACCGGTCTGAGCCACTGAAGCTGTGGGGCAGGGAAGCGAATGGGAGATACCGGACAGCAGCTGATACTGTATCATTTTAGAGGTGACAAATGAAACATTGCTGGCAGATTCTGGTATCCGCACTGATTTTCTGGTCTGTTGTCTCGGGCGGTGTTTCTCGACAACCGGTGTTTACATCAGTCGATCCCACCGGCACAGGTCAGGACGCTTCCGCCTGTATCAGCTTGCGCTCCCCCGGTCTGAGCCAGGTGACCACCACCCAGCGCTGGCAGCGCTGGATTATGGAAACGGGTGCTGTCGCCATGGCGGGAGTCAAGTTGGCTGACCTGGAAGGGAACGGAGATCAGGAAATCATCCTTACCACTTTCGGCCCCGACCCCAATCCCTACGGAGCCGGACAGGTTTTCATAATCGATGCTGCTGGTGAGCAGCTGCCGGGTTGGCCACTGCTCCTGAACTCGCCGTTATCCGGCTCTGCCGCCGTGGGAGACCTGGATCAGGACGGTCAACTGGACATCGTTGCCGGCAGTTGGACCGCTCTTTATGCCTGGAATCTGGCGGCAGAACTGCTGCCGGGATTCCCCATACCGCAGGGTGGCTCCACAGCCCCGGTACTGGCGGATCTGGACAATGATGCAGATCTGGAGATCCTCTTTTCTGGTAGCAATAATTCTCTGTCCATTTATAATGCGGATGGGTCAGACTTCCCCGGTTGGCCGGTTTTTCTCGATGACCTTGTCGGTTCCCCGGCGGTGGGGGATCTGGATGGAGACGGCACCCCGGAGATTGTCGCCGGCACTTATCAGCCTGCAACCTCACCGGATCCCTATGCCCTGTATGTCTGGCAGAGTGACGGCTCTATCTTCCCGGGCTGGCCATTTACTACCAGTGGAATAAATAAAGCCGCCCCGGTTATAGCAGACCTGGATGATGACGGCGAAGTTGAGATCATCAACATTTCCTATTCCATTTCCAATGAAGATCCCCTCTACGTCTTAGATCCCCAGGGAAACCTGAAACCGGGCTGGCCGGTCCTGGTTTCTTATGCCCGTTTGAGCTCACCCGCTGTAGGTGACCTCGATGGTGACGGGGATCTCGAAATAGTAGTGGGTGGCTGGCCCCTCTCGCCTCCGTTTGTGGAGAAAGCATTCGCCTTCCACCACGACGGAACTGCGGTCACAGGCTGGCCGGTTTTGCTGGAGCATGATGGTGCGTCGGGGAACATAAATTCAGGACCATTGCTCGCTGATCTGGACGGTGATACCACCTCCCTGGAGGTGGTGATCAAGGTTCGCGACTATATTTTTGCACTGGCAGCTGATGGCAATATACTTCCAGGTTTCCCCCTCTCCTTAGACGACTCCAATCATTCAGGCACCTTTTCCCCCACGCCAGCTCTGGGAGATGTCGATCAGGACGGGTTGCTGGAATTGGTGGCAGCCTCCATGTTCTCGACGGTTGAGCTCCATGATCTTGAGGTTCCCTTTACTCCCGCCCATGCAGCCTGGCCGCAACTCAAACAGGACCGCTGCAACCGCGGTGCTTTCCCCCATTTCTTACCAGAAGCGCTGGAAATTCAGCCAGCAAGGCTACCCACTGATCCTGTCCTGTATCCCGCCTACCCCAATCCCTTCAACCCAACCACCACCATTAAATTCACATTACCGTATCCCCAGGATGTTCAACTAACTGTGTATAACATCCTCGGGCAGCAAGTTACCATACTCACCCAAGGACAACGTTCTGCTGGCGTTCACCATTTTCGTTTTGATGGAAGTGGATTACCCAGCGGTATCTACATATACCAACTGACTGCTGGTGATCAGGAACTGACCAAGAAGATGGTGTTGGTGAAATAGTCTCACAGCTACACGCCACCGGCTCCAAGACGGATTCAAGACACCCCTTTATAGCTTTGCTTACCGATTTGACTATCCTATCTTTCTTTTAAGACGATTTCACACATTTGCGCAGGGGGTGTTTTGCGCAGGCTTTTCTTTCTCACACTATCTGTTGTCAGCTTTTCAGTAACGATCCTCGCCACCACCATCCACGTCCCCGACGATCTACCCACCATCCAGGCAGGACTCAATATTGCAACTGAAGGCGATACAGTCCTCGTCGCCTCCGGCACCTACTACGAGAACATCATCTGGCCAGCTGTGAATGGGATCAAGTTGATCGGGAGTGGTGAAGAGGTTTGTACTATTGATGGAGATCAACAGGGGAGTGTGATTCGATTTGAAGCGTACTTGAACGGGATTGTCGACACAACTACTCTCATCCAGGATTTCACTATTCAAAACGGATATGCCCAGGGCTTTGGGGGATACGGTACAGGCGGTGGGATTTTTTGTCAGTCAGCCAGTCCCAGGTTGGAGCATATGACGCTGGCAGGTAATCTGTCCCGCTTCATGGGTGGCGGCACTCATCTCGAGAATTCCAATCCAAGACTGGAGAATGTAACGATAAGGGACAATTCGGCAGATATTGGTGGCGGGATCTCCTGCTCTGACTCCAACCCTGATCTGGCTCAGGTGATGATAAATGGTAATTCAGCAGAATTTGGCGGTGGGATCTTCTGCTGGAATTCCGGTCCGACCTTTATGGATGCTGAGGTTACCGAAAACTCAGCTGATTATAGAGGTGGCGGGATTTATTGCGAGAATGCAAGACCCTGTTTTCTGAATGTTACAATTACTGGTAATTCAGCAGATTCTGGTGGCGGGATCTCCTGCTGGTATTCCGGTCCGACACTTATGAATGTCACAATAACAGGAAACTCGGCTGAGGTTGGCGGTGGTATCAGTTGCACCGATTATTCAGACCCGACCTTAATAAACTGTATCCTCTGGAATGATTCACCCCAGGAAATAGATCTGTCAAGCAGCATTATACTTGTTTCCTGTTCCGATATCGAGGGTGGCTGGACAGGCGAGCACAACATCGACGCAGATCCGCTTTTCTGTGATTCCGAGAACGATGACTACCGCCTACAAATTGATTCCCCTTGCCGCACGGATGTCTGTGGATTCATGGGGTATACGGGTGAGACGTGCGAAGGGGAGGGGGTTGACGATACTATTGCGGAATCAGCGGGACTCTCGCTTTCCCGGAACTATCCCAATCCATTCAATCCAACTACCACGATCGAATTCACGCTGCCATATCCAGAACAGATCGATCTCTCACTGTACAACATCATGGGTCAGCGGGTGGCAGTTCTGGCGGAGGGAACATATACTGCAGGGATACACAGGGTGATATTTGATGCACAGTCATCATCTCCGGGAGCGGGATCCTCCCGTCCCCTGGCCAGCAGTGTCTATCTGTACCGGCTGACTACAGATGAAGAGGTCATTTCGAGGAAAATGATCTTGATCAGATAGAACCGGTTGTACTAGAAATCTGCAGGCTCATACGAAAGATGTTAATCTATCCGCAAGACCGGCCAGGATGCTGCTGATGAGGTGAAGACTGGCACATGTCCCCGCGGAAGGAGCCACAAAAAAAGTGATGACAAATCCTGCCTGCCGGCTGACCGCCGCGATGATCTGAATCGATCCTCAATAATTCTCTCAGCCTCTCTTATTCACCCTGGCACCCTCTAAGTCGGTAATTCCTGTTGAGATTTCCCGACAACTGTCGATATTACTAAAGACAGCCCATTATGCAGTCCGAGAGTGAGATGAACAAGCCCTGGTCGGAAATCGCCGGATCTTTCCGCGACCACATGGAAATCACCATGCCCAAAGGTGAGTTCATCATGTGGCTCCTGGTGGTGCTGCTTATCATCATCGGCAGCTGGTGGCTGATGATTTTCCTGCGCCAGTGGCAACAGTTTCGCAGCGCTACTGAATACCTGGACAAGTATGAGCTCAACCCCGAACAACGGCGTCTGCTCAATATCTTTATCCGCGATTTTCTCTACAATCGACCACAGAACATTCCGCAGGTGCTCTCCCGCTTCAATCTCTGGGTGGACAGCGTGTTACGTCAGCGCTCGGAGAACGGAGAGCTGATTGGACCCGAAGATCAGTTTCTGGCCGACATCAAGCAGATTCGGGAAACTGTTTTTCTGAATCGCCGGGCGCAACGTCCATTTTCCTCCTCTCGTGATCTGGAAGCTAACCTGACACTGTCGCTGCGTGTTACCGGATATCCGACCGTTTACCAGGCTGTCGTCATTTCCATGGATGATCTTGCCATCACGCTGCGGTTGACCAAGGAACAGGACATGCCGCAACCGACACCCGGTACACCGATTCTGGCCTCGATGGCGCAAGCGGAAGCGCTCTACAATTTCGAAGCCCTTTTCCTGGACATGGATAATCGGGGAGGCTCTTTCAGGATCAGTCATTCCACAGAGTGGCGCGCCATCCAGATGCGGGCGCATTACCGTCATCCGGTACATCTGCCGGTGGAGTTTCGTTATTTCCTGCGGTTGCCGAATGGGGAGGCAATCATTGATCAGGGGGATGGGACTGTGGTTGAGCTTTCAGGTGGGGGGTTCACCCTGATCAGCCAATTTCAGGGGGTTGATAACGGTCAGTTCACCTTTGATTTCCACCTGCTCGGTAAACAGCAGCCTAAACTCACCGGTAACATCACGAGGCACTATCAGGATAAAGCCAGTAGCGATTTTATTATCTACAACTGCGAATTCCGCGAACTGGATCCTGAGTTCCGCGAGGATATCATCCACTATATCTTTGCCAGACAACGGGAGCTGTAAGGGGGATCCCGGGAGCTGGCGTTTGTAACATTACTACCGCACAAGCAGATTCACCCGCTATAAATGACTGCAACAGTAGAGAACAGCTCCTTTGAATTTGCGTTCTGCCACCCATCCCTATTCTATCTGTCCAGACGAAACACTTCCAGCTCCGACGCCAGTTCTTCCAGGCGGGGGGCAGAACTATCCTTGGGGGATAACCGGGGTGTAGTGGTGGGCCAGACAATACCTATAGCAGGGTCATTCCAGAGCAGTGAACGCTCACCAGCGGGGTCGTAGATGTCGGTAGTCAGGTACTCGACCTCTGCCTGCCTACTCAAAACATAGAAACCATGTGCGAACCCGTGGGGGAGGTAAAGCTGATGACGGTTCTGGTCATTTAGCTCCACGCTGCTCCAACTGGCATAATCTGGTGAGCCGGGTCGCAGATCAACCGCCACATCCAGGATGCTGCCGCTAAGTACACGCACCAGCTTACCCTGCGGATGGGTCACCTGGAAATGGAGACCACGCAGTGCATTCCGCTTCGAACGGGAGTGATTCAATTGCAGAAACCGATCCGGCAGGCCGGCTTCCCGAAACCGCTCCGCATGCCAGGCTTCAAAGAAAAAACCGCGCTCATCCTCAAAGAGCTGTGGGATGATCAACTTGACATCCGGTAACGCCGTAGCCCTGATTTCCATGATTTTCCTCTTCTATTCATTCGAATCTGCGACCGCTAACAGCGGAAAACTGGTAGTAGTCTATATACCTGTTTAGCTATCAGCAATCCAGCTTTACCATGAAAAATAGAGAGGAAAAAGTAGAAACGGGAGCGGATGACTGCAAGAGGATATCCGAGCAGTTTTGGTGTATTGGAGCCTTATTTCGAGATGAGGAGAGATATCTTCATCCTCTTGTAATTACAGCGCTTAACAACTATCCTGGGGTCGGACCCAGTTTAGTTGTTGTAATTACAGGGGTTGGTAAGTAAAAACAGCGAAAATCCCTCCTTAAAACGCCCTTTTTCGGGCGAAAAACGAGCGTTTTCAGTCGTTACTTAAATGTGGTTTGATGAAACCTGTATCATTAAAAAAAGGGTGAGTTTCTGACTACATCTTTCCCATGGCACACCCGGGACAAAAAAAGCCACTCCGCCTGTCGACGAAGTGGCTTTATCTGAACCGATCATCGCGACCGGGTTAATGTTGATCAGTCGCAGGCAACCACCTGGAAGAATCGCTTTTCGCCGGTTAACATCAGCGTCCAGGCAGTGTTGGGTGTGGTTCCGATATAGCTAAAAGAGCCGAACGGCTCGGACGCTTCGTAGATCTTGTAGTAAATCGCGCCACTGACCGGGCTCCAGTTCAGTGAGGCATATTCACTGGTGATGGTGACATTAAGGTCATCTACCGGCTGTAAGGGGGGAATGTGACCAACAAGCGTGAAATTGGATTCCCAGACCTCACCGGCAAGAGTGCTGGCGGTCAGGTTGAAAACAACCTGGTGACCCTCCGGCAACAGACTGTTAGCCGCTATCTGGAACCCATCGGTTACAGAAGCGGTAGCGCCAGGTTCGATGTCACCATAAAATTCACTCTCATCGATTACTGTGACATAGCTGTCGCTGGTCGCAATGGCTATGGTGACATCGGCAGCCATGTCCACGCCACTGTTGAGCACTTCGAGGTTCAGCCAGGGTGATTCGTTCGGGTTTAGTTCTCCATTGGCATCGTTGACAGCTACATCAGAGTAAGCGACATAGGCACCGGCCGTCGGGATAACAGTGACGGTACCCTGGTAGGTCTGATAGTTGTAGGCTGTCACGGTCAAAACCAGATCGATCCCGACTGCCGGAGTCTCAGTCAGTGTTATGGTGGCAGATCCGGAACCGTCGCTATACGCAGCGCCATAAATCACATCTTCATAATACAGTGCGCAAAGTGCACCACTGACGCCGGTCACGGTGACAGTAAAGATGGGGGCACTGTTCTGCAGCTGAGCGGCGTGGGTGGCGTTGATAACTGCCGGACTGTCAGTGCGTAACTGGAGGGAGGGATCACCGAAGATAAGCCAGGTTTTGAACATGTTGCGGCCGTCATTACCGTACTCATCCATCATCTGCATTGAACCGTTATAACAGATACCACCGTAGGTCCGTTTCTCGTCCCCCACCAGCAGATCGATCATCTCATCCTGGCCGCACATCGGGGAGTTCCAGGACTGGTTGATCGAGGAGGCATACATACCTATGGCCCCGGTGGGTTCACCAGCATTGGTGGCACGCAACCATGCTTCCGCGAAACAGGTGTAACCGTCAAACTGGCCGTTGACACAGGCAACGCTCTGGATAAAGGGCAGCATGTTGTTGTTGGCGAGGTTGTTGACATGACTGTTGCTGAACCCGGTGGAGCCCCAGCTGGTCATCGAGCCGTGTCCACAGTAATTGATTATTGAGCGACCGTCATTGAGGGCGTTGGAAACCTGGGCTGCGGTGCCGGAGGGATCGTAGATCTGATCTACCGTTGTATAGGTGTAGCCCAGCAGGTCGGTGCGAATGTTGTTCATATGCGCGTTGTCATATTCACCATCGTCACCGGGCCCCTGGTTGGAGGCGATACCGGTACCTTTGTGATACCAGGTGGCAGCGGAAGCATCACGCTCGTATTCGACGGTACGCTCTACCATCGTGGCAATCTGGGATGGAGTCTCACCGGAAAAACGCCCGACGAAAATGTCAGGATAACTATCACCACCGGCCAGCAGTGAATAACTGGGATCAGAGGAACCCCCTGAGGCGTAAAGGGTAGGCACATCAGCACCATCCCCCACCAGAAGCAGGAAGGTCAACCCGATATTGTCGTAGTAATTCTGTACAAAGCTCAACACCTGGCTGGCATTGTAACCGATGGTGGAAAGATCGACGATTTCGGTTGTAATACCTTTCTGCCGCTTCCATTCGATCAGTGGCAGCAGCTCGCCGTGGAAAGCATCGGCAGTAATGATCAGCAGGTTGCCCTGCTCATCCAGCGGGTTGTAACGTTCGTTGTCATCGAAGTTGACGAAGTGGCGGCGATAGATACTGTGGAATTCGCCATCCACAATCGCCGGCAATCCCTGACGCTCAATTGCATTAACAGTGGCACGACCGTCAACCTCGACCTTGATCAGGATACGGTGATAAACCCGCAGCGTGTTGGACTGGGGCAACCAGCGGAACGGCTGGAAATGGACCACCTGGCCGCGGAAATCGCGCAGGATGTAAGGGGTGTCGAGGGATGCCAGTTCGGCAGGATAAGCGACAGCCTCATATTCGTCGCCAAAAGTGTAGGGCACTGTCGCGGGATCAATATTACGGGTAATGACCCCCTTTGACGGTTCCGGTAGAAGACCGGGGAAATCGGTGTAGGCGGATTCCAGTATGCGCAAGCTGGTGCCGGCAGCGTCCGGAATGACGATACTGACAGCCAGGTGCGGGAGCGCTGGCGCACCCGCTGACTGCAGGAGTGGCTGATCTTCCAGGGTGATGGTATGATACAATTCACCAGCGATCAGCAGCTCCTCGATGTCGAAGGCGCCTACCTTGCATTCCAGAGTACTGTTCCCCCACTGACCGTTGATTACCTGTACACCGGTTGTTACGGCTGGATCAATTGTAATCCGGGCGCCAAAAGCGGTGACCGCCAGCAGCAGAGTGAAAATAAAAGCGATCGATTTGCGCATCAGTATACTCCTGTGTATGGTTGTTCTGGTAAACTTCTCCCGAGGGAGAAACTCACCTGTAAGTAAAGCTCAACGGTCTCGCAATAATATGATCGGGCAATAAAGGCAACAGATTGAGTGTTGCTATCACTAGCAGCTTAAGGGCTGCGGATGTTATAGTCAAACATATCCTGGGGGGGGAACTCGATTCCTGCTGTCCGGCAGGTCGAGATTCCAACTCAGGAAAAAGCTGCAGCTGTACAGTTATGCAAAGCCGTCGTCACCATCAACCCTACTTGATCAGCGGTACTGCCGGCCGCATACCCCGGAGCGGATCGATACTTGTGGGGGCGTTACCGGTAACGCGGTTGCTCACCCAGGTGACCTGGAAAAACCCGCTGCCGTTTTCAGGCGCTGCTGCATAACCAGGTTGGAAGATCGTGTCGACCAGGACCCAGGGTCCGTGTGGCAGGGCCGAATAATACACATTGTAACTGTCAGCTTCCGGGATCGAACTCCAGTAAAGCTGTAGATTACCCTCCACCGTCCAGGTGATCTCCAGGTCGGTAATGCCGTTTGGCTCCTGTATCAGGACACCGTTGAGGCAGATTTCATCCAGATGCCAGTACCAATCGTACTCGGCTTCATATTCGAACATGAGTCGCACCTGGTCCTGACCACAGGCCCATCCGCTGATATCCACCAGCTCATCGGTGATGATTTCGACATCGCCATACTCAGCTGAATCCCATTGCGCCAGCATAACGCTCCAGGTTTCACCACCATCGATGGAACCCCAAACCGTCGCCAGTGTCCAGGAGCCGGAATACCCCATCCTGAGGTACTGCCAGAAACTGAGCTCGAGGGTGGCCTGGCTGCTGCAATCGAAAATGGGGCTGACCAACCCGGCGTGCTCGATGGCACCAGGGGCGCTGTAAGTGATAAATGCGGTAAAGCCATGATCCTCGTACTGGTTGATTTCCCAACTGTTACCGTCACCCCAGTCTTCTACTGTCCAGTCGTCAAAATCAGCAGTCTCAAAGTCCTGACAGTACTCGATACCGTGGGGAGCCTCGATGATGAAAGACCAGGTGTCGCTGATGATACTGTTGTAGTTTTCACTGCCATCAACAGCTACAATCCGGTATTCCACCAGAGTCCCGATCGGTGCAAAACCGATCATCAATCCTTCACAGTCACCCGGTTCGGTGGCCAGTGGTACCGTATGCCAGGCGGCGCCGTCAAAGCGGTACTCAATCTCTGCGGTCAGACCTGAGGGATCATGCAGGGTGGCACCGACCGTCCAGGGACCGTTGTTGTCGGTATCTGTCAGTGGTGTATGGAAAATGGCCGGTGGATTGGTATCGGGTGGGAAACCGGCCGGTGGAAAAGCAACCAGGTCCAGCCAGGCACAGTTATCGCCACCGCCGCCACTGCCATCACGCACGAAAGCCCAGCTGAGCAGATGATTGCCAGCTGTCAGCGGAACAGTGATCGTCTGCCAGCCTGTCGAACCGGACCAGCTGTCAACAGTAGTCCCGTCAACCGAGAAAACTAGGGGGTCACTGCCGGACTGGGATGAGGTCTTGACCTTGAAGGTGAGATCTTCAGCCATCGCCTGGATGACCTGGATGAAAAGCTCACTCCGACCATCATTACCGACAGTCCCGGAACGGGCACAAAAGCTCCCCTCGTAGGGATTTTCACTGGAAATCACCCAGGGGCTGTCGCCCACCAGCTCCCAGGGAGCGGCGCTGAAGTCGCCGGTTTCAAATCCGTCCGTGATCTGGCCAATACCGAGGAAGAAAACTTCCTCCTGGGCGTAGGGGTCGCCAGTGAGCTGTAACAGCATCCCGGCGGCATGCCCGATCGGGGTGGCGGGATCGACGGAAAGTCCGAAAACCAGTAATCCGTTTCCCCCCGGTGCGATTTCCGGCAGAGGGCACTCAGCCTGATCGATTGTGATATACTCATCACTGGAGGAGAGCAAGCCGTCAATATCGACTGTGGTTGAGCTACCGTCATTGGTCAGGGTGATTTCCAGTTCGACCGCTTCACCCGGATCGAGGATGCCATCACCACCGTCGTTGATGAAAATTCCGGTCATTGTCAATAATGGTGCCTGAACGCTGATAGTGAAATTTGATTCCCACATCTCCCGGGCCTCTGCCGCCTGCAGGGTGAAGAGAGCCGTGTGTCCATCCGGTGTTTCCGGTGCGACCGCAAGCTGGAAGCCACCTTCCACTGTGACAGTCTCCTCCGGTGCGATGCTTCCGTAGAATTCCACAGCATCCAGCAGAGTTACATAGGGGTCCTCTGTCAGGAGGGTAATGGTCACATCCTGGGCTGCCATCACCCCGAGGTTCACGACAGATATGGATAGCAGGGGGTTTTCACCCGGGTTGAGTTCACCGTTGAGATCCATAACGGTGCAATCGCTGAACGCAACATAGGGGCCGTCCGGCGGGATGACATTCACCTCGCCCTGATAAGTGGCGTAGTTGTAAACAGTGACAGTCAAACTCAGGGTGGCGCCCACCTCCGGTGCTTCACTCAGGGTAATGGTGGCACCACCACCGGGATCGGTCAGAGCGCTGCCGTACAGAACTTCATCGCCATAAAGAGCACAGAGTGCACCTTCAACACCGGTCACGGTAACAGCGTAGGTCGGGAGGGTACTCATCAGGGCACCGGCGTGTAGAACTGAAAGCGGCGCTGGTGAATCGGTCCGGACTACCAGGCTGGGATCCCCGAAAATGTGCCAGTTCAGGAATTCGTCGCTGCCATTGCTGCCGTAATCATCGATCATCTGCATCGAGCCGTTGAAACAGAGACCACCATAACTATGTTTCTCATCTGCAACCAGCAGATCATTAAACTCGTCCTGCCCGCTCATGGGGGGGCTCCAGGACTGGTTGACGGAGGAAGCGTACATGGCGACAGCACCGGTCGGTTCGTTGCCGTTGGTAGCCCGCAACCAGGCTTCGGCGAAACAGGTTCCACCCGGGAATTGCCCGTTGACACAGGCCACACTCTGGATAAAGGGGAGCATGTTGTCATTGGTCAGGCTGTTGACATGGTTGCTGCTGAAGCCGGTGCTGCTCCAACTGTTGACAGAGCCGTGCCCGCAATAGTTGATGATGGAGCGGCCCTCGTTGAGTCCGTTGGTTACCATGGCGGCGGTACCGCTGGGATCATAGATCTGGTCCACCTCGGTGTAGGTGTAGGCCAGCAGCAGGTCGCGGATGTTGTCGATATGCTCGTTATCGTACTCACCGTCGTCACCGACCCCCTGGTTGGAGGCGATACCCATGCCCCGGTGATTCCAGTCGGCGGCAGCGGCATCCCGCTCGTACTCGATCGAACGTTGTACCATGGTTGCTATCTGGGTGGGGGTTTCACCGCTGAAACGTCCCACAAAGATCTCGGGATAGTAGTCGTCTCCGGCCAGGATGGCGTAACCGGGATCGGCAGCACCACCATTGGCACTCAGCGATGGCAGATCCTCCGCATCACCCACCAGCAGCAGGAAAGCCAGCCCTGGGTTGTCGTAATAGTTTTGGACATAACTCAACACCTGGCTGGCGGTGTTACCCACCTCGGAGAGGTTCACCATCTCGGTGGGGATACCTTTCTGTCGCTTCCACTCTACCAGTGGCAGCATGATATCAAAGAAGGAGTCGGGAGTGATGATGAGCAGGGGACCCTGTTCATCCAACGGTTCGTAGCGTTCGTTGTTTTCAAAGTTGATGAAATGGTGTCGATAGACTGAGTGAAAATCACCGTCAACGACTGATGGCAGCGCCGCCCGTTCAATGCTGTTTTCACCATCACGGTTACTATCAGTTGTCACCCTGGCGATAATGCGATGGTACACCCGCAGTACACCCTCCCGGGGTAACCACTGAAACGGTTGAAAACGGATAACCTGACCGCGGATATCGAGCAGGATGTAGGGTGTGTCCACTTCAACCTGGTGGATGGGGAACGATTCATCCTGGTAGCTGGTACCGAAAGTGTAGGGCACCGTTGCCGGATCAATATCACGGGTCAGATTGCCTTTTGAGGGTTCCGGCTGCAGCCCGGGAAAATCTGTATACTCCAGCTCGATGACCTGCAGGTTGCTGGCACCGTTGTCCGGCAGGGCAATACTGGCTGTCAGATAGGGCAGGGCAGGTGCACCCGATTCCAGCAGACGTGGTTCACCGCTTAACCGGATTGTATGGAAGGTGGCGCTATGGATAGACAGCTCGTCACTCTCAAAAGCAGCAATAGTACACTCCAGAGTGCTGTTGCCCCAGCTGCCGTCCAGTACGGTGATTCCATTATCGAGCTCGTCGTCGATAATATGGCGGGTAGCAGATGCGGTCACTGTGGATAGCAGCGTTAACAGTAATAGCGCCGTGGGGTAAAGAGAATAGCGGTTTCTCAACATGGCGTACTCCTTCTCACTTTTGGGTGGTTGGCCCCTGCTTCGAGCTGGTTCAATATGTCATACCTTAAAATGCAAAAAACATGCCGGAATAAAAACCAATACTCCGGAACGAGAGAGAATTTTATGAACAGGCTGCTGTAGTACTTTGAGGCGACGTTTGGCGAGACGCTGTATCCACGACACAGATCAGATTTATTACACAAACTGTAAATATCTAACAACCGGGTGATGAATTTAGGGGTGTGGAGTGGGGCAACCGGGCCGGTTTACATCAGGTCTGCAGTTAACAGCAAACAGAGCGCCACCGCGACTGCCACTGACCCTTAGACATGTTCCACATTTCTCTAAAAAAGAAATTTTACAGGGTCCGCGCCATTGCAGGGGAACCGGGAAAGCCGTATCTTTCAGGCGATAAAGCTATTCTAAGTAGCAATTCTACCATATTACAGCAGTAACCCCACAACCAGTAATGGTCTTCTGTTCTCAATCAGACCGATTAACAGCGCTGGGTGTTAACGAAGGAGTGTGTCATGAAGTTTTTATACGGCAGCATGTTGCTGCTGATTGTATGTCTCCGTCCGGTCCTGGCGCTCGATTCCCCCACCGCCTTTATTGAAATCATCCAGTCCGATGATGACCTGCAGGTATTACTGCAATGGACCGAGGTTGAGGATGCCGACTACTATGGTATTTACAGTCATGGTCCCGATCCTTACGGCCCCGCATTGCCCTATATGTTTGTCGATGAAGATCAGCTGTCTCTCGATGTGACACTCCAGGGTGGTCATTTTTTCCATGTTGTCGCCGCAGAAGCCTCGATTCCCCCGGACGGTTTTCTGCTGGTCCATGCCGGCACTTTTACGATGGGGCAGTTGGGAGCCTTTATGCCGGAGCATCCGGTAACACTCACTCATTCCTTTTTTCTGGCCCGGCATGAAGTGACCAACCAGGAATACCTGGCGGCAGTGCAATGGGCGTATGACCATAGCCTGGTCACTGTTGAGGAAGATTGGGTGCACGCCCACGGTCAGGATCTCCTTTTCCTGGGTGATGAAGCCAGTTGTGAGCTGCTGTTTGATGCTGAAACCGGGCTGTTCTACCTGGAAGCCGCCACTGGAGTATACGGGAACTGGGGTCCCGGAGCGGCCTATCCTGACGGCTATGATCCTGCGCCGCATCCGGTGAAACAGGTCAGCTGGTTCGGGGCGGCCTGCTATTGCGACTGGCTCAGCCTGCAACAGGAGCTCCCGCCGTTCTACAACGGTGACTGGTCTGTCAGCCCGGAGCATGACCCCTGCCAGGCGGAGGGTTACACCCTTCCCACCGAAGCGGAGTGGGAACATGCTGCCCGCTACCAGGATGGACGCCGTTATCCCTGGGGTGATATCGCTCCAGACTGCGATCACGCCAACTTCTGGAATTTCCAGTACTGTGTCGGCTGGACAACACCTGTCGGCAGCTTTCCCGCCGGGGAGAGCTACCTGGGGTTTCAGGATATGGCTGGTAACCTCTGGGAGTGGTGCAACGACTGGTGGGACAACAACTATTACGAGCAAAGCCCCCCGGTCGATCCCCCAGGTCCGTCAGAGGGTGAGGAGCGGGTGCTGCGGGGTGGTTTCTGGTTTTTCAGCGGAGAACTGTTGCAATCCGCCAACCGTAATCAGGTAGACCCGGAGCATGCCAGTTATTTTGTCGGTTTTCGTCCTCGTTTACTGGCTGGGGAAAGCGGGGAGGATTGATGCCGATCTGTTAAGCTACCTGACCAGTTCCAACCCGTTCCAGGCTATCAACCCTGGCCGGGGTGCATTATCCGCATCATAGAAGGAGACGCTGCCAAAAACCTCCCAGGCGCTGCCAGTACCGTGCCAGTAGTAAAGGTGGAGCCAGTTGACCAGCGGGATGTCACGGTGTGAGAACAGGCCGGGCAGGCGGTTGATGAAATCCACCTGCGCCTGGTCGGAGGTTATCCAGGGTGGAGTGAGCGTTCCGAGGGTTTCCGCCGGCCAGCCCGTTTCAGTGATTATCACCGTCATGTTGCCGATCCGATCTAGCAACATCTGCAGATAATCATCAGGTACTTCCTGCGGGGTCGCATAGGTGAAAAAGGGGTAGGTGGTGATCCCGAGCAGGTCGAGACAGGTGAAATCGTGAACGGTCAGCGCATCCCAGCAGGGCGTATCGAAGCCGACCTGCGGAGCGTTACCTGCAATATGTTCGAAGTTGAAGACCACTCCCACGCTGGTAGAGGGGGCGACAGCTTTCACCGCCGAGTAGGTTTCTTCATAGCAGGCCACCCAGTTCAGATAATCGACCGGATCCTGCTCGTAATAGGAGCTGTTCTCGTTACCGAGCAGGAGATAGGGCGGGGAGTAATCCTGAGCAAACTGGACTACCATTTCGCGGAACAGCTCCCGGGTGGCCAAATTGGTCCAGCTGTTGGTGCTGTCGGCGGGAACATTGAGCAGGAGCGTTGTGCCGCTGCGCCACCCGAACACCTGTACCGGCAGATAATCGTAAGTTGACGCGCTGGTTGCGATCAGGATTGCAGCGTTGGGAATGGTGCCGGCGTCACTGCCACCGGCGGCGTCATCCCGCCAGGAGCAGTTTGACATGACCGCGGCGTCCGTCATCCCCTCGATTTCGGTGAAGAACTCCAGTATTCCTTCTGGATTGTCCGGATGACCAGGCCAGGAGAAGCCAAAGCCCCTGGCCACCGGCTGCGGTTGCTCATCCGGGTCGTCAGACTTGTTACTGTCACAGGCGCTAAAGAAGAGCACGATACCGCTGAGACAGATCGAAATCGTTCCTCTTACCCTGCTGTGCCCTGCAGTTGCCAGGTCCAGGTTCATTGCCGTCATTTTCAGCTCCGGGTGTTTTTACATACTGCCACACATACACTTCGCGATCGGTTTATAGTATTACTACAAATATACCGCGTTAAGATACTGCTTTCATCAAGGAAATACAGATGATAAGGCCGCTTCGACTGGCAACATCCCACAGTTGCAGGTGGTGACTCCAAAGCTGCGCCAAAGAGGATCTCAAGAGTCTGCGGTGCTTCGGTCAGATGTTGTGCAGAGCCGACAGCGCTGTTGCGGCCGTTAAGCGGTGATCTCGCGGGAGTTGAGGAGGGAACAAAAAACCCGTCCCACAGCTGGAACGGGTTTCAATTTCATTGCGTCTGGGATCTCTAGCTACTCGCTCACTATCGACATGTAGGTGCGTCCATTCTTGTGGTGCTCGAACTGTACACGACCATCCGCTTTGGCAAACAGGGTGTCATCGCCACCGCGACCGACATTGGTGCCGGGGTGGAACTTGGTTCCCCGCTGGCGAACCAGAATGTTACCGGCTATTACCCGCTGGCCACCGAACTTTTTAACACCGAGTCTCTTGGCGTTACTGTCACGACCGTTGCGTGTACTGCCCATCCCTTTTTTATGAGCCATGATCGCCTCCTAGACGTTTAGCTTTTTAACATGAACGGCGGTAAACTGCTGGCGGTGCCCTTTTTTGCGGCTGAAACCCTTGCGGCGTTTCTTGACAAAATTAATGACCTTCTTATCCTTACCGTGGTCCTCGACTTCAGCTACCACAGAAGCACCCTCAACCAGTGGTGTGCCCACGCGGATTTTCTCACCGTCAACCACCATCAGCACCTGATCAAAGGTCACTTCATCGCCCACGTTGTCTGCCAGGTGGGGGACCTGTAAATGATCATCTTCATGTACGTAGAATTGTTTTCCACGAATATCGACTATGGCGTACATTCAGCCTCCAGAATTTTCAGAGCACTAAATTAATAGGCGATAAGGAGTAATGTCAAGAGGAAAATTCCTGTGTTATCTCTCTCTTCTGTTTTAATGAGATCGCCTGGAATTTGCCCACTGTCAGTGATTCATCCTTTTTCAGGTCGATGTACATGAAATTTTTCCACATCAGCAGTTTGATAATGGAGCGCTTCCCCTCTATCAGGTAAGCATGCAGGTCGGGATGAACCGCTAACTGGAGCCTCCGCTCCCGGGTTTGAGCACGGAAACGGCGGACAAAACCCTCGAGTTCGGTCACCATGGTTTCGCGCGAGGGAACCAGGCCAGTACCATCACAGACCTCGCAGTTTTCCCTCAAGGTCAGCAACAACGCCGGACGGATCCGCTGGCGGGTCATCTCCATCAGACCGAACTTTGATATCGGCAGGATGTCGGTCTGGGCCCGGTCATGGATCAGCTCCTCCTCCATCGCCTTCTGAACCCGCTGGCGGTTGCGGTCATCCGCCATGTCGATAAAATCCATCACGATCAGACCACCCAGGTCGCGCAGACGTAACTGGCGGCAGATCTCACGGACCGCGGCCAGATTTACCCGCAGGATGTTATCCTCGATATTGCGTTTACGGTTGTAACTGCCGGAGTTGACATCAATCGTGACCATGGCTTCGGTTGATTCGATGATCAGCGAACCACCACCAGTCAGCCAGACCTTGTGTGAGGTGATTTTCTCGACATCCCCCTCTATTTCGAGATGGTCGAACAGTGGTTCCCGGCTGTGGTAAAGCTCGACTCGTTCCACCAGGCGGGATTTGACCTCCTGCAGGTAGCGGATCACCTCCCGGTAAATCTTCTTATTGTCGATCACCACCCGGTTAGTGTCCTCCGAGAAGAGATCTCGAATCAACGAAGAGACCATTCCCACATCGCGGTGCAGCTGTAAGGGTGGGGGTGCCGAATGAAAACTGGCCTCGATCTCCCGCCACTGCTTCATCAACCGTTCAAAATCGGCTTTGAGGTCCGGTTCCGATTTGCCTTCCGCCACGGTACGTGCTATCAGTCCGTAGCCAGGCAGAGCGAGTTTCCGCAGGATACTCCGCAAACGCCGCCGTTCAGTCAAATTCTCAACGCGGCGGGAAATACCGGCGATATCCTCGTTCGGAATCAGTACCAGAAAGCGACCCGGCAGCGAGATCTTTGAAGTCAGTCGGGGTCCCTTGTCGCTGATTGGCTCTTTGGTGATCTGGACGACAATATCATCGCCCGGTTTGAGGATGGTGCGTCCCCTGCGATCCTTGGCTGGTGCTGCATCGTGGGTGTAAATCTCGCGACCGTCAACAAAGTGTAGCGCATTAGCGCCCAGGTCCGAAAAGGGTAAGAAACCATGGACATCGATGCCGATGTCGACGAAAGCCGCCTGGATCGAAACCACAACATTGCCGATGCGGCCCTTGTAGATGCCGCCGACGAGTCGCTCATCCTCCGAGTGCTCGACATGCAACTCCACCAGCCGCTTATCTTCCAGCAACGCGACACGGTTCTCCCGCAGGTTACTGTTGATAATAATCTCTTTTTTCATGTGATATCCCGCGCAACAACAATACCCCTCCTCAAGAGCGATTATGGATCTGCTACTGAGAAATGCAGCGCAGCGGGTGGCGAACCGCCCACCGCGTGATCGGGTCGTTGTTACGATCTGTTAAGCTACATAACCATCTTGGCGATCGTCTGCAGCTGCATGTTGGAAGTACCCTCATAAATTACGCCTACCTTGGCGTCACGAAAATACTTCTCGACGGGATATTCCCTGGTGAATCCATTGCCACCGAGCAATTCCAGCGCCAGTGAGGTGGCTCGCTGCGCAACCTGGGAGGCGAACAGCTTAGCCATGGCGGCTTCTTTGATGAAAACTTTTCCTTCACCCTTGAGACGGGCGGCGTTGTAAACCACCAGACGGGCTGCTTCAACCTCAGTCTCAGCCTGAGCTATCTGGAATTGAAGCCCCTGGAAAGTGGCGATCGGCTTACCGAACTGCTGCCGTTCCTTGGTGTAGGCGATGGCGAAGTCGAGCGCGCCACGGGCGGTACCGATCATCTGGGCACCGATACCTATGCGGCCTTCGTTCAGCGTCTCAATTGCGACCTTGTAACCCTTGCCTTCTTCCCCCAGCAGGTTCTCCTTGGGCACCTGGCAGTCCTCCAGCAGCAATTCGCAGGTTGAGGAGGCGCGAATACCCAGCTTATCCTCCTTCTTGCTGACACTGAAGCCAGGGAAATCACGCTCTACAATAAAAGCGGTGATCCCTTTGTAGCCCTCTTCCGGCTTGAGATTGGCGATGATGATGAAAACCTCAGCTTCCCCCGCATTGGTGATCCAGAGCTTCTGCCCGTTGAGCAGGTAGTGATCTCCTTTGTCCTCTGCCCGGCAGGCAAGTGCAAAAGCATCGCACCCGGAACCAGCTTCACTGAGCGCGTAGGCGCCGACTTTCTGTTCGGCCAACAGCGGCAGGTATTTCTGCTTCAGTTCATCACAGCCGTAGCGGATGAAGGCATTGTTGACCAGTGTGTTCTGGACATCCATCACCACAGCTACCGCCGGATCTACCGTGCTTAACGCTTCGATCCCCATGATGGACATGAAGAAGGTGCTGCCGGCGCCGCCGAATTCCTCTGGTACTTCGATTCCCATCAATCCCATTTCAAACAACAGCGGTAGAATTTTCGGGTCGAGTTTACCCTCGACATCCATCTTCTCCCGCAACGGTTTGATTTCGCCCTCGGCGAAGTCTTTTACGGTCTCATAGAAAAATTTCTCATCTTCGGTGAAAGTGGTCAGGGCAATCATCCCGTCACTCATTTCTTCCTCCACAGATATTATGATCACTTTTTAGCTTTTGCTGTCGTCGATATCTCCCAGCTATCTACCGTAGGCGACATTACTTTCAGCTCGATAGGTGGTCAAAGAGAAGACTAAAACAAGTTACTATAGAGAATGATACTCAAAAACAAAAGCGATTACTTAAACGTTCTTCGACAACAACGGAGGGTATAAGTACCGCGACGCAGTCCTGAAGCCCCTTCAGCGTCGGCGAGTGCTAATTTTGGTTATATAGTCATCCCGAAGGTTTTTACTTGACATAGCTGAATATTTGAGCATATTTATACGCTCTATCCTCAGCCCGGATTTATGCCTTTTTGCGCCCTGGTGTGAGACGGCACTGCTGATACTTGTAATGTTCTTTGCGCTGGTGTAGCTCAATTGGTAGAGCAGCTGATTTGTAATCAGCAGGTTGTGGGTTCAAGTCCTATCACCAGCTTCAGATAGATTCAATGATAGCCGGGAAGTGGTTAAGAGCAGTCATGGGAAATGGCTACTCCAGTTACCACCAACCAGGTGAACGCTGCTCGGCCTGCGTTCCAGGGCTGTCGCAGGGGGGAGGTTCCCGAGCGGTCAAAGGGAACAGACTGTAAATCTGTCGGCGGACGCCTTCGGAGGTTCGAATCCTCCCCTCCCCACTCAATTCCCGCGGGAATAGCTCAATTGGTAGAGCATCAGCCTTCCAAGCTGAGGGTTGCGGGTTCGAGACCCGTTTCCCGCTTCGGCAGGCTCGCGTAGCTCAGTCGGTAGAGCGCATCCTTGGTAAGGATGAGGTCACCGGTTCAATCCCGGTCGTGAGCTTTTTCTTAGTTACCTAATCTTGGGGACAAAACGGAGGTTCCAAATGGCCAAAGTAAAATTTGAACGCACGAAGCCGCATGTCAATGTGGGCACCATCGGCCATGTTGATCACGGCAAGACCACGTTGACAGCAGCGATGACACTCTGCCTTCAGGACCAGGGTCTGGCTGAGTTTCGCTCCTTCGATTCGATCGATAACGCCCCTGAAGAGCGGGAGCGTGGCATCACGATAGCCACGGCGCATGTTGAGTATGAGACCAAGAACCGTCATTACGCCCATGTAGATTGTCCTGGCCATGCTGACTATGTGAAGAATATGATCACCGGTGCCGCCCAGATGGACGGTGCGATCATCGTAGTCTCAGCAGCCGACGGACCGATGCCCCAGACGCGTGAGCACATTCTGCTTGCCCGCCAGGTTGGTGTTCCGGCACTTGTAGTCTACATGAACAAGGTAGACCAGGTTGATGATGACGAGCTGCTTGATCTGGTAGAGCTTGAGATGCGTGACCTTCTGAACGAGTACCAGTTTCCTGGTGACGAGATCCCGATCATCCGCGGCAGCGCCCTTGAAGCGCTGAATCACCCTGACGATCCTGAGAAGACGAAGAGTATCCACGAGCTGATGGATGCTATCGACAATTACATTCCGGAACCTGAGCGTGACCGTGACAAGCCGTTCCTGATGCCGGTAGAGGATGTTTTCAGTATCACTGGTCGGGGTACCGTCGCCACCGGTCGTATTGAGCGTGGTGTAGTCAATGTTGGCAACGATCTCGAGCTGGTTGGTCTGAATGCAGACAAGAAGACGGTTTGCACCGGTGTAGAGATGTTCCGCAAGCTGTTGGATTCAGGTGAAGCGGGTGACAATGTCGGTCTGCTTCTGCGTGGAATCGACAAGAACTACATCCAGCGTGGCATGGTTCTGGCGAAGCCCGGCAGTGTAACGCCCCATAAGCTATTCAAAGGTAAAGTATATATTCTGAGCAAAGATGAAGGTGGCCGTCACAAGCCATTTTTCACCGGTTATCGTCCGCAGTTTTACTTCCGTACAACCGATGTAACCGGTGTGGTGACACTGCCGGAAGATGTACAGATGGTCAAGCCGGGTGACACGATTGAGCTTTCCATAGAGCTGATCTACCCGATTGCGATGGAGATGGACCTGCGCTTTGCTATCCGCGAGGGTGGTCGTACTGTCGGCGCCGGAGTGGTAACCGAAATCATCGAATAAGGT
>JADHUQ010000146.1 GCA_016784425.1 Candidatus Delongbacteria bacterium | reverse complement strand
GCCTGGAATGGCGACGAGGTAGTGTTGATCGGCCGCCAGGGGGAGGAGCTTATCACAGTTGAGGAGATTGCCCGAACCCTGGGAACGGTACCCTGGGAAGTGTTGACCCGTCTGAACACCCGCATGCCGCGGGTTTATCAGGAGAAATGAGGTCCTCTGTTTTACCGGAGAGATGGTGGGTTGAGCTGAAGCTCTGCCGGGTGGCTTTTTACACACTTGCTTCCAGAGCAATAGCCGGTATCTTTGATTCAGTACGAAATCTGCGTTCAAACTACAGGGAGATTCAGGTGAGTTCAAAAAACAGAATCAGGCAGATCATACTTGCTCTGCTTTTTCTGACAGCGGTAACTGTGATGAGTTCGGCCATGGAGTTGACACCGGGAGAGGCTGATCGGCTCGATGCGCTGTCTCAGCGGTTGGAGGATGCAACCTTGGCCGGTGACTATGACACCCTGCTGGAAGCCTATGCGGAAGATGCCATTGTTGCACCCGACTTCCAGCCTGCGATCAGAGGGCGCACCGCTCTGAAAAAGAGATATCAGGAAAACCGGAAAGATGGTCTGAAGTATCACTCCTTCAGCGGCACACCGGAAAAGAGATGGCGAGTTGGGGACGAGATATTCGATTACGGCAGTTTTGGAATGGCGGTAAGCCAGGGCGAATCACAATCCCCCAAAGCCTATCACGGTTCCTATTTCCAGATCTGGCAGATCAGGCCAGATGGTGGCTTTGCCATTCGTTACATCATCTGGAACCTGGATTACAATCCCTGTAAGCAGTAGTGGTTTAGCAAAGATCACCCCTATCACCAGCAGCCCTGTATGGAAGCCCCCCTTAAGAAGCAGGGTAATATCGGTAGCGCTTCCGCTAATAAAAGCATTCTTGCGAGCTTGCCGGGAAAACCGTACCATATTCCTGAGTGAGGGGAATCAAAACCCCAGTACTGCGATTTTACACCCCAGTGGATCTGCTCCAATGGTCCAGACGAGGTTCCCACATGAATCGTGACAGCGCCGGGCGTGAAGTATCCAGATCGAGACGCGGCTTTCTGAATACACTGTTGAGTGTCAGTGCCATCGCCTGGCTGGGCTCCGTCTTCTATCCGATCACCCGCTATCTGTTCCCACCCGAATCGCATGAGGCTAATGTACGCAGTGTGAAAGTCGGCATGGTTGGGAACTTTGAGCCCGATAGCGGAACCATCTTCAAGTTCGGACGCAAACCGGGCCTCCTGATCCGCACACCGGAGGGGGAATTCCGGGCTTTCAACGCGACCTGTACTCACCTGGACTGTACCGTTCAATACCGCCAGGATCTCGGCCAGATCTGGTGTGCCTGTCACAATGGAAAATATGACCGTGCGGGAAACAATGTCTCGGGACCGCCACCAAAACCACTCGAAGAATACCAGGTTACGATCAAGGACGGGGAAATCACCGTTTCGTCGTAGCCATGTGCTGGAACGAGAAAAGAGAGTCAGTTGACTAAAAAGCCTGTGACGAAAGCTCTGTTCAAGTGGATCGATGATCGATTCCAGATTCAGGATCTCGTCGAGTTCCTGAGGCACAAGCAGGTACCAAGACATGGTAAATCTCTCTGGTATTATTTCGGCGGCATTTCACTCTTCTTCTTCCTGATCCAGGTTGTTTCGGGAATACTGCTGCTGCTCTATTACAAGCCGGGTGAGGATTCCGCCTACGAAGCGGTACAGTTCATCACCGCGGAGGTGGAATTCGGATGGCTGGTTCGTTCCGTGCATACCTGGGCGGCCAATCTGATGATTCTGTCCGCTTTCATCCACATGTTCAGTGTGCTGTTCACACGCGCTTTCGTGAAGCCGCGCGAGTTGACCTGGATCACCGGGACGCTCCTGCTGTTCGTCGGTCTCGGTTTTGGTTTCAGCGGCTACCTGCTTCCCTGGAATGAACTCGCTTTCTTTGCGACCAAAGTCGGCACCGACATTGTAGGTGCGATTCCGTTTATCGGAGATTCGGCGCTGCAACTGTTGCGGGGAGGAGAGGATGTCACCGGCGCCACCCTTTCCCGTTTCTTCGCGATCCACGTGGCAGTGATGCCGGCCATCTTCACCCTCTTACTCTCGGTTCATCTTATCATGGTACAACGCCAGGGAATGTCTGAACCGGAAAACTGGAAGAAGCTGCCCGAAGGGGATAAGCGCTACATGCCCTTCTTTCCCCATTTCCTGCTGCGTGACCTGCTGATCTGGATTGTCGCGCTCAACGTATTGGCACTGCTCGCCATTCTCTGGCCCAGCGAGCTGGGACTCAAAGCGGACCCGTTCCTGCCGGCACCGGCTGGTATCATGCCGGAATGGTACTTCATCTTCATGTTTCAAACTTTGAAGCTGATTCCAGCCCATGTATTGTTTATGGAAGGGGAGTTGCTGGGGATCTTCGGCTTCGGTCTGGGTGCGATTGTCTGGATGCTGCTGCCACTCTGGATCGGTCACAAAGTGCGCTCCTCCACTGTCAGCCTTCTGGGTATTCTGGTTATCATATATATCGTGGGCATGACCATCTGGGGGTTCCTGGTATGATGAGGAGCAGGTTGAAGGATACTATGGATCGAATGCGAACGCTGACCACTGCACCCTTAACGGTGGCTATCTCGCTGGTCCTGATCTGCGCTTTGACAGCAACTGCCCAGAGTTCATCAGATCAGGAGCAGTGTTACCTCTGTCACCTGGAACTGGTTACTGACGATTCCGCACCGGCAGCACACTTTGTGGAAGATATTCATTTCAGAAAGAACCTCGGTTGTGTTGCCTGTCACGGTGGGGATCCGGAATCCGACGACGAAGAGACAGCCATGAGTGAAGAGGCAGGTTTCACAGGAGTTCCGGACCGTCAGGATATCCCACAGGTCTGTGGCCGCTGTCACAGCAGCCTCAAATACATGCGGGCGTTCAACCCCTCAATGAGGACCGACCAGGTGGATGAGTACTATACAAGCATCCATGGGCGGAAACTACTTGATGGGGACGCCAGTGTAGCGACCTGCGCCGATTGTCACACAGTTCACAAGATCCGCCCGGTCACCGAACCGATGTCGTCGACTTATCCGACGAACGTTCCCAGGACTTGTGGCAGATGTCACAGCGATTCAAACCGGATGGCACCTTACGGGATACCAACCGACCAATATGAGAGCTACTCATCCTCCGTGCACGGGGTGGCACTGCTGGAGAAGCACGATCTCTATGCGCCGACCTGCAATGACTGCCATGGCAATCATGGCGCATCGCCCCCCGGCATCGAGATGCTGGCGAACGTTTGTGGCATGTGCCATGCTTCTGAAAGCGAGATTTTCCAGAAGGGCCGTAAAGGGGAGAGCTTTCAGAATCTGGAGTACCCCGGCTGTATAGCCTGTCATACCCATCATGACATTCGCCCACCGACCGAGCAGATGATTTCCTTCGAGGCGGGTGGACTCTGCGCCAAGTGCCACGACGCAGACGAAATCGTTCCCGTTCAGGAGGGGCGGCAAATCCGCGCCATGCTCGACAGTCTGGTTATTATTCGCGAAAGAGGCGCAGAGCGGATCGAGCAGGCAGAGCGTCTGGGGATGGAGGTGTCGGAGGCCCATTTTTTGCAGAGGGATGTCACACAGCGGCTTTTCGATAGTCGGGCGCACATGCACAGTTTCAGTGCTGAAGCCCTGCAACCACATGCGGATGCAGGAATCGCGGAGGCGAACAGGGTGCTTGAGATGGGTGACAAGGCGATCAAAGCTTACAAGTACCGGCGGAGTGGATTCGCTGTTTCCACGCTACTCCTTACCATATTGGCGATAGCACTTTATCTGAAGATTCGCAGCATCGATTAACCCACGACCGATCAGCTTATCCCTGACATTCAGCCAGGCTGTTTATCCCATTGGGTCGGGATGATGGATCACTCCTGCAGTTTCACCGATCGATGGTGCCAGACATCGAGCAACTCCCCATACTCACCGGCAGTAAAGACATCCACCATCCCCCCCCTGGAAAAACTCGAACTACTGATATCCACAAAAAAAGGCCCCCACATGGGAGCCTTCCATTATGCGCCTGTCCGGGGTTTCCCCCGGTACGGGTGAAAGAATTTTCTCTAGAAAGGAATATCTCCATCATCCTGGTCACCACCACCAGACTGATCACTGCTGCCGCTGCTGCTCTGTGGTGGTGGGGTATAGACATCTTCACCACTGGCACCCCCCTCACGTTTCTCCAGCGAGATCAATTCATTGGCGATGATTTCCGTCTTGTAGCGTTTGTTGCCCTCTTTGTCGTTGTAGGAATCGTAGGTAATCCGTCCCTCAACATATACCAGTGAACCTTTGTGCAGGTTGCGTTCAGCATTCTCCGCCAGGTAACGCCACGCTTTGATGTTGTGCCACTCCGTCCTGGTATCCCATTCACCGGTTTCCCGGTTTTTAACATTGAAATCGGTAGCCATGGAAAAGGAAGCCACCTTCACGCCGCTCGGTGTGGAGCGGATCTCCGGATCCCTGCCCAGCCTGCCGATCAGCATCGCCTTGTTAAGTGCTTTCATCGTTCCTCCGTTAGGTCATGTTTGATTGCGGGGATCCCTGTAGTCACGGAAGGTGGCGAACTTTGATTCCCCATGCATAATATGATGCCGCAAAACGGTATTTGTTCCACTATTTACCCCGCCGACGGTAATAAAGTGACGTAAATCCCAGCGCCAGTGATACACCCACCATGTCGGCCAGCCAATCATAGAATTCGCAGCTGCGACCGACCAGTAGTTGGTGAAATTCATCACTCAGTGCGAACAGGGCCGCTACTACCAGAACGATCCAGACCCGACTGGAGCTGGTAAATTCCAGGCGCCCCCAATTAGCAAGCAGCAAGCCGAATACTCCATACTCCAGCAGATGCATCAATTTATCCTGCGTGAGTATCCGCAGGGCAGGCATGCTGTCACCCGGAATTGAAGAACCGACAAAGATGACTGCCGCCCCGGTTATAACCAGCAGGCGCCACTTCAACAGCTGCCTGCGATCGTCGGTGCTGTCAGTGGGCTTTCGCTTCATGCCTCTCCCGGGGATCCAGCAGGTCGCTCAACGCCAGTGGCAGAAATTCAATCAGATCCGACGCTGTCACCCCGAAAGCAGTCAGGGTGCGTGCTGCCATGTCGCCAGCCGCGCCATGCAGCCAGACACCCGCCACTGCTGCCTCCGGCAGATCCATTCCCTGTACCGCCAGACCGCTAATGATCCCGGTCAACACATCACCACTGCCGGCGGTTGCCATCCCGGCATTGCCGCTGGAATTCAGAATCACTTCACCCAGAGGGGAGATTATTGCTGTGGGGGAACCTTTCAAAACCAGCGTCACACCCAGGGTGCCGGCAAACTCAACCGCTCGTTCAATCAACGTGTGATAGGGCTCCTCTCCCGGGGGAGCACCCACCAGACGGAGGAATTCTCCATGGTGTGGTGTCAGGCAGACCGGCACCTGGCATTCAGCGAGCAGTTCCGGCTGTTGCGCTACCGCCCAGAGTGCATCCGCATCGATAACCATTGGCAGCTGCGCCCTGGTCAGTAACTGCTGCACCAGCTGCACAGTTTCCGGATGACGCCCCAGGCCAGGGCCGACCATCAGCAGGTCTCCCCATTCCTGGAAATCCAGTATCGTTTCAAGAGCAGCCAGAGACAGTGATTGGGTGTCGGTTTCTGCCACCGGGGCGGTCATCAGTTCAGCCAATCCGGCTGCAAATATCAGGTTCAGTG
>JADHUQ010000145.1 GCA_016784425.1 Candidatus Delongbacteria bacterium | reverse complement strand
GAAAACCCTTCCCAGCAACCCAGGACTTCGATAACTTGATCCATGACAGCGGCCTCCTCAATGATTTGAATAGTTGGTTACTCTCAAATCAATGATGCGATGCCGTTGTCTCTTTTACCCCTAATTTCTACGATGAACCTTTTTTTTTGCCTTAAACTTAGAGTATTCTCTATACGACTTCGACTCTACTCGGTTGTTACCGCCCGGATGCCTTTCCTGTTCTTCGTGGCAGCTCCCCCTTTGTACTTGTCTCACAAACCCTGAACCGATAACTTAACCAGAGGTTGACCGTCCTGATAAAAGTGATAATCATCTGCTCCCGGCAGTGTTCCTGTCAACCAGAATACTACCGGATGAAAACAAACGAGTGCGACTATGATCAAGCAAAAAATCCTGCTGACAATCCTGACCGGCCTGATAGCATTTTCAACCGCCATGGCTGATCGACAGACTTTTCCACTGCCCTACGGTATCAAAAACGGTTACTACTGGATTTCCACTCTCTGGCTGAATGACATCGATGGCGACACCCTGCGTCATAAATATTACCAGGTTATCGTGGTCAACGGGGAGCCTGACAAAGTAGTTCCGACCGGGATTCTGGTTGACGACAGTATGGACAGCCTGAGTATGTCCTTCTACAATTCTCCCGAGGCGCAGTTAAACTACAACACCCATGTTCCCGGTTTTATCGACCTGCAGTTTACAGTGCAGGAGGCTGAAATCGATCCGCAGGATCTGGCGGTGCAATACAATGAGAGGGTGATGATCCGCCTCTTCAATGGAGATACAATCGCTGAGGCTACCCATTACCGTGAGACGGAAATCTGGGAATGCACACCCGGTTTGCACCGCTGGTACTCTGTAGAGGACCTGTTCGGGGAGTGGATCCCGATCGAGCAATAGCCCCGTGTACCCTGAGCCCGATCTGCTTCCAGATCCTGCGGTAAGGAGTGACGCTGGTGACGACGGTGTCTCATCATGATCTGCAGCGGAATAACCCTGTTACTGTTTGGTGAGGTTTGATGACCCGCATACTGTTTGCGGTCACCGCTCGCGAGGGTGGTGCAGCCCTGGAAAAAACCTTGACACCGCTGCTCTCCCGGGAGCTGGACAATATCCAGATAGTAGTTGCCAATCTTGCCGCTGATGATCCCTGCCGACAACTTTTCAATGATCCTCGTCTGCTGCTGTTAACAAGCGAATACCGTAACCAGGCCCAGTTCTATCAGGATATGTTGCTCTCTTTCGCAACCGACCTGATTATTCTGCTGCCGGAAGGGGCACTGCTCCTGCCCCGGTCAGCGGAGATCCTGGCAACAGAGTTTGAGCGGCGCCCCCGGGCGGTAGCGCTGTATACTGACTATCAACTGCAGCAGCAGGGAAAGACCACAACTGTGACACCCTTTCTCTACCCCCGTGATATCACCGAACGTTATGATATCGGTCCGCTGCTGGCGTTAAGAACCGCAGCTCTACACGAGGTGGGTGGATTCGAAGAGTCACTGAACAGCGCTCATCTGTACGACCTGCGGTTGAAGCTGCTGGATGCGGGCAGCTGGGAAAGGATCGAACAACCACTCTACAGCGTGGAAGCCGCAACTGACGGCGAATCGACCAGCATGGGTGCCAGCCGGGTCTTTTCACCAGGTGTAGGTGCGCAGGGCGGTTTCAGTTATCTCTACTACAGTGAGGCGGAGCAGACGGAGTTTGAGCTGGTATTCAAGAATTTCCTCTCTCGTCAGGGCGCCCTGATCCATGTGCGTCCACAGCGGGTGGTGCCGATCGCCGCCAGCAGCTGTATGGTTTCGGTTGTTATCCCGGTTCACAACCGGGCGGGCTTCATCGAACGAGCTGTCAACTCAGTACTGCAGGGCAGTTACACCGATTTTGAGATCATCGTAGTCGACAACGGCAGTGACGACGGTACACCGGAGCTGGTCGCACAGCTGGCAGCGAGGGATAAAAGAATCCGGCTTCTGCGCAATGACCGCAATATCATCGCGCTCTCCCTCAACCTGGGTATCAAGGCTGCCGGTGGCCGCTATATTTCACAACTCGATTCCGACGATGAATACGCCCCTCTGGCTTTGGAAACTGCTGTTAAATGGATGGAGCAGCACCCCTCCTGGGGGCTTGGTATTTCCTATTATGACCTGATGGATGTGGAGGGCAATCGACTGGAGGAATTCGGGATTGTGCGTCACCTTGAATATGATCCCAACAATCACCTGCGGGTGGATGGGGCCGGCGCGCTTCGCTGCTGGCACCGCAGTGTCCTCTTGGAAATGGGATTGTTTGATGAAGAAAAATATGGAGACTTCGGTGAGGATTATGAAATGGTGGCCAAGGTGGGTGAGAAGTACCGGGTGGGTCGGATTCCCGCGGTCCTCTATCACTACCGCCGTCACCCGGATAACACCGATGTCCGTCGCAGTGAGTTGATGAAGATAAGCAATAAAACGCGCGCACGCTGGGAGGCAATCGCCCGGCGGCAACGACAACCCTAGACCGGCCATAAAGTGTATCACATCACCCGCTTTCCACTGCTGTTAGTACTCATCCTGCTGGCTGCTCCTGCTCTGTCGCGCGCTCGCCCGCCCGGGAAGCAGCTGGAGCGTTTCCTGAAAAAAGAGATACTCCCGGAATTACCTGCAGGAGCCCGTTTACAACTGTCGGTCCGTGACGCCACTAACGGTAAAATCATCTTCTCCCGGCAGGGAGACGCGAACTGCGTACCGGCCAGCACCCTCAAATTACTGACAGCCGGTCTGGCTTTAAACACCCTGGGGCCGGAGTTCTGTTTCAACACCCACCTGGCCCTGCGTCCCGATTCAATCAGGTGTGATACAATTTATGGAGATATTGTCTTAACCGCCGACGGCGACCCCACTCTGACAACAGTGGATCTGGAGGACTTGAGCGCAGCTTTTGTGTCACGCGTATCCGGCGGGCAAAATACTCCAGTCAGGGTGAGGGGCGACCTGTTACTGTCGACAGCTGTTTTCGATACGCTGTATCGAGGTCCCGGCTGGATGTGGGATGATGGTGATCGCCCCTGGGCGGCGGATATTACCCCCTTTATCGTCAACCGTAACTGTATCGGCCTGGAGTGTGTACAGGGCGAGCAGGGTCAACGCCTTTACTGGCTGCCTGCGCTGCAACTGTTTCCGGTAAGCATGGGCGGCGGCAGTACCGTGCGGCGGCTAGCCGGCAACCGCTTTGAAATTGGCAACGGTGCTTTTGACCTGGAACCGGTACTCCGGGTCCGCAACCTGGAGGAGCCGCAGCTGGTCTACAGCCTGGCTCTGAAACAGTTGCTGGCAGAGCAGGGGGTGGTTGTCTCAGGTGAAGTCAGGTTGAACCATCTGCCTGACAGCAGCAGCACCGACACCTTCAGCACTGTCCACCGCTCCGTTCCTCTGGCGGAATTGTCGGGTCCCCTGCTACGTCAAAGCAACAATCTCTATGCCGAGGCTCTGTTCAAACGGTGTGCTTTCGAGACAACCGGGAAACCGGGCAGCTGGAGAGCTGGCGCAAAGCAGATGCACAGCTGGCTGGTCGATTCGCTGGGATTGGCCACCGACGGTCAGATTGTGGACGGTTCCGGTATGTCCCGCTATAATCTGGTGGCGCCTAACCGGATGACCGCCGCCCTGTACCGGTTCCAGCTGGAAGACTGGTTCGGGAGTTTTCGCGCTGCCTTACCGGTGATGGGACGGCATGGTACCGTTGCCGACCGGGAAATCAACCTGCCCGGCAACATTGTCAGAGCCAAAACCGGCAGTCTGCGCAACCACAAGCTGATTACCGGCTACATCGAGAGAGAGGGTGCGGCTGCCCTGATCTTCTTCATCAACATCGACGGATTTACTACCGATTCCCGCCGGATGACGGAGTTGCAGGATCAGATAATACACTATCTGGCCACCATCAAGTGAGGTGATGATGAACAGACAGCTGTTGACGATGTGGAGCCTGCTGCTAATGCTGCAGGGATGCAGCTACTTTCGACCTCTGCCCACCGGTGAAACACCCGCTGCCGATACTTTGTGGGTCCGGCCGGAATCCTCACTACCTCAGGCAGACTTTCTCCCCGCCATCGATCATTTCCTCGAAGACTACAGCGACCGCTACCGGGGGATGCGTCTGGGACTGGTTACCAATCAGACCGGTGTCGATGCAGCCCTCAACTCTAACCGCCTGCGGCTGCAAAACCAGACCGGCCTGCAGTTGGAGCTGCTCTTTGCCCCGGAGCACGGTATCGACGGCAGTCTGACCGCGGGTCTACCGGTTCAGGATCGTCTTGATCCCATTACCGGCCTGGTGGTAAGATCACTCTACGGTATTCGGGCTGAAGCTGACGCACTGTCAGGACTTGATGTGATTATCTACGATATCCAGGATATCGGGATCAGGCCTTATACCTATATATCCACCCTCTACCGGGTGATGGAAGCTGCCGCCGCCGCCGATCTGGAGGTGGTTGTGCTCGATAGACCCAACCCGCTGGGTGGAGAACTGCTGGAGGGTGCGCCCCTGCAGGAGGAGTTTATCTCTTTTATCGGTATCGCGCCAATACCCTATATCTACGGTATGACGGTCGGTGAACTGGCCAGTTACTTCAAGGGTGAAATGAGAATTGATTGCCGTCTGACAGTTGTACCGATGCAGGGATGGCAACGCCGACAGATATTCCGGGACCTGCCGCTCAGCTGGGTGCCAACTTCACCCAACCTGCCGGACTGGCAGTCGGCATTTTACTGCGCGACCACAGGCGGTATCGGGGAGCTGGGTCAGTTCAATCTGGGTGTGGGTACGCCGTTGCCGTTTCAGGTGATTGGTGCTCCCTGGCTGGACCCCTACGCTCTCATCCGGTTCCTCGAGGAGGCGCAACTGCCGGGGGTACGTTTTCTCCCCCACTATTACCACCCAACCTGGGGTCGCTTCGCCGAGGAGCTGATTCCCGGTATCATGATACGCATTACCGACTTCGCGGTCTATCGGCCACTCGCAACCCAGATTCATTTGCTGTATTTTCTCTACCAGATGTACCCGGAACACAACCTGTTCCGCAGCGCAGTTGAGAACAAAGTGAAGATGTTTGACAAAGCGCTGGGAAGCGATAGTGTACGACTGGCGCTGGAGGCAGGCGCCACCCCCGGCATGATATTGCGCGATATGGAGGAGCCGCTCAGGCGGTTCAACAGGACAAGAAGGCATTATCTCATTTATCCCTGAAACGAGGTGTACATGAAGAAAGACAGCAGCTGGAAAAATCTGAAACAGAGTATCCTGGATGGAATCCAGACATCAGTCGAACAGGCGGAGAAACTCACACGGCTGGGAAAATTCAAACTGGATCTGGTCAACCTGCGGCAGGGGCTGGAGAAAGCACTACTCAAGCTCGGTACCCGTACCTATGAATTGCTGTCGGAAGATAAGCTGGACAAGCTGGAGCAGGACAGCGAGATAGTGGAGTACCGCGCCCAGGCTGATGAAATCTACGGGAAGATCGCCACCCTGCAGTCAAAACGGGACGAGATGAAGCAGGGGACGGAGAGCGCTGTAGAGGGTAGTGACGACGAGCATGAGTTTGTATAGCGTCTGGTCGCGAAATCTACGGGAAGATCGCGACATTATGAGCCTGGTCGCGGAGAGCGCTGTAGAGGGTAGTGACGATGAGCATGAGTTCGTATAGCGTATGGTCGCGAAATCTATGGGAGGATCGTGACATTAATAGCCTGGTCGCGGAGAGCGCTGT
>JADHUQ010000144.1 GCA_016784425.1 Candidatus Delongbacteria bacterium | reverse complement strand
GGTAAAGATATGAAGAGATATAGAATTGGGCTCTACCTGCTGGTTATCCTGCAGCTGGCTCTATTGACCACCCCGCTTTTTGCCTCCGACTGGGTGAGACGCAGTGCTCTCTCTTTCGGAGAACGGGTGCGTCTTATGATTAATGAGAATCACAAGATTTACTATGAAGCGATCACTGGACAGGATGTGGTGGTAGAGGTTACCGGTCCTGCCACGATGCATGTCATCACCCGGGTGGAAATCCCGGGACGCAAAGCACAGGGTGACTATGAATATCAGTGGCGTCTGGACAACACGGACTGGACATCGGTATCTCATTATGCCAAAGCTTCCGAGAATGCCAGTCTCTACGGCGCCACCGGGATCAGCCTCAGCCGGCAGGATGTAGTGGAGATACCGGAAGGTACTCATAGCTATACCTTTCGACGCCCCACTACCGAAAAACGACGTCTCTTCTTTCGTATAACCAGTCGTCTGCGTGATCCGCTCTATAACGTCGACATTACCCCGCTGCAACCGACCACTTTCGGTGAGGTCTGGCAGATCATAGTCCGTGAAACGAATTTCGACTACTATGTGGCTCGCGGAGGTGAGAGTATCGTCCTTGATGTGGTTGGTCCCACCACCATCAAGGTGATCAGCCGTCTGGATTACGACTCGATGATGATGGGTGAGATGTCTTATCGCATCAAAGTCTTTGAAGACGAAGTATTGAAAAATACCTATTCCGTCCAGGCCAAGCCCTCCAGTGTGGCCTATTATGAAAACCAGAAGGGTCATGTTCCTGGACGGGGTTCCAGTTTTTTTGTCAGTGTTCCCAAGGGTAGTCACAGCTATCGCTTTGAATTCATCGATGGTGATCAGACCTCCCTCTTTCGTTTCTACATTCCCCATGAAGATCTGGATCAACGACAATGAGCCAGGTTAAAATCAGCTGCATTTTTCTGCTAATGTTGTGGCAACTGCTGTCGACAACCACTGTCGGCGCCAGCCTGTTGGTGGTGGCGGAGCAGGGTGGCGGCTGGGATGACAACTTCCTTCGCCTTTCAGCAAACGATCAACGGCGTTTCGAGCATGATGCCGGTTTCCAGACTGATGCTGCTTCCATCGGCAGCTGGCGGCTGGAATCGCGGCTGTATGTACAGCACTATCGGCGGCTCAACAGCAGTTGGCGACTGGTGCTGGCGGGGAACTTGCGCCTCAACCTCTATCCGGAAAACGAGGTTAACAACTATCAGGCCGGTATGCTTTCCAGTGAAGTGCGACACAAACGTTTCGATCGCCTGCAGCTGCAATGGGAACACCTGAATGATTTTTACCTGCGCGATTTTCGTCATCCGTACCGAGACTATAATTCCCCTGCACGCTTCAATTCCAATACCATCAATCTCAGGTGGAGTAACAGCCGACTGCCATTACTGCAAGTTATGACAGCTGTTGGCGTAACCAGCGAAACCTATCTGGAACCGTTCAGTGCCTACGATCTGGTCGATCGCTACAGCGGTGTCGAACTGGTTTCGGAGCTGTTCGATCTTACCGGTCAATTACGTTATCAGCTCCATCTACGCGACAATGTCGGCTATGTTGCCGGTGGAGATGGTTATGTTGCCAGCCTGGACAGCGAAGGTGGGGATGCAACTGCGCGGGAACATGACTGGCGAGTACAATTTGCTTATGTCGTTCCCTGGCACTGGTTGAAGGATATCACCTTCAACTGGCGGGTAAGACATCGCCGTTACCAGACCGGGAGCAACGGTCTGCAGGATCCGGTTCACGCCGGGCGGATCGATCGCCGACAATACCTTTTTTGCGAGTTGGAGTTTCCGCTGGTTCACGGTTTCTCTCTGGAAGCGGGCTGGCAACGGGAATGGAGGCAGACTGAGGGGGACTGGCTCTCGCTGGGGGAGTACAAAGACTACAGGAATGACCGTAACTGGCTCAATCTGAAGTACCGCTGGTTTCACAATTGACCTCTGACAATACACACACTTATCTCAACTTATCAGGGTGCGCCAGCAGCAGGGTGGTGAGTTGCCCAGCTTTCCCCATGAGGATGTCGCTGCGAATCAGATCTACCCGCATAAGCACTTTGTGATTAATCCACTCCTGGTGTAGATTACCTGCCGATGAAACTCCTGTTGCCGCTGATATTGCTACCTTCAATCCTTCTGGCCCGCCCGCCGCGATGTGCCGTCGTTGCCCCCTGGGATGATGCCACACCGCTCTACAGCCTGCAGTCAGCCCTGCAGGATACAGCAGATTTCCCGGCTGACCAGGTATCATCCGCTGGCAACTTCAGGGTGCATTATCACACCACTGGCGAAGATGCCGCCACAAGTGCCTTCGTCGACAGTGTATGTGCCGTGGCTGAGCAGGTATGGCAGGTGGAAAGCGGCCAGCAGGATTACCAGGAAGCACCCCGCTGGGCGGACGGCAGGTATCATATCTACCTGCAGAATCTGACCAGCCTGTTTGGCTACACACTGTTGACAGAAGCTGTGAATTATGACGATCCTGACGGACCCTGGTACAGCCGCATCATCCTGGATAATGATTATCCAGAGGAGGTGTTTGAACTGCCCCCGCAGCAAGCCCTGCAGGTCACTCTGGCTCACGAATACTTCCACGCCATTCAGGTTGGGCTGTTCGACTGTACCGGTCAGCAGTGGTTCATGGAGTTGACTGCAACCTGGATGGAGGATCAGGTTTATGGGCAGATCGACGATTGGTTGCGTTACCTGCCGGCCTATCTCAATACCCTCGACCAGAGCATGCGTATCATGAATGGTGAGCGGGAGTACGGCATGGCGCTCTGGGCTCACTACCTGAACCAGCGGTTCGGTGCGGGATTGCTGCTGGATGCCTGGTACCAGGGTGCGGTAACCCGGAGTGATATGATGACGATCTGCCAGGAGCTGGCTCAGGAGCTGGCTCCGGAAAACAGCTGGGAACTATTCAGCCAATTTCATGTATGGAATATGATGACCGGCGAGCGAGCTCTCCCGGGATTTGGATACCCGGAAGCTCAGGCCTATCCGCTGGCACCTGTCCAGCTCTTTACCGGCAGCGGTCTCTTTGAAACTGAAGAACTGGCTCTTACAGCTCTGGCTGTAGCAGAGCCCATTTACGCTGCACTGTCGATTGAGGCTGGTGTCAGCTGGCGTTTGAACCGGCGTACCGGTGTCAACAGCAGTTTCTGCTGCGGGCAGACGGATACCACCGGGTTTGATATCGACCAGTTGGTGCTGCACGTTGCGCAGGCTGGCGCGGGTAGTAGCGCCATGTACCTGAATCTGACTGAGCTGCAACCACTGGAGGAGGGCAGAATCGCTCTGCTGAAAGCTTATCCTAATCCTGCGGTCAGCGACATCCGACTGAATCTGTATGCATTGGAACCGCTGGCGACTGAGCTGCATCTCTACGATATCCTGGGTAGGCGTCTATTGACGCTGCCTGTCAGCGGAGCAGGGGAGTTCTCATTTATACTGCCTCTGTCAGGATATCCGTCCGGTATATATGTAATTGAGCTGGACGGAGCGTATCAACGCATAATGCATCTGAGGTGAAACTTAGCCCTGTTGTCAGATCGCCCCCGGCGTCAGTCGGGGGATTGTTGTCGCCCTCCTCAATTGATCGAAATCACCCGATAAAAACGTAATGGCACAGTGCTGACATCCCAATCGAGCAGGTAGTTGGTCGCGGTCGTGCCAAGTTCGGTGGTCGTTATGAATTCCGGTGTGTCGCTGTACTCGACCCGGTACTCACTGGCATAGGCAGCTGGCGTCCAGGAGAGCAGCACCGTGTTGGAATCCCAGGTGATAGCCAGATCGTTTACCGCTTCCGGTGGCAGGTCACCACTGGGATGGTTGGTCTCGAACATTCGCACATAACTGCTGGCAAGAGTGAAGTTCTGGGGTGGGGCTGAATTGGCCAGTTGCCGGGAGCTGATCTGGGCGGCAATCCCGTGATCCTCCATCAACCAGTAATATGTGCGGAGATAATCCACCTCCAGAGAGTAGTAGGTACCATCACCGAACAGGTCAACGGCAATGTCATAGGAAGCCACCTCCTGTACCCGCAGGCATTCACCGAAACCGAGGTTCTCCAGATTGATCAGGCCGTAGCCATCCGCCGTACACTGCGCATTGTAAATAATCCGGGTGGGGTACCACTGGCCCAGGGAAAACATCTGTGTGTAAAAAGTGGTGCTGGCCGACCAGCTTGAACCGAAGGTGATCGGATCGGGGAAATCCACCATCTCGGGCTGAAAAGGAGTGGAGGGTTGCAGGGAACAGAACAGCTCATCATAGAAGCCGAAGTTTATCCGTCCGAAGCCGGCATCCTGTGTGAGGTACATCCAGGCCTGATCACCACTGATACTGTCGGTTTTTCGTTCAGCCATCGCAGCCAGGGGAAAATCTCCGTTATGGCTGCCGTCGGCAACATCAACATAGTCAAAATCGAGTATCCTGTCGTCAGGTCCGTCGGTGAAGTCCCAGAGCTGGGGACCGCCGGGATTGCCGTAATCGGCAGTGCTGACGGAAACTTCTGTACCACTGTAATTGGTATATACCCGGTAGTATTGACCGATGGCGTTGAACATGTCCTGCGAAGTGATAGTGGTCTGGGCACAGACAGGCAGAGCTACACTCCCACTGAGAATGAGAATAGACAGGTACCGCATTTGACAACTCCTTCTGATAACTTCCCACACGATAGTTTACAGGGCGCTGGAACCGCTGACAGAAGCGGTTTACAGTTGCAGTTACCCTGCAGGCACACAAAACAAGATAACCATTTCTGGCTGTGTATGCCAGTTCAACCCGCTGGTAATAATGAATATCGGATGGGACAGCGGGAGGTCGAAAGTTGGACAGCTTTTGGATTGATGATTCTACGGCTTTACTCCTATTGGTGGCTGCTCTCAGGCATCGAAACACTTTCAGGGGGCGGTAGAGTACTTATCCGTCCCTGACTCAGGAATTCAGTTGCAATTACCCGGTCAACCCCTTTCTTAACCAGCTCATGAACATGGATGACAATTTCTGGATGCAATTTGCCCTGCGGGAGGCGGGGGAGGCTTACCGCGCTGGTGAAGTACCGGTTGGCGCTGTTGTAGTCCTGGGGAATGTTATCATTGGACGAGGGCACAACAGTGTTGAGACGCTGCACGATCCGACCGCCCACGCCGAGATGCTGGCGATAACGGCCGCCGCGGAGACGCTGAAATCCTGGCGTCTGATTGAAGCACGGCTTTATGTCACCCTCGAGCCCTGTCATATGTGTGCCGGTGCGGCGGTGCTGGCCAGGCTGCAGAAGATTGTGTTCGGTGCCTGGGACCCGAAAGCCGGTGCCTGCGGGTCGTTGGCCGCTGTTACACAGGATGAGCGGCTCAATCACCAGGTTGAGATTGTGCCGGAGGTGATGGAAGCGGAGTGTGGCGACCTGTTGAAACGGTTCTTCAAGGAGCTGCGGGAAAAGCGGCTGGCGGCTGCTAAGGGTGAAACTTCCGCTCCATCAGACCGCCCGGGCGCGGGTGATCAGCAACAGGAATGAAATTCCCCTCTGCCCTTGCACGGCGGGGGTGTTTGACTACCGCTCTGCGGTAGATAGCTTTGGAGAGGTGCCGGAGTGGTCGAACGGGACGGACTCGAAATCCGTTGAGGCCTTCGGGTCTCCCAGGGTTCGAATCCCTGCCTCTCCGCTTTATTTTAGTAACATATGTAATAACAAGTAATAATAGTAGATATATCTTGACTTGAAAAGGAATTGTGCCCATATTGGGCCTAGTTCCTTTTTTTATATCTGGAGATGAAATGAAAGTACCTAAGGTTCGAGATAAGCCTGACACGAATAAGAAGACTGTCTACTACCTGGATTACTATGATGTGGATGGTGTACGTCACCGTCCTACAATTGGGCATCGAAAG
>JADHUQ010000143.1 GCA_016784425.1 Candidatus Delongbacteria bacterium | reverse complement strand
AATTGCAAATCGACTTAACCGTAGTTAGATTAACAGTAGATTACAGGGGCGACCTCCCCGATTCGGCCCCTGCCCATACGAAACGGAGTGCTGCATGAACAGCAAATTTTCACCCCGCGTACAGAAAGTAATTCAGTTTTCACGCGAAGAGGCATTGCGCCTGGGCCATGATTTCATAGGTACCGAGCACCTGTTGCTCGGTATTGTACGTCTGGGTGAAGGTTCGGCCGTGCAGATCCTGGAGTCGCTCGATGTTGATCTGGAGAGCATCCGGGAGATGATCGAGGAGATCGTCGAGAGCACCGAAAACACCATGCGGATAGGTAATATTCCCTTCACCAAAAAAGCTGAACGGGTGTTGAAGGTTACCTACATGGAGGGCAAGAACCTCAACTCCGAATCGATCGGGACCGAACACCTGCTGCTGGCGATCACCCGCGAGGATGACGGTATTGCCGCCCAGGTGCTGGAAAGCTTCAACATCACCTACAACACCGCCCGCGATCAACGGAAAAAACTGTTGATCAGCCGGGAAAGCAGTGGCGAAGAAGCGGCAGCCCGCTCCAAATCGAAGACCCCCGCCCTCGATCATTTTGGTCGTGATCTCACCCGGATGGCACGCGATGACGAGCTGGATCCGATCATCGGTCGTGACCAGGAAATCGAGAGAGTAGCACAGGTTCTCTCTCGCCGCAAAAAGAACAATCCGGTACTGATCGGTGAACCTGGGGTAGGTAAAACCGCTATTGCCGAAGGGCTGGCTCTGCGGATTGTCGAACGCAAGGTACCCCACAGCCTGCAGAGCAAGCGGGTTGTCTCGCTTGACCTCGGCGGCCTGGTCGCCGGTACCAAGTACCGTGGCCAGTTTGAAGAGCGCATCAAAACCCTGATGACCGAACTGGGCAAAAACCGCGAGATTATTCTCTTTCTCGACGAGCTGCACACCATCGTCGGTGCCGGCAGCGCTTCCGGTTCACTGGATGCTTCCAACATGTTCAAACCGGCGCTGGCACGTGGCGACATGCAGTGCATCGGCGCCACCACCCTGGACGAATACCGCCAGACGGTCGAAAAAGATGGAGCTCTGGAGCGACGTTTCCAGAAGATCCTGGTTGAGCCCTCTACCCTCCAGGACACCATCAAGATCCTGGAGGGATTGAAGGAAAAATACGAGGAACACCACAACGTCATCTATTCCCCCGCCGCGCTGGTACAGGCTGTCCGGCTTTCCGACCGCTTCATCACCGACCGGCAGTTGCCTGACAAAGCGATCGATGTTATCGATGAAACCGGCAGCCGCATCCATCTGGCCAACATTGTGGTCCCGCAACGTATTATCGAGATTGAGGAGCGCGTTGAGCAGTTGAAGCAGGACAAGGAACGACTGGTCGAGCAACAGCAATACGAACAGGCCGCCAGTCTGCGTGACGAGAAAGTTCGCCTGGAAGCGGAGCTGGCGCGGGAGCGTGAAGTGTGGGAGCAGAGTTCCCAGGATGAACCGGTCACAATTACTCCGGATGACATCGGCCATGTCGTTTCCATGATGACCGGTATTCCGGTTTCCCGGGTCGATGTATCCGAATCGGAACGGCTGCTCAAGATGGAAGAGGTGGTCGGTGCCAAAATCGTCGGGCAGGAGGAAGCTATCCGGCTGATCTCCCGTACAATCCGACGCAGTCGGGCCGGTTTCAAGAATCCCAGTCGCCCCATCGGCTCTTTCCTCTTTCTCGGCCCCTCCGGTGTCGGAAAAACCGAGCTGGCCAAAGTACTGGCGGAATTCCTCTTTGACGATCCGGACGCACTGGTGCGGATTGATATGTCGGAGTATATGGAGAAGTTCGCCGTTTCCCGGCTGATCGGCGCCCCCCCCGGCTATGTCGGTTATGACGAGGGTGGTCAGTTGACGGAGAAGGTCCGGCGTCGCCCCTATTCGGTAGTCCTGCTGGACGAGATGGAGAAAGCGCATCCTGAAGTTTTCAATATCATGCTGCAGGTGCTGGATGAAGGACAGCTGACCGACAACAGCGGCCGCCAGGTCAGTTTCCGCAATACCATCATCATCATGACCTCCAATGTCGGGACCCGTGAGGTTTTCTCCGGTTCCCGTATGGGTTTTGGCCAGGAAGATGGTCAGGCCCCCTACGAACAGATTCGTCAGCGCTTGCTGCGTGAGATCCGCGACACCTATCGACCGGAGTTCATCAATCGTATCGATGAACTGGTTGTCTTCCGCATGCTGCAGCAACCGGATATCATGAAGATCATCGATATCTACCTGACAGAGCTGCAGGAGCGTCTCACCGAGCGTGATATCAAGCTGGTACTGACACCCGGTGCCCGTGAATTTATCGCCGAAATGGGTTACACCGTTGACAGTGGTGTGCGCCTGCTGCGTCGCATGATTGAACGCCATGTGGAAGATCCGATAGCGGAGGAGGTACTGCGTGGTTCCTTCGCCGACGGCTGTCACATCAGGGTCAGACGGCGTGGTAAGGAGCTGGAGTTCCTTCCTGCCAGCGAGCATGATGCTGTCTAATCTTCCCCTGCAACGCAGGTAATTCTTTCCGCGCTGCGCAAAACCTCCCCCACAATCAGTTCCTGACTTCACCAGTTGGGAACTTTGCATTCCCTTTGCTGTAGCCACATTTACGACACATCTCCAGCGGTCAACTCCCTGTCCCGCTGGCATACCCTTTGCCCTTAGCATCTGTGAGAAGAATGATCTGAAGATCTCAAAACGGAGTCGTGATGCTCAAGGGAATCCTGGAAGCCACCGCCGGCATGATGGCGCGGGGCGTCCAACTGGAGAAAGTCTCACAAAACCTGGCCAACGCCAACAGCACCGGTTACAAATCGGAGCACCTGGCTTACACCAACCTGATCGACCAGGAAATCGCCCGCCTGCAGATGCAGGGACAGGGGGGACTGGCACGGTTGGCCCCGGGTCAGTATACCGACTATTCCAGCGGAGCATTCAAGACAACCGGCAATGATCTCGACCTGGCTATGCGTGGTCGCGGCTTTTTCGTGGTCCGTAACCAGAGTGGTGAGGAGTTCTTTACCCGCAACGGCAGCTTCCATCGCAACGATGAGGGCATCCTGGTAAACTCGGACAATCTGCCGGTCATGGGTCAGGGTGGTGAGATCAAGCTGGGGAGTGGTCGGGTTGACATCGGGGTCGATGGTGTCGTTTCCCAGCTGGGATCGGAAGTTGACCGGCTCAAGCTGGTTGATTTCGCCAGCGGGGCAGAGCTGGTAAGCATCGGACATTCGCTTTATGGCCCCGCCTCTGGTGAGGTGTCACCAACCCCGGTGGCGAATGTGGAAATCATCCAGGGCAGCCTGGAGGAATCGAATGTAGATATTGTAGCCGAAATGGTGGACCTGATTGAACTGCAACGGGTTTTTGAGTTTACCCAGCGGGCTATCCGGGCACAGGACGACACCCTCGGTCTGGCCATCAACTCGGTCGGCACTATCAGCAGATAGAGCGCTGCCACCGGCAACCGGCAGCTGCAGGAGAGAACTAAGAAAACAGTAAAAAAGGAGGTCAGCATGATACGCGCACTGTCTACGGCCGCATCCGGAATGTACGCGCAGCAGCTGCATATCGATAACATCGCCAATAATCTGGCCAATGTGAATACCACCGGCTTCAAGAAAAGCCGCACCGAGTTTCAGGACCTCATCTACCAGAACCTGCGGGAAGCGGGTGTCCCCAACTCGCAGGGCAATGTTGTGCCGACCGAACTGCAGGTGGGTCACGGCGTACGACCGGTCGCTACCCAGAAGATGATGACACAGGGCGATCTGCTGCAAACCGGGAATTCCCTCGATCTGGCCATCGAAGGGAACGGCTTTTTTCAGATCCGTCGTCTCGACGGAACCCTGGGTTACAGCCGCGACGGCTCTTTCAAGGTATCCTCGGAGGGGGTGCTGGTTACAGCGGATGGACTGACCCTCGAACCCAGTATCACCATTCCTGAAAATACCCAGAGTGTCCAGATCACCAGGGACGGTGTAATCTCCGTTCTGATTGCCGGTGAAGCGGAAGCGGTAGAAATCGGTACGGTCGAACTGGCCTCGTTTATCAACTCCGCCGGTCTGCGCAATATCGGGCAGAATCTCTATGTCGCAACCTCCTCCTCCGGTACACCAACTGTAAGTACGCCCGGTCTGGATAACCTGGGGACTCTCGCACAGGGTTTCCTGGAAGGCGCCAATGTCCAGGTGGTTGAAGAGATGGTGGACATGATCACCGCCCAGCGTGCCTATGAAGTGAACTCCCGCGCGATCCGGGCGGCCGACGAAATGCTGCAGACCGCCACCGGCATCAAACGTTAGCTGAAGTTGAGGAGTACCGGGTGAACCGTCTTGTTTTGAACAAGCCTGGATTGACACTGCTGATACTGTTGATCGCAGCCCCCTTCTGTGGTGGTGTGGCTACGGCCGATCTGCTGGAAGAGGTGGCACAGCAGCTGGTGCAGCGCAGTTCCGTCTGGCATGACAGTGTGCAGGTTGATTTCAGAGCACGGGGTGTCGACTGGCCACCGACCGGTGTGTTGCAGGATATCACCCCCCTCTCCGAAAAACTGCGTGGCACAATCGTGGTCGACGCCCGGCTCCGTGACGGCAGCAGCCTGCGTCTGACCGCCAAAGTGAGAACCTGGGATCGACTCTGGAGTGCCGCCTGCCTGATTGATGGTGGCGAAACCATCTTCAGCGATATGATCACCCCACGACTGGTAGAGACCACCCGTTTGCGTCAGGATATCCTGCAGCTGGAAGAATCACCCGTGGGTATGGTGGCGCGCCGCCGGATTCAGCAGCGCGATCTGCTCGCCCACACCGCCCTGGAACCGCCCCAGGCTGTCAAAGCCGGGAGTGAAGTCAGGTTACGGCTGCAATATGGCCAGGTAGTGCTTGAAGATAGCGGTAGTGCACTGCAGGGTGGTGGTTTTGGCGAACAGATCCTGGTTCGTTCCGGTTCAACCGGCAAAGTGCTGCAGGGAAACATCACCCCCTCCGGTGTGGTTTTGTGTCGAATTGAATAGTCACCCCGCAGGGTGTTAATAGCCTGAGGTAACCATGATACGACACTTGTCGTTGTCATTAATTTTGTCGATCTGCTGCTCTGCCGCCCTCTACGGGTCGGTGGACTATGTCGATCTCTTCAGCGATCACCGTGCCGGTGACATCGGTGATGTACTTACCGTCATTATCTCGGAGAGCGCCAGCGGTTCCAATATCGCGCGGACTACACTCAAAAAGAAAGACAAGCTGGGTGTCGATGTCTCCGGTTCCAGCTGGTTCGCTTTCCTGCCCCGGATGGGGGCCAGCGGGGATATCAACAACGAGCATAAGGCGGACGGCAACGCACAGCGAAGCAACTCACTCAACGGATTGATCAGCGTCCAGGTTGTAGCCCTGGAGCCGGACGGACGTCTCACAATCGAAGGCACGCGTACTATCAGTATCGATGGGGAGACACAGATTCTCAGCCTCAACGGCACCATCCGCCGGGAGGATATCCGGTTCGATAATTCCATCTACTCACACCAGATCGTCAACGCCCGTATCACATATACCGGGCAGGGTGACCTGCGTCAGACACAGCGTCCCAGCCTGGTCAACCGCATCTTCGGCTGGATATTCTGAAACTTCAGACCGGCGGTGATCACGGCGTACTGGAAAGGACTTAATGTATCACAAAATTCTTGCCTTCATCCTGTTGTTTCTTTTCTGCGTCAGCAGCAGCCTGGCCCAGGTACGTATCAAGGAGCTGGCCCGAGTGGAGGGGGTGCAGGAATATGACCTGGTAGGTTATGGCCTGGTGGTCGGCCTGGAGGGTACCGGTGACGGTAACAAGTCCGCCTTTACGCTGCAGTCGGTTGAGAACATGCTGAAGAAGTTCGGTATCATTGTTCCCCCCGGTACTATCCGTCCCCGTAATGTTGCCGCGGTAATAGT
>JADHUQ010000142.1 GCA_016784425.1 Candidatus Delongbacteria bacterium | reverse complement strand
CAGTTCATGCTCCGTATCGTCACCCTGTCCCTGTCCATCCCACACTCCGTTAGGACCGAAGTCGACCAGCTTGATCTTGAATCGCGCCGGCGCAGCCGTCGGATCGGGTGTCCAGATATCCAGGCTGAAGTGAGTCATTGCAGACGCATCGACGGTGTTTGAGGAGAAGTCGATACCGGCATAAACCAGGTTGGTGTAGAGCTTGGTATCGTTCCCATCTATCTGAATATCGGTCACATCGGCAAAATCCCATACGGCCGACCAGGTGTCGATCACCACATCGTCTTCATAAGAATTGCTGTACAATGAGATGACATCCTCTTCCGCCTGGGTGGGTACGGGTGCCGGTGCTGTGGGTCCATCAGAGGGCACTCCGACTTCCACGGTGATAACACCGGTAGCGTCAACATCACCCAGACGGGCGGTGATCGCCGCGGTACCATTACCGACGGCAGTGATTACACCCGCTTCATCGACAGTCACAACAGCCTCGTCGGAGGAGGTGAAGGTGAAATATCCCGGATCAGCTTCCACCAGTTGATCAGTGCCGTCTACTTCGAAGGTAACCGTGGAACCTGCGACCTCAATCGTGCCGCCAATGCCGGCGTTTATCGTCTGCGTAACGATTGCCGGACGGGGATCGAGGATCGTATCCAGCGTTTCGAACTGGACTTCGTCAAGCCAGATCGTACAACCGAGACCATCCTCATGTCCTTCAGAGAAGTAAAACAGTCCCCGCTCTTCTACGAGGCGAGCCGGCAGCGGGATGGGGATCACAACCCTGGTCCAGGTCGTGGTTATCGGTGTGCCGGTGATCTGGGCAACATAGAGCGAGGTGCCGGTGTTATCGTTGCCGATGCCCAGTTCATTGATGGTCATGTCGCGACTGGCTTTAGCCCAGAAAGTAAGAGCGTTGAATTCGGTCAGGTCCCGCCCGATGTCATGCGTGAAAGCGCCACCGGCGAACCAGCCCAGGTCGCTACCCTCTTCCGGAACGGTAATAACCAGTGAACTGGTTCCCTGGTAGGATTCCTCATTATCAATATCCAACGCTGCATAGTAGGAATCGGCAAATGCCTCAAAGCCGACTCCCGGACCGAACTCGTCAATGAACACTTCACCTTCAGAGGAAAACTCAGCTTCCTCTTCCTCGTCAGGAGTGCGATCGCAACCGGTGAAGCCGGCCATCAGTATCAGCAGGGCCAGCAAGCCAAATAGTGTTTTTTCCAGTTTCATCATTATCCTCCGTGTAGCTCAGACCAGGTTATCCAGATTGCGTACCGGCAACCTGGCTCATCCTCTATCCGTTTAACTATGAAATCTCATTTATCAGATTCCAACGCTGTGGAGCTCTCCAGCCTGTCTAACTGGTCCGCTTGCCCAGGCTCAGCTGCAGGTAGGTGCGAATCTCCCATTCACTGCCATCATCAGCATCGGGATACTCGGGATTGCATACCTGCTGACCCTGCTCATCTGTAATCAATGCCGGACAGTAGCGGGGCGAATACCGGTCGAGTGAGCGCCAGTGATATATCACGCCTATCCTGGTCTGCGGCAGGTCCCACCATTTCGCCGGTCCCAGTGTCCGGGAAAGATCAGCACCGAACTGCAGCGGATAGGTCAGGTTGAAATCGCGATGGTAGTCATACGGACCCCAGTCATTGAGACTGGCACCCAGCACCAGCTTGACCGAATTGGCCATCAGCCGGACTTCTCCACCATAGCGTTCGATCAGGCGATCATCATCACCCCGCGCTTCACCGGTTCCACCGAACAGGTTGGCGATCAATCCCAGGTGCTCGCTCTGTTTGGATACGATTCTGGCATGGACTTCCCAGTGATCTCGGGCGGGTGGTGCGCCACCAAAGGGATCCAGATGAAGAGCGCCGCCATACTCCATGAAACCGAGATTGGCATCACGGGTTGTCGGCAGATGGTAATAGACAAAACCGAGGCTGGCGGCCAGACGGGCGTTCTCCCGCATGTCGCTGTCCCAGGCATACATCCAGGTAGCCGGGGTCGGATCGTAGGTGATCAACAGCTCGGCAGCTGTTACCTCCCGGCTGCCGATAACCGCGAAGGGATCGCTCAGGACATTGCGGGGTACAGCCGGTGGCGGTGCATCACTCGGAATGGGACCGATCAAAGGTTGCTGCCACATGAAATTGGGAGCTACCTGCCAGTTACCCCGGTTCAACGCCAGACCGGAATGGACACTCATCTGGTTGCCGCTGCCGGTGTACCTGAGACGCCAGCCGGTGAAGGTCTGGGTCTGATCAGGAGCGCCATCCGCTACCAATCCCTGGTAGGCGCCCTGTGCGTACCACATCCAGCCACCATGAGTAAAGGTCAGTTTGGCCCGGCCACCGAGAGCATCTGTGTCTTTGATATCATCCTGCAGCGCCCGGTCACCTTCGACATAGTAAAATGTGTCACCGACCTTGTTGCTGCCAGCCCAGAGGCCACCCAGCTCGATCCCGAAGGGACCGTAGTCGGTGGAGAGGTAAAGACTGGAACGACGGATCGGCGGCTGGGGTATCGCGGAGGAGGTCACGGTTGATGTCTGCTCCTCCAGATCCTCCTGGTGCACGGCAGCCAGGTCAAATCTGCCCAATGTGCGCTCATACTTCACCAACAGGGCGGGATTGGCGCCCCACCACAGTTCAGGTCCATAGGCGAGCTTCAGTCCGCTGAGCTTTTTCTTAAAGGCGACCTCCACGCCCAGCGGTGCTTCACCACCATACATGTCGAGGTTCGGGCCGTAGTTGGCTTCCCGGTAGAATCCAAAGAAATCACCTTCATAGCTCCAGTGATAGTGGCCGGTGCGATAAAAGCCGCTCAACTGGAACCAGCGGTCATCCCAGTTGACTGAAGCATTGTGTACCCGCAGTCTTTCAATATCATTCATCGTTACCGAGCCGTCGTCGGTCTGCACCACCCGGGTACGACCCCGGTTTTCATAGAAGATCTCATCGATCGGATTGGTCGGTACATGACCGAGGTAATTGAGCGTCAGTGTACCTGAAACATTCTCAGCCGGATGTGCCGCTATCTCCGCGTAGTAGCTCTGGAGGTGATCAAAGCCCTTAAAAGCAGGATAGTCACCGGAGCCGGGTTGTGCTTCATCGGGTGTACTGACACGGCTGCCGCCGGTGTTGATAGTCTCCATCCTGATACTCAGTTCATTCAGACTGATCAACTGACCTGCCTCAGCCTGCAGGGCAGCTTTGTCACCTCTCGCCTCCAGCAGCGCCGCTATCGGATCTACCGTGGCGAAGTGGACCCGGATTTTGGCCAGATCGGTGCCGGTGGCGTAGGGATCGAGCGCACAGGCGTCCCGCAGGGCGTAGTAAGCGGCACGGGGAAACACATTGTAGTAACCGGCAGCGTCAGTGAAGCCCTTGGCGCAGATACCCCACCACTCCTCGTTCATGTTGTTCTCCCCCTCGACGAAATCGGCGGGATAGCCACCGTTCGGCCAGGAGGCGTTGGTATCGTGTATACTGAGGTTGGCGTCCTGCTGGTACTTCCACCAGCCGTCACTCCACTGGAAAGTGATACCACCGATGGCGTTACCCACCCGGCCCTTGCCGGCGGACTGCTCGTAGATCTCCTGCCACTGCCCCAGCAGGAAGCGAGCCTGGGTATACTGGTCCTCCTGCATGGTGCGGGCATTGAAAGCATCACAACCGAACTCGGTAAACAGCACCGGTATGCCCAGCTTCTCATCGACGACTTCGTAGAGGTCTCTGACCGAGATACCACGGTAGACGTTGGTGCCCATGATATCCAGCCCCGGGCATTCTTCGGCGATGATATCGATGTACCCCACATCACCGTTGGCCATGGAGACCGGATGGTTGGGATCCAGCCGGTGCAGGTCGTCGATCACAGTCCCGAAGAGCCGGTAAAGGTAGCGGGCTTTGGCTGAGTGGCGCTCATCCTCCGGCAGTGCTTCGATCTCGAAGGAGGACCAGTGAAGACCGTAGTTGTTTTCATTGCCCAGCAGCCACATCAGCAGGCCGGGCGTATCTCGGAACTCGCGGGCGAGTGCTTCGATCTCTCCTCTGATCTGGGTGATGACCCTGGGATCGCTGTAGTCTGTTTCCGGTACCCAGACACCGTCAATGGTGAGACCGTAACGACCGATCGGGTGATTCAGAATGGTCCAGATCCCGTAATGCTCGTATATGTACTCCACCCAGCGGGGAGGAATTCCCACATACTGCCGGATGGCGTTTACACCCATCTCCTGCAGCAGCGACATCTCCTGCTCCAGAGCTGTCCTGATAAAAGCATCCGGTTTGCCCCAGAAATCGTATGTGTAGTTCTGGCCGATCGGCATGTAGCCCCAGTTCATACCGAAAACCATGAAATCCTCGCCGTCAACGTGGAGTCGCTGTCCGCTATCATCGGTAACGATCTCAATGGTACCCGCTGATCCCAGGGCTGGGACAAGGGTGGTCAGCAGCAGGCAGAATGCCAGCAACGCCCTGACGCGTCGTGCTGCAGAAACATACATGGAATTGTGAGTAATGATCATCGCAGTCTCCCTCAGCCAGTCCGCAGGCCGGTGTCGGTTACTCTATCTCAAATCCTTAAGTTCTAAATAATCAAATACGAATGGTCTATTAGAAAGTCTTTGTTCGACTACAGAACAAAGTATTCTCAAGCTGCCAGATTGTCAAGAAAACAATTCATCTCCCCTGGAGCTGGCTAGCGTATCAGGGCGAATGCACTCCGCATCACCCCTACTTCAACAGGATACACTTCCTCACATCGCTGAAACTTCCAGCCTGCAGGCGATAGAAATAGACACCTGAAGGCTGATCCTCAGCATTCCAGCTGATGGCGTACTCGCCGGCGCTGTGTGTGCCCTTTATAAGGGTTGCAACCAGCCGCCCGCCGGTGTTGTAGAGAGACAGTTCAACATCCACAGCCCGGGGAACCGAATAGGTGATCGTGGTCACCGGATTGAAGGGATTGGGGTAGTTCTGCTGCAGGGTAAACTGTGCCGGAGTCCGCCCCGCCTCCGGTTCAATCTGAATTCGCTCTGACTCACCACCTTCCCAGTAGATGTCGTCGAGGGCGAATTGACACTGGGCACCGTTTACTTCCAGTATGACAAACTCGTAGCTCAACATTCGCAGGTCAATCAGCTCACCACGGAGATCGCTTATCGGAATGCTCGCCTGTCCCCAGTTGCCGTCACGAACCAGGCCATAAGTGGTCTGATTGGCTGGAAATTCCACATAGGATTGATTTCCCCAGGTGTCGATGATTCCGATCTGGAAAGAGACATGCGCCGGGATGTTGATCATGAATTTCAGGGAACCTTCACCAAAACCGAACAGGTTGACAGGCTGAATGGACATGATCCCCGCACCAAACCAACCGAGCCCGGTAGTGACCCAGGAGATGACGTTCTCACCTTCGTAAGGCTCAATCGAACCTTCGGTAAGGGTACCCTCCCAGACATAAATCTCAGCGTTCAGACCTGGTACCAGACCATTGTCAACCGGAGTGGTATCGGTGAAGACACCATAGGTTCCAACTTCCTGAAAAGGTGGTCCCAGCCAGACTTCACCCTGTTCATTCCACTGATACACCTTGATGTAGTCGACATACATCTCGGCTGGAAACGGCATCGACACCGGATCACCACCACCTGGATCTCCCAGGTTGTAAGCGTCGGTGAAAGCACCGCCGATTGCCAGATTGGCGATCAGGTAGAAGGGTTGCTGAAACTCTGCGGAGATCGAATCAATCGCAAACGGGTCGGCATAGAGGTTCCGCTCAACCCCGTCATCGATGGCGGTAAAGCGGAGGCTGGCGTCATCCCAGTAGAGCCGATAGGTCAGAAAGCGGCCGTTAAACGGTTCTTCATAGTTATAGTAGGGACGGCAGTACTCATCCTCCGGGTCCCAGGAGAGACTGCTGGCGCCGGAGGGATTCTCCGGGTTGACAGCTTCATCGGAATAGAAGATCGCATTAGCGCCG
>JADHUQ010000141.1 GCA_016784425.1 Candidatus Delongbacteria bacterium | reverse complement strand
CGTAGGCCTCCATCGCTTCTTCCAGTGTGCCTGTCTGAATATGTATCTTGTAATGACGGGCCAGGGAGCGTTTGCTGTCGCTGTCAGCCAGCAGGCCCTGATCGGCACCGGCAAACTGGGGTCGCAGTCGATCGACCTTAAAAAGACCGGACAGATTACGGAATCCGGCAAGCTGCTCCAGCGCCACCGGTTGCAGGGCGTCGGCAGCATGATTGACCGGAACCTGGTCTTTGAGTACCACAATGAATTCGTCGGCTACATAGCCCAGTAGTGATGGCTGGTTGAGGAAGCGCTCATTATCAACCGGTAGCATCTGAGCTGCATTGACCATTCCACTGAGCAGGATGGTTACCAGAATTGCCTGGGTAAACTTCTTCATCGTTCTCCTCCAAAGATGTGAGTTGCCTATTTTGAGTTATCAATATTGCTGCTGACTACACGCCATTATCTGAACTGTCAGTCGGACGTGGTTCGAATCATTATATAATAAAGAGTCAGGCACAGGTGACGGTTTACATGGTAACTATTATTAGTAACACACTCAACACCTTCCTTTAACCAGAACCACTTTGCTTTGATGACTTGAGACCGGTACCTCCTTCCGGTATCACGCCATCTTCTGCGAAGAACTATCGAGTGAAATTGTGGAACCTTTTCGCTTTGCAGTCGTCTAATTCATAATCCTGTTACCGATTTCTGGAAGTACCAGCGCGTGAACTTTTCAGGACAGCGTTTCAGCTTGTGTAGAAGTGCGGAAGTTTACTTATTGAACGACCTTTTGCAAACTGGAGGAATGAATGAGTACGAAAGAAATCTTTGACACTATCTGGAAGTATCTGATCCTGGTAGTGGCGGTCTGGGCTCTGATACTGATGACCGGACATCTCTGTATGAGTCGCGGTGGTGGGCATGGCTTCATGGGCTGTGACTCACGCGGCTTCGATCATTGTGAGGGCTTTGAGGGCTTCTGCAATATGTCAGGTGATGATGTTCAGACAGATATCGAGTGGATCGTGGAAGATGGTGACAGCATGATGGTGGTGACAATTAACACCGAGGGTCTTCACGGTGATGCGCTTCACACCGCCTGCACCAAAATGATGATTGCCACCGATGATGATGATGACAGCCCCAGAAAGAGAGTCATCCGCAAAGTTGTCAAATCCAGGGGTGAGTAACGGTATCATCATCCATTACTCGATGTTCTGATGCTTGAAAAACTGTGTTTGCTTTTAATTTCCTGAAATCACATGGCAGGATGTGGTAAGAGATTTCGCAACCGGGTCAGCAACTGATACGCAACTGACTGACATCCTGAGGTATAATTGATACAGGAACTATTCATCAATCTGGCTGCCGAATTCTGGCTGCTGCTGCAGCAGATGGCACCCTGGCTTTTATTCGGTTTTCTGGTAGCTGGATTGCTCTCTTTCTTTATTCCCCGTGAACTGGTCGAACGCAAACTGGGTGGTAACGGTTTCGGACCGGTGTTGAAAGCGGCACTGATCGGCATTCCGTTACCAATCTGTTCCTGTGGTGTCATACCGCTGGGTGCATCCCTGCGTCAACACGGCGCCAGTCGGGGGGCAACGACAGCCTTTCTCCTCTCCACACCACAGACCGGTGTCGATAGTATCATGGTCACCTGGAGCCTGCTGGGGCCGGTGTTTGCCATTTTCAGACCGCTGGCCGCTCTGGTTACAGGTCTGGTAGGTGGTTCGCTGGCAGCAGCACTGGACGACCAGAAAGAGGATACTACAACTGTCGCTGAGTGCAGGGACGATTGCTGCACAACAGAGCAGGGGAGTGGTCGAATCTGGGGAGCTTTGCGCCACGGTCTGGTCACCCTGCCGCGTGATATCGGCGGCGCTCTATTGCTGGGACTACTGATTGCCGCAGCCCTGTCACTGGCACTTCCGGATGACTTTTTTGCACCGATGCTCGGTACCGGTATCGTAGCCATCCTGGTGATGATGGCCGCCGGTATTCCGGTCTATGTTTGTGCCACCGCCTCGGTTCCGGTTGCACTGACCCTGATGGCCAAGGGGGTGTCACCCGGCGCAGCGCTGGCTTTTCTGATTACCGGGCCCGCCACGAATGCGGTTGCGGTAGCCACAGTCTGGAGAATCCTGGGACGACGCACTGCACTGGTATTTCTGGGAACCGTAGCGATTGGCGCTTTGCTGGCCGGTGTTCTCTTTGATGCACTTTTCAGTGAAGTCGCCATCACCGGCACCACACATCTCCATGAAATGTTACCCGGCTGGCTGGAAAATGGGTCTGCTGTGCTGCTGTTGCTGGTACTGGCCAATGGTTGGTTCCGGCGTGGCCATAGCGGTGAAGCTGAAGAGCAGATCGTGCTGGATAGCGACACGGCCGCCGAGACTGTCCAACTGCAAATCTCCGGTATGACCTGTGATCACTGTGTTTCCAGTGTTAAAGTTGCCGCGGAGAGCTGCCAGGGGGTGAAACAGGCAACCGTCAACCTGAAGCAGGGAACAGCCACTATCAAGGGAAACGGTTTTGAAACAGAAGCGTTGACGACCGCCATTGAAATGTGCGGTTTTAAGGTGGTAACAACTACCGGGAGTTAAAATGCATTGCCGTAACTGTGGATAGGAGGTAAATCCCGGTGCCTGGGCCTGCCTCAAGTGTGGTTGGCGCCCCCTCCAGGGAAGCGATTATTGTGGTAACTGCGGTGTTAAAACTAATTCAGGTCAGGTACTCTGTGTGGAGTGCGGTGTTTCCCTGGTTCAGCCGGGACACTCCAATCAGAAGACAGTTACCGGGCTGCTGGCGATCGTACTGGGGATGTTCGGTATCCACAAGTTCTTTCTCGGCTACACCCGTGAGGGTGTTGTCATGCTGCTGATCACCCTGTTGACCATTTTCATCCTTGCCTGGATACCAGCAGTTATCGGGATTGCCGAGGGTATCATCTACCTGACGATGACCGACCAGGAATTCGATGCAATCTATGTTCAGAATCGCAAGCACTGGTTCTAGGCAGGTCGGGAGATCTACCTGGAGTAAACCGATCGCACCGACTGTGATCTGCATTGCTCCTCCCTGCGTTTTTAGCACACAGGTTTTCACCTCATCTATCTTGCCTGCGCGCAGTTCTTCACCCGTATCCATAAACAGCTATTTCTGATTCGCCTGCTGACGCACTACCACGACCAGACGCAAGTAGCTGCAGAAGGAGTTGTAATGAGTTGTGTACCCATCGGCTAACTCAGATTCTCGCTGTCAAACAGTATAACTGACAGATCAACTGTTGTCTTCAGGCAGCTCCACCCAGAAGGTAATCTGTGAAAAGTGCAGGCTCTGACGAATGGTGAGTTGCGATTGACAGGGATTATTGATAAATTCAGTTAATCAAGTAACATAACTAAAGCAGCGCCTGACAAACTGCGGTTCGTGCCCCTGGAGGAAACCATGCCCGGAAAAGTACTATTACACACGGTATTGATATGCCTGGTCACTGTTTGCGCCCTGGCAGACCCACCGCCACAATTTGACCTCCGTGATGTTGACGGTGAGAACTTTGTTACCAGTGTCAAAAGCCAGCAGGGAGGTACCTGTTGGACTTTCGGGGCGATGGGTGCGATGGAGGGCAACCTCCTGATGACTGGCAACTGGTCTGCCGCCGGTGAAAGCGGTGAGCCCAACCTGGCGGAATATCATCTCGACTGGTGGAACGGTTTCAACGAACATAACAACGACGATATCGTTCCCCCTGACGGCAGCGGTCTGGAAGTTCACCAGGGTGGTGATTACCGGGTCACATCCGCCTATCTTACCCGACTGGAGGGTGCTGTGCGCGATCTGGACGGCCAGTCATACGACACCCCCCCTGTACGTACCCACCCCGATTTCCACTATTTCTTTCCCCGTGATATTGAGTGGTATACCGCTGGCGCCAACCTGGAACGGTTGGATATCATCAAACAGAAAATCATGGACTACGGGGTACTGGGTACCTGTATGTGTTACGACGGTGCCTTCATCCAGAATTATATCCACTACCAGCCCCCCAGCAGCCTGCTCGACCCCAACCATGCGGTTGACATTATCGGCTGGGATGATGATAAGGTGACCCAGGCACCATTGAACGGGGCCTGGCTGGTAAAGAACAGCTGGGGCACCGGTTGGGGGCAGGCCGGCTACTTCTGGATATCATACTATGACAAGCACTGCTGCCAGAACCCGGAAATGGGCGCCATCTCTTTTCAGGATGTTGTACCGACCCCCTGGGACCGGGCATACTTTCATGACTATCATGGCTGGCGTGATACACGCACCGATATCGACGAAGCCTTCAACAGTTTCACCGCCACTGCAGACGAAGTATTGCAGGCGGTTGGTTTCTTTACAGCTGCAGATAGCGTGAGTTGCACGATTATCATCTACGCCGATTTCGTTGACGGTGTGTTGTTGAATCCGCTGGGTACACAGACACTACTTATCGATCATAGCGGGTATCACACCGTCGATCTGGACAGCCCGATCACTCTTTCACCCGGTGAGGATTTTCATATCTACCTGCAGCTGTCTGCCGGTGGTCACCCCTACGACCGCAGTTCTGATGTGCCGGTCCTGCTTGGTGCCAGTTATCGGGTGATCGTCGAGTCAACTGCCCATCCACTGGAGAGCTGGTATCGTGAAGGGGGTGACTGGCATGACCTCATCCAATGGGAAAACGATCCCTGGACCGGAACCGCCAACTTCTGCATCAAGGGACTCGCCTCTGCTGCCGGGCTGGGTGTCACTCCTCAGGATCGTTTCCGCTCCCAGGGACCTGCAGGCGGACCTTTCACACCGGTCAGTGCTGAGTACCTGGTCAGCAACAACAACGGTGTCACGATCGAATATGCTGTCGCAATTACTCCACCGGTAGAGTGGGCACAGTTAAATGGTGCGGTCAGCGGGACACTGGCGCCGGGTGAGAGCACCATCATCACAGTCGAGATCACAACTGCAGCGGACCTGATGGAAGCAGGTGCTTATCTGGCAGCGGTCCATTTCAGCAATGAGACCGATCACATCGGTGATACTGACCGCGAACTGTTGTTGGCGGTCGGTGAAATGCAGGTTCAATACAGCTGGCCGTTGGACAGTAATCCCGGCTGGACTACCGAAGGGGGCTGGGCTTTCGGGCAGCCGACCGGTAACGGTGGTGAAACCCACGGTGGCCCTGATCCGACCAGCGGTTACACCGGCCTGAATGTCTACGGTTATAACCTCGACGGTGATTATCCCGACGGAATGGCAGTGGCCGAGTGGTTGATAAGTGAACCGATCAACTGCACCGATCTTTACAATGTCCAACTCAACTTCCAGCGCTGGCTGGGTGTAGAGCAACCGGCCTATGATCACGCCCGCATCAAGATCACCAACGATGACACGAACTGGACCACTGTCTGGGAGAACGAGGTGGAAATCACCGACCTCGACTGGGTGGAGATGAATCTGGATATCGCCGCTCTCGCGGACAACCAGCCGCAGGTGCGGATTGCCTGGCTGATGGGTCCGACCGACAGTGGCTGGCACTACTGTGGCTGGAATATCGATGATGTAACTATCACCGCACTGGGCATAATGGTTTTACCGGTTGATGATCTTGCCATCACCTGGGCACCACCCCTGGTGCAGTTGAATTGGACTGCCCTGCCTGGTGCGATTTCCTATTCGGTTTACCGGTTGAGCAATCCTTATGCCACCATGGGTGAGTTGATCGATACGGTGAGCGGAAGTTCCCTGCAGCTGTCTGAGGAAACCGATCTTTACCCGCAGGCCTTCTACTATGTAATCGCAAACTATTGAACTGATAAAGCAAGTAGCAACCGATCCTGGAGGAGTATATGAAGCGCAACTCGCTGATATTGACACTGCTGCTGGCGACCACCGCTCTGGCCGCCCGGCATACTATCGATCCTGGTTTAACCACCGGTGTGCAGGTAATCAACGGCCACTGGGGCAACAGTACGCTGGAATGCAC
>JADHUQ010000005.1 GCA_016784425.1 Candidatus Delongbacteria bacterium | reverse complement strand
GATGGGCAGATGCTATTTCAGTATCGTGTGATACATGATGAAGACGCCCGTGCAAACTATGCTACTGTCGGTATCACTGATCATGATCACTACCACGGGCTTGAGGTGACCTTTGCACAACGCTACGGACCTGACGCTGTTATGCTGGCTGATCGGACCGCTATCCTGGTGACAACCGACCCGCCGTTAAGGGTTACCGAACTACAGATAGTCCTGGAAGGTGACGTGGAATGGATGCATTCGCTTACACCGCTCCTGCAGTGGAATCCCGGTCCACTCAGTGGCGATCCGAATGTAACCTACACTCTGGAGCTGGCGCTGGATGAACTGTTCACCCAACCGGTGGCAAACTATACCGCAATCGACACCACCGCCTTCACATTACCTGACCAGCTGGAGGAGCTGACGCTTTACTTCTGGCGGGTAACCGCCCACCTTGATGAGGATAATATTCCCTGCGCCCCGGAGTATCTCAGCTTCCAGATTGATGCTACACCGCCCGTGGCAACACTGGGCCTGATGGATAATCCGGTCTTCCCCCATTATCTCGATCTCGGTATCGTCAGCAGCGAACCGCTGACAACACCTCCCTGGCTGCTGGTGACCACTGCCGACAGCTCTCTGGTGGATTCCAGCCAGGCGGTGCAGCTGCCACAGACTGTCACAGGATTCCACTACACACTGAACCTTGAATTGCTGGGACAGTACCAGCTGGAGATCCAGCTGCTGGATGCGCATGGTATGCCGGGTGGATCATCACACGACCTGGCGCTGGGTGGTGCCGGGTTTAACGCTCTGGAAATCGGTGACGATATCGCACTTGAATGGCTGGGTGGCTCAGCTGTAGTGGCACTGCAGGTAGACACCGGTGTGCAGTTGCAGGGCAATGGCAGTTATCGTCTGCGGTTTTCCGGTGAAGGGGTCATCTGCCGGCAGGAAAACGGTCACTGGCGTCAACTGGCTCCGGAAGGGGTGCGCCAGCTGGTAGTATCAGAAGGGGGGCATTATGCCCAGTTACCAGTGGGTGATCTGCTGCCGAACCAGGTCAGGCTTTATGACAACTATCCCAATCCATTCAACGGTTCCACCCGGTTGGAGTTCACGCTGCCGGAGCGGGCTGCAGTCGAGTTGGCGGTCTATAATCTGTTGGGTCAGCAGGTTGAAGTGTTGCAGCGTGTGACGCTCAACCCCGGTCTGCATCTGGCTGAATGGCGACCGGTTGGTTATGCAACCGGGATGTACTGGGCCGTGCTCCGGGTCCAGGGAGAAAGCGTCCGTGAAACACGCGTTCAGAAAATGCTCTATCTGAAGTGAGGTATCTGATGAGAACAACTATGGCCGGGTTGCTGCTGGCGCTGCTGCTGACTGGTTGCCACTCCGGCGACGGGGACGACCGCTACGACGAACTGATTGACGCCGGCTGGCGGGCGTACAGTGCCGGTAATTATACGGATGCACAGACCGATTTTCTTGACGCTGCCCGGGCGGACCAGGCACGCGCAGAAGCCTGGAACGGACTGGCCTGGACCGAGATAGAACTGCACGAGGATGAACAGGGGGATGAAGACTACCTGTTCGCCATTGACGGCAATTTCCAGGCTGCCCTGGCACGGTCGGATAACTGGGCCCCCCCCCTGGCCGGGATCGCATTGACCCGTACGAGATTGGGAGAACCTTCTTCAGCGATTCATTTTGCCGGAGAAGCTTTGACCCGGGTCGGCGATAGCTGGGTCTACAATCACAATCAGGAGGTAACCGGACGGCTGATGCGCTGGGTGCGCGCCTGGAATTACTTCCTGCTGGAGGACTATGCCGCTTCCCAGCTGGAGGTGGAGGCGGTGCTGGAGGTAACCCTTGATCCGGAGGATCCCGACTACCTCTCCCAGCTGCTGGCCTATATCGAACAGCTCTGATCTGGTGGCACCCACAACGGCTCCAAACAAGCTCACCAGGGAATACCTGCTCGCCCGGGCGGGGGAATTGGGTGCTGACCTGGTTGGGATAACCGACACTTCACCCCTCGATCAGGAGGGGACCTATCTCCACAGCTGGCTGGCGGATGGGTGCCAGGCCGGTATGAGCTGGATAAGCCGACAGCTTGACAAACGACTGCTCCAGTTGTCCCCTTTCCCCACCGCCCGTTCCATTCTCGTTATCGCTGTCAACTACTTCACTGGACCGGATACTGCTGACCCGGTATATGGCATCTCCCGTTATGGACGTGGGCGGGACTACCACAAAGTGGTGGGTTCAATCCTGAAAGAGCTGGCGAACCTGATCGAAACGCGAACAGGCTGTCAGAGCCGCTGGTTTGTCGATGCTGGACCGGTATTGGAAAAAGCACTGGCTCAACGTGCTGGCCTCGGCTGGATTGGCAGGAACAAGCTGTTGATCAACCGCGACCGGGGTTCCTGGTTTTTCCTGGGTGAGCTGTTCACCGAGCTGGAGCTGGAGCCGGATCAACCCCATACCGCTCTCTGTGGCGATTGCACACTTTGCCTGGAAGCGTGTCCCACCGGTGCGCTGAATGAAGCCGGACAGCTGGACAGCCGTCTTTGCATATCCTACCAGACAATCGAACGGCCGGCAGCTGAACTCTGCCAACCACCCCTGTCAGGCAACATCTTTGGTTGTGATATCTGCCAGGAGGTTTGTCCCTGGAACCGTAAGCCACTAATTACCACGCTGGTGGATTTCCAGTTGGGCCCGGCAGCGAAACAACTCAGTCGTGGTGAACTGCCACCGACAGCTGCCGCCTGGGAAAATGTCACCCGTGGCTCATCCCTCAGGCGTCTCAGCTTTGAGCGTCTGCAACAGAATGTGAGACAGGTCGATCTGGAGCGGGCTGCTCTGAACGACGGGGATCATCGATGAAAAGCGTTATGAAAGCGCTGGACTATTTTTTCTTTTGTCGGCCGATTCTGATTCTGGCTGCCTGGACTGTGATCCTGCTGGGGGCAGTCCGTCACAGGAATTTGTCGCTGGTCTGGCTGTTGATCGCCTACAGCTGTCTGCTGGGAGCAGCTTTTATCCTCAACCAGTTACGCGATCTCGAGAGCGACCGCATCAACGACAAACTGCCACACCTGAGCAGGGGTGTCATTCAGACCGGAGAAGCCCGTACCCTGGCCTGGCTGCTGTTGAGCGGAGCGCTGCTGTTCAGTCTTCGCGCCGGTTTGTATCATTTTGCAGGAATGCTTCTCTTTCTACTCATCACCACCTGGGCTTACAACCAGGCACCGCTGAGACTGAAAGAGCGTTTCCTGGCAGGTCCTGCCTCGCTGGGTGTGGCGGCAGTCCTGCTGTTTCTCCAGGGTAACGGATTCAGATATGTGGAGTGGCCCGACCTCGCCGCCATCTGGCTGGCAGTGACATCCATCTGCCTGCTGACTGAGATTCCAGACCGGGAGGGGGACCGTCAGACCGGGCGTAGGACCGTCGCAGTCGTCAGCGGTGTCTCCGTAACTCTGGGGCTGGCCACTGCTCTGATGGGCGCATCCAGCCTGTTCGCCTGGTGGGGGCATTTCCATCACCTGGCACTGCCCGCAGTTTGCTCGACCCTACTGCAGCTGCGTCTCCTGACCAGGCGACACTGTCAGACCGGGGAGGTCAACCTGGCTGTGAGGTTGTCCCTGTTACTACTGGGTTTGACGGTTGCGGTTGCTTTTCACTGGTTCGGCTTATTAATTCTAGCCTGTTATCTGGTGGCACGAAAGTACTACTGGCAACGCTTTCGGCGGCATTATCCCTCTTTCACCGAGTAGCCCGTCGTACCGCTTATTTCCGACAATCAGCACATCAGGATAGAAAATGATCAGGATTGATCCCGCCACCTGCGATTACTGCGGCACCTGTGTCGGCGCCTGTCCCGAGAACTGTATCGAGATGGGTAGTCATTATATCGCTATCGACTACAGTATCTGTACTGAATGCGGTATCTGCGTATATGTCTGCCCGCTGGAAGCCGCTCAGGAAGAAGCCCGGGAGCAGGGATGACCGAACAACAGTGGGATGTCATCATCGGTGGCGCCGGTCCGGGAGGGAGCATCGCTGCGGAGTATTGTGCCGCTGCCGGTTTACGGACATTGCTGCTGGAGAAAGATCGCGATATCGGCGTACCGGTCCGCTGCGGAGAAGGGGTACCACAGGAGGGGCTGGCAGAATTCTGTGAACCGGATCCCAACTGGATCGCCAGCACCATAGATCAGGTTCGGATCTACTCCCCGGATGAAAACTACTTCAGACTGGCTATGCCCGGCGCCGGGTACATCCTCCACCGGCGCAGTTTCGATTATTACCTGGCTACCCGGGCAGTAAAGGCGGGGGCACGGGTGGAAACCGGTGTCGCTGTGAGCGGTGTCCTGCAGGAAGCCGGCCGGGTGACAGGTGTTGAACTGGAGCAGGGTGGCAGACAGAGCAAACTCAGTTGCCGTCTGTTGATCGCGGCTGACGGGGTTGAATCACGTATTGCCCGTTGGGCGGGAATTCACACCGCTTTACCGCTGAAGGATCTGGATTCCTGTCAGCAGGTAACCTTGCAAGGTCCTGACTTCAATCCGGGCCGGGTCGATTTCTATTTTGGTAACAGGATCGCCCCGGGCGGGTATGCCTGGGTATTCCCCAAAGGTGAGAACAGTGCCAATGTGGGACTGGGCATTTCCGGCAAGGCGTCGGTCCGACGCAAAGCGCAGGCCTATCTGCAGGATTTTCTGGAGGCGCACTTTCCGGAGGCATCCATCCTGAGTACAACTGTCGGTGGCATCCCGTTGGATGGTTCACTGAAGTGTCCTTATGGTAATGGCATTATGGTAGTCGGTGATGCTGCTCACCAGCCCAACCCGGTTACCGGTGCCGGTATCATCAACGCCATGATTGCCGGCAAGCTGGCTGCCGCAACAGCCGCCAAAGCGCTGGAGCAGGGAGATACCAGTGCCAATGTCCTGGCAGCCTATGGTAAGGCCTGGCATAAACGGGTCGGTTGGGAGCATGCCCTCTATTACAAAGTACGCCTGTTAATGGAAAACCTGAACGATGAGACCTACAACAGCGTCACCGGCAAGTTAAGCGGTGTCCCGGAACCACAACGCAATTTACGCAAAGTGCTGCTTACAGTGTTTCGCAACCAACCCGGTTTTGTGCTGGATCTGGTAATGGGACTTTTCAGCGGCAGGTCAAAGGAGGCCTGACATGGCTTTGAGATTCTACAACAGCATGACCCGGAAGAAAGAGGAGTTCATTTCCCTGCAGGAGGGCAAGGCAGGATTGTATACCTGTGGTCCCACCGTCTACGGCTATGCCCACATCGGTAACTTTCGTGCCTACATGTTTGAAGATCTGCTGCGGCGTTATCTCAAGTACAGCGGTTACGAAGTTACCCAGGTGATGAACCTGACCGATGTTGACGACAAGACTATCCGTCGTTCACAGGAGGAGGGGCTGCCGTTGCAGGAGTTTACCCTCCGTTTTAAGGATGCCTTTTTCAACGACCTCAAGACTCTCAAAATCGAAGCTGCCGAACATTACCCGGCCGCCACCGACCATATCCCGGAAATGGTAGAGCTGGTCCAACGGCTGCAGGCCAACGGCAACACTTACGACACCGGGGGCTCCATTTATTTCAGTATTGCCAGCTTCCCGGAATATGGGCGTCTGGCCAATCTTGATCCGGAGTCAATGCGCGCCTGTGGTCGGATTGATAACGATGAATACGAGAAGGATGATGCCCGCGACTTCGCTCTCTGGAAAGCGTGGACCGATGGGGATGGTGATGTCTTCTGGGAGACGGTGTTGGGGAAGGGGCGCCCCGGCTGGCATATCGAGTGCAGCGCCATGTCCACCCGCTACCTGGGCACCAATTTTGACCTGCACACCGGTGGTGTTGACAACCGTTTTCCGCATCACGAAAATGAGATTGCCCAGAGTGTCTGCGGCTACAAGGATAAATTCGTCAAATACTGGTTGCACTGCGAATTCCTGCTGGTGGACGGTCGCAAGATGAGTAAATCGCTGGGTAACTTCCATACCATCCCGCAGCTGCTGGAAATGGGGCTGGACCCGCTGGCCATCCGTTACGCGCTGCTCAGTGTGCATTACCGCATGAAACTCAACTTCACCATCGACGGTGTCAAAGCGGCCGCCCAGAGTGTGCAACGGTTGCAGAATTTCTACAAAGCACTCTGTCGTGTTGCCGGGCAGGATGTTACCGATGAAGCCGGTACCGATGGATTGGTGATGCAGCTGTTGCAGAATACTGCCGACACTTTCCGGGAAGCACTCGATGATGATCTCAATATCGCCCCGGCACTGGGTGCTGTCTTCACCCTCCTGCCGGAGATCAACCGGCTCCAGGACGAGAACAGGCTGAGCAGCAGGAGCGCTGCCAGGGTGCGGAACCTGCTGGACCGGGTAGACAGCGTACTCGGTGTTATCATCCAGGAGGAGGAGTGCAACAGCGAGATCGAGCAATTGATGGAGGAACGCCAGGCGGCACGTACTGCCAAAGACTGGGCGGAAGCCGATCGTATCCGAGATCGTATCCAGGATCTGGGTTATGTCATCGAGGATTCGCCGGAGGGACCCCGTTATTATCGGAAGAAGTGCTGAAGCCGGTTTGTCTGATACATCACCTCCTTTAAACCTGTCAAGACTGACTGAAGGCTGATTTTACATGCCACCTGACACCAGCATACGACTGGCCCGAACCGCCGACCTGCCGGCCATCCTGGAAATCCTCAACCAGGCGATCACAGAGGAAACCATCGCCATTATCGATCCGGTCAACCTGGCTGAACGGCAGCAGTGGTTTGTGCAACATACACCGGCCACCTTTCCGATCCTGGTTGCAGAAGTGCAGGGAAAAATCAGCGGTTGGTGCAGTCTCAGTGCTTATCGTTCCGGGCGTCGGGCGTTGGGGTTAGTGACTGAAATCAGCTATTTCGTGCACCGTGACCAGCGACGCCGTGGCATTGCCACTCTGCTGGTGGAGCGGATGCTGGCGCTGGCACCGGGACTCGGTTATGAAACCGTAGTGGCGTTGCTGCTGGATGACAACCCGGGCAGTATCCGACTTCTGGAGCGGTTCGGTTTTGTCCGCTGGGGTCTCCTGCCGGGGATAGTCGATTTCAACGGCCGCAGGGTTGGCCATCTCTATTACGGGCGGAAACTGTAGTGACGTCTCTCGCCAAAAACAAATCTTGATCTCATCCACTCTGGAGAATTATGAAGGGAGCCACTGATGCAACTGCAGGATCTGACACCCCGGACTGAAGCCACCTTTCTCCGCTGTCTCCATGATGAAAAACCGGACGATCCCCGGGTGATCGCCCTCAGGCGCCATTGGGTAGATAGCCGGCTGGAAAAAGGGTATCGCGCCAAAGTTCTGCATCTTGACAGCGGTGAGATTGCCGGGCTGGGTCAGTATATCCCGATAGAGGAGAGCTTTATCCAGGGGGAGCGGCTGATGGTGATACTCTGTCTCTGGGTGCATGGCTACGACCATCATATCGGTAACCGGCAGGGTAACGGGTATGGCCGCTTCATGCTGGAGCAGATCGAGGCGGAAATCCTCGCTACCGATGTCGAGGGGATCGTTGCCTGGGGCATGGATTTCCCCTACTGGAACCCTGTCGCCTTCTATGAGCACATGGGATACCAGCGGGTGGACCAGGAGGGTCCGGCGGTACTTGTATGGAAGCCCCGTCACGCCGCTGCAATACCACCCCGTTTTTATCGTCAGCTTAAGAAACCACAGGCCCGGGACGGGCAGGTGACACTGGATGTATTTCACAACGGCTGGTGCACCGGCAGTTGCGGTCAGTGTATCACAGCGCGTGATGCCGTTGCCGGAATGGCAGAGGGCCTGCGGTACAGGGAGGTTGATACAGGACAGCGGGAGAATCTGAGCGAGTGGGGCATCACCGACGGTACTTATCTCGATGGGGAGCCATTCCGCCCTGATGAACCGCCTTTCAGCAGCGAAGAGCTCCGCCGGGAGATACTGGACAGGGTGGGCGCCAGGTAGTGCTGTAGATTGCAGACCCCCCGGCGTGTGACATTTTTCAGGTCGCTAATGAAAAAGGGGCAAAAGCCCCTTGAATTATCTCATGTGCCACGGCACAATAAAAGTCACCAGGTCAAACCTGAATAGTCTTGCCGGCCTGAATACAGGAAGTACATACACGCATTTTAACCCGCTCACCCTCCTTCTTCACCCGCACAGTCTGAAGGTTTGGATATTGCACCCGCTTGGTAACATTGTGAGCGTGGCTGATAGAGCTACCGAACATCGGGCCCTTACCGCATATTTGACATACTCTGGACATTCTATTCTCCTACCTTCATTGTTACCGGGCAAGCTGAAGCTACCCGGCGGGTAACTGTGCGACGCAACTGCCGCAAAATTGACAGACACACATTTTATAGGGTCGCTGCGGAAAAAACAAGGGAAAAACCAGAAGTACAAATTTGTTACTTGCGACCGCTGCTTCCTCCTCATGCTGACTTCAAACTGCAGAGGGAAGTTATCGTTCCACGCTTAAAAGGTTGAATTTGATTCAATGGTTACATAAAGTGACCGATCCCCTTTTCTGCGAGTATGAAAACCACAGCATCCAGTACGTTTACATTTGCTCAACGGAAGGAAAACGAGAGCCCGGGAGAAGCTCCTGTGGCCGTTACAACAAACCTTTACTGCATAATTCTGCTACTGAGGAGACGATATGGCTGGCAAGACCGACCAGGAAAAAGCAAAACACTGGATACAGGAAACACACAAAATACACACCACCCAGAATCCCGATCTGAAGAAAGTCATCGCCGGTTATCGCAAGGGGCTTTCTTACAACCAGGCGGATCCTGAGGGTCATTACTTTCTCGGTGTCGCTTATCTCGGCACCGGACAATTTGCTCAGGCGTTGGAGGAATTTGATCTGGCCTTGAGTTATCGGCCGGAATTCCCGGATGTTTATTTTCACCGCGGACAGGCGTTGATCAACCTGCGCCGTTTCCAGGAAGCTGTCGACAGTTTTAAGAAGGCGTTGAAGTTCAACCCGGAGGCGACCCCGCTGCTTTACAGTCTCGGGTTCACTTACCAGTCAATGGGTAAACGGGAGGAAGCTGAGCAGTATTTCACGGAAGCCTATGGCAAGAACCCTTTGGACAAGCCAGGGGTGATGCAGTACCTGATGTTTCTGAGTCAGACTCAACAGAACGAACAGGCGCTGGAGGTGGTAGAGACTTATCTCGCCAAGCTGCCTGCCGACCGTGATGTCCGCAACTTCAAGGCGCTGGTGCTGATCAATCTCAAACAGGGTGAAGCGGCGCGGGATTATCTGTTGGCGCTGGCTGAAGAGTTCCCTGCAGACGGTGGTATCAAATTCAACCTGGCACAGGCGCACGAATTGCTGAAGGAAGATGAAAAAGTGGAATCGCTTTTACGCGAAGCGCTGGAGTTGAATCCCCGTTATCTGCCGATCTACAACAAACTGGGTGGGTTGCTCTCAAGACGCCGGGAGCTGGAGGAGGCTCTGATGATCCTGGACCAGGGGCTGGCACTGGGACCACAGGACCCAAACCTGCGTTACAGCCGGGCTCTGGTGCTCGCGGACCTTCAGAGGAGTGAGGAAGCAGAACAGTTGCTCAATGAGCTCCTGAGCGAATATCCCGAGTTTTCACCCGCCCGCTCAGCGCTGGAACGACTTAACATGTCTTCCGGTAAAGTTGCCCGCAGTGTGGAGGAGATAGAAACCGAACTTGTGGCCAAGCCACATGACCCCGCCCTGGAGGTGGAGTTGGGTTATTCCCACCTGCATTCCCGGGATTTCGAAAAGGCGATCGAGCTGCTGGAGAAGCATCGCGATGCTTTCAGTCAGGATCACAGCTATATGACTAATCTCGGTTACGCCTACGCCGGCAAGGCACAGCAGAAGCCGGAGTTGCTGCACCAGGCCCGGGAGATACTTGCAGCCAGTCTGGAGCTTAAAGACGATCAACCGGCTGTCCGGCTGCAACTGGCCCGCATCGCACTCAACCAGGGTCAGCCACAGGAGGCTTTTGACTACGCGGTTGCCTGCGAACAGGACAGTGGTGAGACCAACCTGATCGCCAATATCAAAGGTTACGCCACACTTCAGAAAGGTTTTGCCGAACTTGCGCTGACCCACTTTGAACAGTCGCTCAAGCTGCAACCGGACCAGAATCTGGAGGCTATCAGCAACCTGGCACAGCTCTCCGATTTCTCCGGGCAGCGGGATCAGGCCGATGATTACTACCGGCAGTGGATTGAACTGGCCCCGCAGGACACGATCCCGTTGATGAAACAGGCGATGTTGCATATCCGCCAGGGTAACCTCCTGCAGGGGATTGACATCTTCGATCAGGTGGTAGCGCTGAAACCGGAGGAGGCAAGCGCAATGTTCATGCAGGCGATGGCGCTGAAAGATCTCGGTCGCATCGAGGAGGCGATCGAAAAGCTGAAACAGGCGGTGGAAGTCAAACCGGATTATTCAGAAGCAGCCTATTATCTCAGGCAGTTCGAACAGAATCGACCGCTCGGTCTCTCTTCACTCGAAGAGCTGGAGGAGGGAGTCAGAGAAGATCCGGAAAACTATGATGATCGCTATCTGCTGGGTTATGTGTACATGCACATGCGCCGTTTTAAAGAGGCGGCGGAGCAGTTGGAGGCAGTTACCGAAAACGATCCCGAGAATCACCGCGCCCGGGTTGAACTGGCCGACGCCCTGTTCCAGAGCGCTGAGAAGGATCGGGCTATCGATATCATGATCGGTCTCGAGGAGAAGATCCCGCAGGATCCCGGGCTCCGTTTTCGCCTGGCCGATATGCTGGAAGCGAACGCAGAGCATGATCTGGCGCTGAAGGAGTTCCAGAACGCAGCGGAGATGATGCCGCAGAATGTCAATTTTCAGTATCGTCTGGGAATGGCTCTTATCAATGCCGACAAGGAGGAAAAGGGCGAGGAAAAATTGCGTAAGGTATTGGAGCAGCAGGAGCAGTTCGCACCCGCCTGGCTGGAGCTGGGTAAGCTGGAAATGACCAGTGACCGGGAAAAGAGTGCTCTGGAGAGTTTCGATAAAGCGCTGCAATACAACCGCAACCTGGTGGATGCTCTCTATTACAAGGGCTTGATTTACCGGAATAAGCTGAAACAGCAGGAGGAGGCATTACGCCATTTCCGCGCCGTGCTCGGTTTTCGCTGGGAGTCGCCGGATGCACACTTTCAACTCGGCGAGATGTTGCGGCAGGAGGATCCGGCTACTGCACGCCGTCATTTCGATATGGCCCTGCGCTTCTGGAATGAGGATGACTTCAACTTTGAACGAACTCACGGCTACCTGCAGGAGCTGAAGGAAGCAGAATAATGGAGACACCACAGAGACGGAGGCTGGGACGCAGCGAGTTGGAGATACCACCGGTCGTTATCGGACTGTGGGCTGCCGGTGGCAACTGGTGGGGGCCGCCGGATGACGATGCTACACAACAGGCAATCAACCGGGCGCTCGAACTGGGCTACGATACCTTTGACACCGCGCCGGTCTATGGTTACGGTCACAGCGAGAAGCTGCTGGGTAAGGCCGCCCGGGGACGCCGGCAGGAGTTGCTGATACTGACCAAGGGTGGACCGATCTGGGATGACAATCATCGGATAATGCTGGACCTGACCCCCGAGGGGCTCAAGCAGCAGCTGGATGAGAGTCTGCGACGACTGCAGACCGACTATGTCGATCTGTACCAGATACATTGGCCGGGTCAGGAACTGGTACCGGAAGAGGTCATGGTCGCCCTGAGTGAGCTGCAGAACAGTGGCAAGGTCCGTGCCATCGGTTGCTCCAACTATAGCGTGACACAACTTGAGGAATCGCATCGCTTCGGGCATTTCGACAGTCTGCAGCCCCCGTTCAACATGATTGTGGACAGGACGGCTGAGAAATTACTACCTTTTTGTCAACGGGAAGAGGTGGGTGTAATTACCTATGGACCGCTGATGCGGGGGATTCTTACCGGCAAGTATCAGCAAGCACCACAGTTCGACGGGAATGATATCCGCAGCAATGATCCCGATTTCCAGGGAGAGCGTTTCACCCGTATCAACCGGTTTGTACAGGAGGTTCTGGTTCCGCTGGCTCTGGAAGCCGGTGTCTCAACCGCAGCCCTGGCATTGAGTTGGAATTACAGCCAGCCTGGTGTGACCGCTGCAATTGCTGGTGTTCGTTCTGTTGAGCAGGTGGAGCAGAATCTGGGGACAGCCATCCTCTCCCCGGAACTGTTACAACGGCTGGACGCTGAAAGAGCAAAAGTCAAATCAGATATAGAATCAAAATAGGAAGGATCAATCATGGCAGAACTTGTACCGGTGACGGAGGCAGATTTCGCGGAGCAGGTGTTGAAGAAGGAGAAACTGGTGGTTGTCGATTTCGGTGCTACCTGGTGTGCTCCCTGTAAGAAGTTGCACCCGCTGTTGGAGGAACTGCTGGATGAGTTCGAAGGTGAGGTGGAAGGTGCCTATGTTGATGTTGGTGCCAACCCCGCGCTGGCAAGGCAGTATGGCGTGATCTCGGTTCCACAGACCCATCTGTTCAAAGCGGGCGAACATCTTGACCAGGTAGTGGGACTCAGCAAAAGGGACAAGTATAAACAGTTGATAGAGCAGTACAAGTAGGAGTTGATATGAAGACACACAATCTGGTTCTGGCCCTGCTGCTGGGACTGATCACTGTAACTGTGACCGCCTGTGGCGGCAAGGACACTACACAAACCACTACACCGGATCCGGTAGTAAAAGAGCAGATTATCGATCTGAAGAATTTCGATCTCACCAGTCTTGACGGCAAGGTCAGGATGTTTGAGCTCTGGGGTGTCTGGTGTATGCCCTGTATCCGTTCCATGCCCAAGGTGCAGGAACTCCACGAACAGTACAGCCCCAACGCTGATTTCGAGCTTCTGGTGATCAATACCGCCTGGAGGGGGGACAACCCCATCAAGGTCAAGGAGTGGTTGGACAAAAATCCGCAGTATGACTTCCAGGTGTACTATGACGGCGAGCATAGCCTCTCAACAAAGTATGAGGTGAACAGCATCCCCCGTACGATTATCATCGGCAAGGATAACCAGGTGCGTTTTAACGACCACCCGATGAAGATTACCCATGAATTCCTGGACCAGCTGCTGGCTGAGTAGCTGTCCAAAAGGATGGCATTTAAGAATACCTATCGGGGTGGGATGAATCATCATCTCACCCTTTTTTTGTCGAATTTCGGAGCGGTTTCGGGCTGATTTCGGGGTCGGACCTAGTTATCTAGTTGTATATTAACCACATGCGTTTAAAATAACCGCTAAACAGGGCCTTAAAGGGGTGTTTTTTGGCTAAAAATCGTGCGCTTTTTCCGACTGCTTGAGTTGCACGAAGTGAGGTCGCGAAAAGGGGCATTTTCAGGCAAAAAACAGCGTTTTAAGGCCTCAAAGAGGGCAATTTAGAAGTCTATCGCTAGCAATAATAAGTACATATCTAGGTCCGACCCCAGGAAAGTTGGTAATTGCATCCATATTTGTCGATTATTAACTCCTATTAAACATTGCCCAGATTCCATTCTCAAGTGATTTTGGGATTGTGCCAGGCTTGACCTCTGTCTCAAACAATCTTCCCAGCCTCCACTGCAACAGTTGTCATTCCGTGAAAGCAGTCGTATTTTACAATGTCCAACTTATCGGAGTTAAACATGCCTGGTCTGCTGATCCTCTGTGGTGCAGTGTGGCTTCTATCGCTGCAGTCGCTGCATGCCGCCGTCCTGATCCATGAAGTTCACTACGATGTCATCGGCAGTGACAACGGTGAGTATGTCGAACTCTACAATAGTGGGGCGGAGGATGTCGACCTCTCCGGCTGGTATTTTGGCGACGAGGAGACCGCTGGTGGTGGCGAGTCGATGAGCGCTATTCCAGGAGGAACCATCATCTGTGGCGGCGACTATTTTCTGATCGCCCGGGATGAGGCGGAGTTTGTCGCTCATTTTGGCCTGACCCCCGATTTGATCATGCTTTTTGCCCTGAACAACACCGGTGATGAGATAATTCTATCACATGGTTACTATACCGATTACGAAGATGTCGTTGTCTATGAGAGCGGGACTTTTCCCGGTGTCAGTGCCCATCCCGGCGTCACCAGCGGTTTCTCGCTGGAACGGATAAACCTGATCGATACGGATAACTGCGCGGTTGATTTTGCCGGTATCAATCCACCAACCCCCACCACGGCCAACTGTATACCCCCCCCTCCCACTGAAGGCACTGTCTCCGCATATTTCAACAGTTCGGTTGATCCAACCTATGCGATTTACGATCCTGCTAACGGCTACCAAGATCTGGCTGAACTGCTGATCGCGCAGATCGATCAAACCGTAGTCTCTCTGGATATCTGCATCTACAACCTGTCACTGAGCGCTGTCAGTAACGCTATCATAGCGGCGTACAACCGTGGTGTCAGTGTCCGGGTGATAATAGAGGATGACAATCACAACTCCTATACCCAGTCGCTTGAGAATGCCGGCATTACCGTCATCGACGATGCTTTCGGCAGCAACTCCGGCTCCAACCTGATGCACAACAAATTCGTTCTTTTCGATTACCGGTTGGATGAGGGGGATGCTGACGATCTGCTCTGGACTGGATCTTTCAATTTTACACTGCAATCTGATGTTTATGATGATAACAATGTACTGGTCATTGAGTCCAGCGAGCTCTGCGCGGTTTATCTGACTGAATTTGACGAGATGTGGGGATCATCCGGCGAGACCCCTTCCGTCACTTACAGCAAGTTTGGTACCAACAAGTTGGATAATACGCTGCATGCTGTCATGGTTGACAGCAGCCAGGTAGAGATTTATTTCTCCCCCTCGGATGGCGCCACCTCCCAACTGATCCAGCTGATCGGCAGCGCCGATTACGATCTCTATTTCTGCATTCTCTCCTTCACCCGGACTGACCTGGAAGATGCCCTGCACGCCTGTCTCAACGCCGGTATACCGGTGAGGGGTGTTTTTGATAACGGCCAGGGGAATGACCCCTATTCTGTCTACCAAAATATGGCTGGCAGCGGTGATGAACCGTGGATTCCTCCAGCGGATGTTCACCTGGACGGCAACGGCTCCGGATTACTCCACCACAAGTACCTCCTGATTGACCCCCAGCATCCCGACTCAGATCCGATCGTAATCACCGGATCGATGAACTGGTCCACCTCAGGTGGATTCTACAATGACGAAAATATGATCGTGATCCACGATCCTCATATTGCGGATCAATATTTCCAGGAATTCGCTGCCCGTTTCATCCAGGCCGGTGGTGTGTTATCCCCTGGTGTCACCGAAGTCACTATCGGGGAAATCCAATACAGTGAAGACCCCTCCGGCAACTCCCCCTATACCGGTGTGACAGTCACAACCTCCGGGCTGGTGACCGCAGCTTTCGGTAACGGATTCTTTCTCAGCGAAAACAACGGCACTCCCTGGAGTGGCCTGTTTGTCTTTGACAGCGCAGTACTGCCCGCAGTGGGCGATTCGCTCACACTGACCGGTACAGTGACGGAATATTATGAACTCACCGAGTTGGACAACGTTACCACCGCCACCCTGCACAACAGTGGACTGACACCGGTTCCCATAGCTATCAGCTGTCTTGAGGCAGCCAGTGAGCAGCATGAAGGCTGCTTCCTCCAACTGGATGACCTTATCGTCGTCGACCCGGATCTCGGTTTTGGGGAGTGGAGTGTCAGTGACGGTACCGGCACCCTCGTAATCGATGATATGGGCAGTTACAGCTATATTCCCCAAGCGGGAGATCCGATCGAGCAGCTCACCGGTCCTCTGACCTACAGTTTCGGCGTTTTCAAGCTGGAACCACGGGATGATGGGGATATCGTCCTCCTCCTGCCAGGGGTCAACGATCTGACGATAACCACCGATGGCAATTCTGTCCACCTTTCCTGGACTGCGATCCCGGGAGCAACCACCTATCGTGTCTATGCTGCAAACACAGCTTTCTTTACGCCTCTACCGGAAAATCTCGTCACGGAAACAGCCCTGCAATATTATGATGAGATCGTGGCTGGCGGCAGTCGTTTTTACCGGGTGGTGGCTCTGAATTGAATAACTACACCAAGTACTCCTGCCTGCATCCTGCTTTTAACGGTGGCTATACCTCAGCTCTGGTATGCGCTCCTCTATAGCAGTTGCTCCAAATCGATCTGGCTTTGCTGATTCTCGGTGATACTTGCGTTTGGCTTGTTCCCTCTCCTTATTACGAATCTGGTTTGATACCCTCTGATCTGGGTGAGATCAAGTGCTCACAACGGGAGAGAGATTATGAGAGACTGGAAGCGTGTGGTTCCGCTACCGTTACTGATCATTCTATTCGGTATTCTAACCTTCTGGGTGTATCAGGGGGAACAGCAACGGACCATTGCCGATCACCAATCAAGACAATTGCTACTCGCACAACAGGCCAGTCGCAGTATCCAGTCTTTCTTTGAACACAGTCTGCATGACCTCACTTACCTGGCTGGAGTACCGCAGATAATAGATTTCAGCGACGCCGGTAAGCAGATCATGCTGGACTGGTTTGCTGCCAACCGGACCGGCGTTCAGGCTATCACCCGTGTCGACAGCCTGGGTCATATTCTTTCCACGGTACCCTTTAATCCCTCCTCTATCGGGGCCGACATTCACAATCAGTTGCATGTACAACGTATCCTGGCAACCCACCAACCGGTGATCAGCGATGTCTTTCGCGCGGTCCAGGGGTATGACGCTGTCGCAGTTCATGTTCCTGTTTTCGCCGATCTGGAGTTCCGGGGGAGCCTGGCTCTGCTGATACCTTTTGAACACCTGGTGGCGAGCTGTCTGGAAAATATCAGGAGCAGTGCCGGCAGTGAAATGCTGGTCATCAGTCGCGCCGGTGTGGAGCTTTACTCTCAGCTTCCCGCACCTGACCCTGCTGCTGCTTCGACAGTGTCACTACCGGCTCCCTATCTCGCTACTCTGGAAGCCATGCGTCAGGGAAAAGAAGGTGCTGCTGAATTCATCCTTCCCGACACCAGCTTGCCCGGTAGCAAAGCGAGTAAACGCTATGCTGCCTTCTCACCTGTGGAGCTGGGCGACACCCATTGGTCGATCTGTATCTCCGATCGTGAGGAGGTAGTGCTGAGTGCAACTGCCACATTTCGCCAGCAGCTGCTGCTCCTCTTCGGTCTGATCCTGTTGATCGTACTGGTCTATTTCTACTACTTCCTGCATGCCCGCATGATCCTGCGGACCGAAAAAGAGAGGATACAGAACGAAGAACGATTACGGGAGAGCGAAGAGAAGTATCGCTCCATCCTGAGGGAGATCGCGGAGGGATATATCGAACTCGATCTGCAGGGGCGTATCGAGTTCGTAGGTCAACCGATGGAGAAGATCAGCGGTTATTCCGGTGAGCAGCTGTTGGGGCGCCCCTTCACCCAGTTTATTAATGCAGCTTCCGCCGGTGTTTATGAGGATACACGGCAGGCGATGCTGCAGACAGCCGCTTCCACCCGTCATCTGCAGATGGATCTGGTTCACCAGGATGGCGGCGAACGCCAGGTAGAAGTTTCCTTTACCCAGAAGGCAGATCGAGCAGGTAATCCAACCGGTCTCCGCGCAGTGATCCGTGATGTAACAGCCCGCATTCAAGCGGAAAGGGAACTGCGGGAATTGGAGATCAACCTGCAACAGGCACGCAAGATGGAAGCGCTCGGCACCCTGGCGGGTGGAGTAGCGCATGATCTGAATAATATTCTATCCGGAATTGTCAGCTACCCCGATTATCTGCTTACCCAGATTGAACCGAACAGCAAACTACGCAAGCCATTGGAGGTGATACGGGATTCGGGGCATAAAGCGGCCGCCACGGTACAGGACCTGCTGACACTTGCCAGGCGGGGTGTAGTCAGCAAAGATGTCGTGAACCTGAATGACATCATCGGCAACTATCTTAACAGTCTGCCCTATAAGCAGTTGCTGGAGGACTTTCCCCGGGTGGAGGTGGTTACTGAACTGAATCCTGAACTGCTCAATACCATCGGTTCCGCCGTTCAACTGTCAACCTCTCTGATGAATATAGTCACCAATGCGGTGGAGGCGATGCCGGGTGGGGGGAAGGTCAGAATCAGTACCGCCAATAAATATATCGATCTGGAGACGAGGCACCTCGATAGCATTTCAGAAGGTGAATTCGCTGTGCTGACGATAGGCGATGAAGGGATTGGTATTTCGCAGGAGGACCAGGAGAGGATCTTCGAACCGTTCTATACAAAAAAGAAGATGGGTCGCAGCGGGACCGGTCTGGGGATGGCAGTGGTTTGGGGCGCAGTCAAAGATCACGGTGGTTTTATCGATCTGCAGAGTGAGCCTGGTAGGGGAACAACCTTCCGGTTGTATTTCCCCGCCTCACGTGAGCCACGCAGTGAGCAACCGCCCCTGCTGGCGCCTGCCAGTTACCAGGGGCAGGGGGAGCTGATACTGGTTGTGGATGATGTCGAGCAACAGCGCCGGATTACGACCGGGATGTTGTCGGAGCTGGGTTACCAGGTGGAAGCGGTCGCCAGCGGAGAGGAAGCAGTGGAGTTCCTCCGGGAACGCAAGGTAGACCTGTTACTGCTGGATATGATCATGGAGCCAGGAATCGACGGCCTGGAAACCTACCGTCGTTCCCTCGAAGTACAGCCGGAGCAACGTTCAATCATCGTCAGCGGTTTTTCCGCCAACGACCGGGTGAAAGCTGCTCAGGAACTGGGTGCCGGTGAGTATATCCGCAAACCGTTCACCATGGAACGGATCGCCCAGGCTGTAAAACAGGCGCTGGAAAAATAGGCAGGTTCAGTCTTCGCTGCCGAAGCAACGAATTAGAGTCGCGTTTTTAAGGTTTGGCTCAGCGTCGCTTATACTACAGCATTACCACGCTTACTGAAGAGTGTCTTGCATCCGTAAAGGTAGTAACAGCAATGTCACCAGGTTTACAGTTTACCGGAAAACGATATTGACTGGAACGGTCCGAAGCCGCGGTGCAAACCTCAAATTTCAGTTTCCACCACCAGGGGAACTTCACTCGAAGCTCTGAGATTGAACATCTCCCCCTCGTCGAGGTAGGATTCGATCACCGGATGACGCATGTTGGCCAGTTGATGGAGAATGCCGCCCAGTTTGTGAGTTTCCGAGAGAATGGTTTCCAGTTTGCTGCGGGCGTCTTCGTCTTCCCCGAGGCGCAGGGCCAGCAACTCTGCATTACCGGCGATGGCGGTCAGCGGATTGTTGATCTCATGGTTGAGGGTGGTCACCATGCGGCTGATTGTGTTGAGCTGCTCCTGCTCCAGCAGTTGCGCCTGCATCCGGCGCAAACGGGCAAAACTCTCCTGCAACTTAATGTGGGAGCGGTGCAGCCGTTTCACCAGTTCGATATTGCGTATGATGAGCGCTGCCTGACTCCCCAGGACGGTCAGCAGGTCGATATCTACCGTGGTGAATGGATCCGGTTCCTGGTGCCCGAAGTTCAGTACACCGACCAGCTCCTCCTCTACAACCAGCGGGACCGAAATGAAAGAACGCCAGTAACACTCCGCCTGTGGTCGTCGACGCTGGATGTCGTTGAGCAGCAGCGGTTTACGACGATGTGCCACCCAGCCAGCCATCCCCTCCCCCAGCTCGAAGCTGACCGGGGTAATCAGATTTACTTCGCGACCCACCCGGGAGGCACATTTGAGCTGGCGGCTGGATTCATCGTAGAGGTAGAGGGTGGCATCCTGCCAGGGAATCACCTCCCGGGTAAGGTTGAGCAGCGCCAGCGGCATAGCGGCAGGATCGCGGGTGGTCTGGATCAGTTCACCCAGTCGTGCCAGCATATCCAATGCCCGGTTAGTCGTCATTAACAATGCCTCTGTTGCTTTTACCCCTCACACTGCATAGATCCTTCAAAACCACCTTCGATTGCTTCGTTCGTTTCGGGCTATAACCTTCCGTCAAAACCGCCATCCCTCAGTGTACCGACACGCTTTAGCACCATGTTTGGATGTAATCGCTCAACCAGCAGCATAATCCGTTCGCCCTGTTGCAACGGTTCACGGCTTTCAAAAGGCAATGTGACACCGGCAAGGGTTAACAACCAGCGACCCTTTTCGTCGCAGCCCTCCACCAGCGCGGACAGGATCTTTCCCTGGCGTAGCTTACCGCGTAATTCAGCAATACCATTACCTTGCGGATGCAATTGCACTCAGGCTTCCGGTGCTTCGGTGGTAAGACTCTCCTCCATCACCGTTGCCGGGGTGTCCTCCTGATGACGCATCTGCAGGATCAAGCGAACTTCATCCTGGCTGATACCCAGCGTCTCGGCAATCTCCGCCGTACCTTTCTTCTTGTCAGCCAGCCGGTAGACCTCCTTGTCGCGGACATAGTTGGAGTTCTCTTCCCCTATAGTTGCACCTGCAGTTTGCGTTTCTTCAGGCTCAGTTGTTGGAGCGAGTACAGGTGTCGGTTCCGTGATCTTTTCCTCAGCGGCGGATTCATCCTCGTCACCCACACTGAAACCGGCAAGATGCCTCCGCTCCGCCAACTTGCGGCGTACCAACAGGCCACCTCCCAGCAGAACCAACGCGGTCAGTCCCGCCAGTACCAGTATGAAACTAAGTTCTGCACCGCTTCTCCCCCGGTTGTAACCGCCGTCGGCATTCTCACCACTGGTCGCTCCACCGACAGTTTTTGGATCCAGCTCCGCCATCATCCTCGCTACAACCATCATATAGGGACGTTTCAAGAGGAGTGGGTCCAGGTGGGTGTAAGCAGCAGTTGTATCACCGATGGCGAGATAAAGCGCTCCCAGGCGAAAACTCAGTGTGTCCACCTCAGGGTAGTTCACCAGCTCCTCCGCCAGGATGTGAGCAGCAGTTTCCGGACTACCGGCCGCTTCAAGGGTAGCTGCTACAGCCAGTAGTTGCAGGATCTCTTCTGTGGCGACTGTCTCTTCACCATCATCATGCGCCGGCTTGACAGCTACTGACGGGGTGGTCGGTGTTGGTCTCGGTGGCGCCTGCCGTTTCACCGGTGTCACGATGACAGGAACCGTACCGGTAGCTTCATCCCCCCGGTGGAGGCAGTCAACAATGAAACGGAAGCCGTTTCCACCCCCCTGACGAAATGCGTGGACCTCGAACACTTCGTTCAGCTGTAAACGATAAACCAGTCGCTCTGCAACTACCTCCTGCAGGTTGATTGCCAGTAGACGGCTGCTATGCGGTTGCTGAAAATGCTTGGCCAGCAGCTCCATTTCACCATGAAAGAGGACATCGACAAAACCCTGGTCAAGGTGGCGTTCCACTTCGACAGGCATCCGCTCGGTCAAATCAAAAACCACCCGGTAATAGGTTTCATGGGGCGCGTGCCGGATATCCACCAATGCCGGTACTGCCAGCAGGGATCGGGCCAGCAGCAGTATAACTATTCCTCGCAACAGCAACATCGGCACCTCAATGCTATTCCTCGGGCGGTAGCTCCCGGTTGTCATCTTCCCCATCAGGTCGCAGATTGAGCATCTGGAGACCATCCAGATATTGAACCGAATCCAGGTTTTCCACCTGTTCGAACCTTTGTATCACCTCAGCAATCCGGGTGCTGTTCTCCAGAATCGACTGCAGGCGCTTACGGTCCTGGTCGCGCAGTGGTGAGTCCTTCTCATTGAGCAGCAGGTACAGCTGCCCCTTGATGGTGGTCAACGGGTTGTTGACCTCATGATTGACCGCCACGGCAGCTTCGGTGAGGGCGCGGAACTTTTCCTCAAAGATCGCCTTTTGCTGTAGCCGGCGGGTTTCAGTGATGTCCCGCACCAGCAACAGGGTTTGTCCCAGCTCATCCCGTAAGGGGGTAACGGAGATATCTGTATCCAGACGTTGATCCCGGTCATTGAGCAGTGTGATGTTGAGTCGCCCCGGCTGGCGGGAGTCCAGCAGTTTACTTAATTGTTGCTGCTCCTCCTCTACCGGCAACAGGTTGAGAAAATCCCGACGCAGGAACTTGTCACTCTGCCAGCCCAGCGTGTTTATCGCCGGGTTGGCGAATTCAATGGTACCATCCAGATCCAGGACGATAACCGCCTCCTGGGCCTGGGTGATGATACTGTCCAGGAAAGTACGGGTACGGGCGATTTCCTGATAAAGCAACGAGTTCTGCAAAGCGACCGCCGCCTGGTTTACGGTAAAGAAGATAGTATCCAGGCGTTGCTGCGTGATTGTATCACGTGCGGCTGCTGTGAAACAGATGAAGAATCCTATCCCGCGTCCACCTACAGCCAGTGGTACTACGAGGTAGGAAAGTTGCTGCCCCGGATCTTCTATCTCACCCGGTGGCAGGTCAATGTCCGGTACCAGTACCGGACGCTTTTCTCCCTGTACCCAGTCGATAATTCCATCACTGATCAGATCCGGTACCGCTGCGGCCAGCTTCTGTTCCGGATTGCCGAAACAGACCGGTTCTTCCCCTTCGGCCAGCAGGTAGACCGCGCAGGTTTGATAATCCAGCAGATGGGCGATAACCCCGAACAGGGCCGTGACTACATTATCCGGTTCCACCGCAGCACGAATCGTCTCCGAGAGCTGCTGTATCTCCTTGAACTCAGTCAATGATTCCCGCAAGCCATCACGGGTACCGGTAACAGCAGCCAGTTCCTGTCGCAACTGCTCTGTTTCAGACTGGTTGTTACTCTGCTTTTTCATTGCTCAGTTTTTCTTACAGCTTGCGCGGTCGTCTCAAAAAGTGACCGGTCAGATTTGATCGCTGTCATGGTGGGGCCGGTTTTTACTGCCCCAGCCGTAGTATTCCTCAGGGGCGGTATCACTGCCCTTGATGATATTTCGGAATGTTTCCGCCCGCTCAAATTCCAGCCGGAAGAGCTCCAGATAATGATCGATGTCTACCTCGCCCTGTGCGGTGCGGCGCAGCTGAAGAAGATTGGCCACCGGTTCAGCCACACTCCAGGCTTTACCCTCCTGTGCATAGTGGGGATGCAGTCGCCGGGTAAGAAAATCAGCGAAATAGGTTGTGGCGGTGAGCAGGGAAAGCTGTTCCTCTGCCAGTGGCTGATGATGATGCCGAATGGCACTCACAATCTGATCCGGCAGGTTCCAGCGCTGAGTAAGCAACCCCCCGATCTCAGCATGAGTTAACCCCAGTACCTCAGCCTCCGCTTCCCAGAGCAGGAGATTCTTTTCCCGCTCCACTTGCCCGATCTGTTTGAATTCCTTTGGCAGGTACCGCACGATAATCAATCGCCCGATGTCATGCAGCAAACCGGTGACGAAGGCTTCCCCCACCACGCGGTAATTACCGACACGGCTTATCATCCTGGCTGCGATGGCAGTGCCTATGGAATGCTCCCAGAAACCGGGCATATCGAAGTCGGTACTCTCACTGTTGAAGTTGAAGCGATCTACCAGTGAAGAGCTGACCCCCAGGTCCTTGACGGTGTTAAAACCTAGTACGACAATCGCCAGGTTGATGGTACCGATGCGGCGGGGAAAGCCGTAGAAAGCGGAGTTGGCAAGTTTCAGCATGCGGGCTGTTAAACCGGGATCGGTCGCAATCAGGCTGGAAAGGGTGGCGGCGTTCGTTTTTGGGTTATCCACCAGCTCGACTATTTTGGCCACTACCAGCGGTAATGAGGGCAGGTCGAGAATACCGTCGGCGATAGATCTGACCTTGGCGGCTTTAGCTGCAGATCCGGTGGTGACAGGGGGCATATTCAGGCCTTCACATCAATTGAATGGTCCGGTTTGTCCGGGCTGTCCGGTTTGAGGTCGCCAGCGTTTTCATCCGGCTCTGTTTCCGGCTCTGTGCCGGCAGTATCCTTGGGAGTAGATTGACGACGCTGTTCACCATCCGGTTTAATCCGGTGGTCCTCCTCCAGCTCCTGTGCTTTACGTAAACGCTCCGCCGCTTTCTCCTCATCGGCGTTGGCACCGGCAATCTGCTGCTGCAGGGCCTGCTGGCGTTGAGTTTCCGCCAGTCGTTCGATCAATTTGGTTTTAGAGAAGTTGTCCTGAAGGTCGATTGCGCGTGTCATAACGGCACCACCATATTATCCTCCCGCCGGGAAAGCAGGGTACCCTGATCCTCCGGCCCCGGGGACCTCTGTCTCACGCTGTTATCAGTCGCCGGATTTTGTTCTTCAGGTTGATAATGATTTTTGTGTGGATCTGTGAGACACGTGACTCGCTGATGTCCAATACCTGGCCGATTTCCTTGAGAGTAAGCTCCTCGTAGTAGTAAAGCGCCATCACCAGTCTCTCCTGTTCCGGCAGCGAGTTGATGAGCTTGATCATGAGGGCCTTGATCTCCTTGCGTTCCATGATATCCAGCGGGCTGTCGTTATGCTGGTTTTCGATAACATCATAGAGATTGGTAGCCTGGCCTTCATCTGTGGTAAAGGGTCGGTCAAAGGAGAGTAGCGAGGTGGCGGAAACTTCGTCAAGCATTTTATAATATTCAGCCAGGGGCAGTTCCAGGCGGGCGGCGAGCTCCTCGTCGTTGGGAACCCTGTTCAATTCTGCTTCCAGTGCCAGCATCGCCTTGCTCAGCTGTCGCTCTTTGGCTCGAATAGAACGGGGAACCCAGTCAAAGTCACGCAGGCCGTCCAGTATTGAACCCCGAATACGTGGCACTGCATAGGTTTCGAATTTAAATCCGAGAGCGGGATCAAAATGCTCCACCGAATTGATCAGACCCATGGTGCCGGCACCAACCAGATCGTCCAGTGTAACCGAATTTGGCAGCGAGATTTTCATCCGGCTGGCAATGATCTTGACCAGTGGCAGGTAGCGCACCAGCAGCTTTTCCTTGAGCGCGGGGTCCTGGGTTTTCCCAAATTCAACCCAGACAGTTGCCATATCGTTAGACATGTTCTATTCCTTTTCTGCTGCGGCAGGTTCCGATACATCGGTTTCAGATCCGGCGGGCTGCTTGGCTTGTTCTATTGCCAATACAGCAGCCAGTCGAGCCTCTTCCCTTTGCGTCAACTGCCAGTAATTATAAACAACCCCCAGAACAGAAACCAGTATTGTATAGGCAGCCCAGACTATCAATGCCCGGCTGAAGATGGTCCAGAGGGAAAAATCAAACCAGGCTCCCAGCACCACTACCAGCAGGATGATGAAAATCCCGAGCTGCTTTAAAACCTGTCCCTCCTGTGCCGGTTTACTCAAAATCAACCTCTTCAGCGGTGAAAATCAATAACACCAACCCCCGCCCGGGGTGATTGTTGTTGCCAGCAGATCAGGGGTAAGCGGGAGGTGCCTACAAATGCAGCCACCTGACTGATGGCATTCTGAAAATCTGTTTCCCCGGCAGTTGTCGCGCGGTGTGGCAGACAGCCAAGTTCAGCTGGTGTCACCTGCAACCAGCGCCGGATCATTCCGCTGAAACTCCTTATTGCCTCAGATGCCTCCCCCTCAGGAACTGCGCCACTGTTGTTGAAGAGCAGGTAAAGGGGGTGTTCCAGGTAACGTGGCAGGTTTTCCTTCAGGTAACCAAAACCGACGGTCAGCTCCGTGATCTCCACCGGCAACAGCAGGATAAAATCATCCACCCAACTGTCACATGCTCCAACCTGGTCGAGGAGGATAAAATCCTGCTCACACTGCATCCACCAACAGCCCGCTGAGCGTTGCCGCATCAGCCGATTATACTCCTTTGTTTCCAGATAATTCAAGCCGGGGGTGGCGAGATCCTTATCCGACGGCTGCTGGTCGCTGACCAGCAGTACCCGCTCTCCCTGATCGCGCAACGCAACAGCCAAAGCTCCGGTAGTCAGCGTTACGCCACTACCGGTGCAGCTCCCCTCCACCAGTATGGTCCTGGTTAAACTATCTGTCCGGTTATGATTCATTACTGATCCTTCACCGCAAAACCTTTACCTTCCAGTAACCAGGCAGCAATCTGTGCCGGGCGCATGCTGAGCAGGTCCTCCGGGATGCGTTGCCCGCTACCCAGGAAACTGAACACCGGTTTGATGTCGCTGGCGAGGTTCAGCACGTTACCCAGCGTACCTGTCTCATCCAGCTTGGTCAACAGTATCCGGTTGTAACTTATCTGGCGATACTCCCGGACCATCTGGCTTAAATCGGAGTACTTGGTATTGAGTGGCAGTACCAGATGCGTTTCCGCCGGTGCCGCTAACTCCAGCATTTTTTCCATCTCACGCATCTGTCGACCAGCGCGCCAGGAGATACCGGGTGTATCTATCAGGATGACATCACATTGCTCCAGGTCCCGCAACGCTGGTTTGATCTCCCGATCACGATAAACCAGTTTCAGATCAGCTTTGACAATGTCAGCAAACAGCTGTAATTGTTGTGCGGCGGCCAGCTTTTTGGTGTCGAGGCTGAGAATACCGAGACGGCGACCACCAAAAAAGGCGCGATTAGCGGCCAGCTTGATCAGGCTGACGGTTTTACCGGCACCGGTGGGTCCGATAAAAGCCAGTTTGAGGGCTGTGCCCGCAGGGGCAGAGGGGGTGCCGGCAGCTTTAAAACGCCGGGCGATCCAACGCGAAGCCCTCTCCTGTATCAGGGAACGGGAACGAAGCTCGCGGGGAGTGGCGCTCATCTGCAGGTCCTGCAGCAGTTTTTGTATCACATCGTGGTTGACCTCCCCCAGCAGTAGTTTTTGCGCCAGGTCCGCCAGGACAGGCCAGGGCGGTTTAAGACCGGGTGTACCCATCTGTTGCTGCAGGTCCTGAATTGATTGCGTCAGACGCTTCATGTCCACCTGCAAAGTGGCGGTTTCCCTCTGGTCGCTGGCAGCCTGAACCGGTGTGGATCCGAATACACCGGGTGAGATTACCGTCGATTCAGCGGACTGGCCGACCACCACCTCATAACTCCAGCCAAACTCCGATCCAGCGGGATGGTTCTGGCGACCTGATTTCACAATAATCGCCTCCTCACCAAAATCCCGTTTGATTCGATTCATGATGTCGCGGTAATTGGTTCCGGTATAGGACTTTGTTTCCATTTCATTCCCTCTTTGACTGTATCACAAGCTGTGGACGGCCTTCAGACTGTCCAGATGCGAATATCCCTTCTCACCGCCAGCTGACGGCAGTCTACAAGCCGGTCCCGCCGGTTTCTTCCGTCAGGCTCTCCAACGGAGCAGCTTTACCCTCAAGGCTGCGATGCGTGACCACACCGATTGACTCCACCTCTACTGTGGGCATCAACTCGCTGTAGGAAACCAGACTGATGTCTGGCAGAGTGCTCTCCAGAAGCTTGCGCAGGTAGGGTCTGATAGTAGGCGCTGTCAGCAGAATTCCGCGCCTCCCCTGTGTAGAAAGCTGCTCCGCGTGATCGCGGATCTGACGGATGATGGCGGCAAAGACCTCCGGTGTCAGACTGAGCGCGCGCCCCTGGGCGGTCTGCTCCAGTTCCCGGTTGAACATCTCTTCCAGTTCCGGATCGAGAGTCATACAGTAGATCCGCCCGTCATCATGCTGGTAAAGGCGCGTGATAGTCTGGTTCAATGCGAAGCGGGCGTATTCTGTCAGTATTTCCACATCCTTGGTGTTGGGAGCGTAGTCGGCAAGGGTCTCCAGGATGGTGGTCAGGTCGCGGATCGGGATACTCTCCCTCAACAGCTTTTGCAGCACTTTGTGTATCACCGCCAGGCTGAGCAGGTTGGGATACAGTTCATCGATCAGCGCCGGATTGTCCTTCTTGATATTCTCGACCAGGTTCATAGCGTCCTGACGGCCGAGGATCCGCCAGGAGTTCTTTTGTATCACATCTACCAGGTGCGTTGCCAGTACCGCCGCCGCTTCGATGACGGCGTAACCCAGCAATTCAGCCCGCTCCCGGTTCTCACCCCTGATCCAGGTGGCCGGCATGCCGAAAGTCGGCTCCGTGGTCTTGAAACCCTCTATCTCTTCCCCCGCCTCACCGGCGTTGAGTGCCAGATAATAGCCGACCTTGATTTCACCCTGGGCTATCTCAATCCCCCGTATCTTGATAGTGTACTGTTCCGGTTTCAACTGGATGTTATCCCTGATCCGGATCGGGGGGATGATGATACCGAGGTCCAGCGCCTGTTGTTTGCGAATCAGCGTGATACGGTTGAGCAGGTCACCGTTCTGTTCGACATCGACCAGCGGTATCAGGCCGTAACCGATTTCGATCTCCATCGGATCGACATAGAGGAAATCTTCGATCTTCTCTTCACTCGCCTCTTCCTCCACGGCCAGCTCCGGGGTCAGCTGTTCCGCTTTGCGCCCACTTCGCAGGCTGAAAGCAATACCACCCACCAGCAGCGACAGAATCATGAATGGCAGGGCAGGCAGACCGGGAACCAGCGCAAAGAACATCAGTACCGCTGCTACGATAAACAGGGGCCGGATACGACTGAACAGCTGTGCGGTGACGTCGTGGCCAAAATTATTCTGGGCACCGGCACGGGTGACGATAATACCGGCCGAGGTGGAGACGATCAGGGCGGGGATCTGATTGACCAGTCCGTCACCCACCGTCAGCAGCGTGTAATTGGCGATTGCCTCCGGAAAGGACATTCCCAGCTGGATCATACCGATAGCGAAACCACCCAGGATGTTGATGGCTGTGATAATCAGACTGGCGATGGCATCACCACGGACGAATTTTGATGCACCGTCCATGGCACCATAAAAATCGGCCTCCCGGCTTATTTTTTCCCGCCGCCTGCGAGCCTCCTGCTCGTCGATTATTCCATTATTGAGATCAGCGTCAATCGCCATCTGTTTACCCGGCATGGCATCGAGGGTAAAGCGAGCGGCCACCTCCGCAACGCGACCTGCACCTTTGGTGATGACGATGAAATTGATCAGCACCAGGATCAGGAAGACGATAAAACCGACGATATAGTTGCCCTTAACCACGAACCCACCAAAGGCGGAGATTACCTGCCCGGCATAACCGTCACCGAGTATCAACCGGGTGGAAGCAACATTGAGTGCCAGCCGGAAGAGGGTGATCATCAGCAGCATGCCGGGAAAGACGGAAAACTGCAGCGGCTCGGTATTATAAATTGCCACCAGCAGCACGGTCAGACCGATGGCGATATTCAGCGCCAGCAGCACATCCAGCAGTGCCGGGGGCAGCGGCATGATCATCATCACCAGCACACCGACTACCCCCAGAGCGACCAGAACGTCGCTACGACGGGTCAGGGTCGCCAGGGCGCTGTTACGGAGTGTGACGCGATCGTCTCTGATCAACTGGTTTTACCTCTACTGTTTGGTACTGCTCAGGAGGCCTGCCCGCACCTGTTTTTCACTGGTGTGATACGGGCTGGTGTCAGCTCGCAGGGGATGTCGGTTACGGGCGCCCTCGTAAACCAGCGCCAGCACTTCCGCGATGGCCTGGTAAAATTCTACCGGGACCTCCACCCCGACCTCCACTATGTGATACATGGAGCGGGTAAGGGGAGGATTCTCGATTACCGGTATCTCATGCTTAGCAGCGATTTCACGGATCCGTTCCGCCACCTTGCGCGCCCCCTTGGCCAGGACGCGTGGTGCCCGCATCGTGTCAGCCCGATATTTCAGAGCGATGGCATAACTGGTTGGGTTGGTGATAACCACATCCGCCTCCGGCACATCATTCAGCATCCTGCGGAAGGTCATTTCAAACTGGAGGGAACGAATATGCGATTTCAGTAAAGGATCCCCCTCCGTCTGTTTACGCTCATCCCTGATCTCCTGTTTGGTCATCCGCAATTTGCGGGCATGATCCCACTTCTGGAACCACCAGTCAAAGGCGGCGATAATGGCCAGGAAAACCGCAGTCCAGATTATCAGGCGCCGGGTACTCCGCGCTACAGCCATCAACATCCCGGCGGTGGTTTGATCACCCAGGCGGGAGAACCCCCCCAGCTCGCTCCTGACTATAAGCCAGGCCACGAATCCCACTACCATGATCTTGACGAAGTTCTTCACCAGTTCGTTCAGCGAGCGACTGGAAAAGATGTTTTTAAGTCCCTTGACCGGGTTGAGCTTGTCAAAGTCAGGTTTGATCGCTTCCGCTGAGGCGAGAAAACCGACCTGCGCCAGATTGGCTGCCAGACCGATCGCCAGCACCAGCAGCATGAAGGGTAATACCGCTTTAGCGGTGATCTCGGCGCTGTAACGACCGATTTCCTGCAGCTGCGACACCTCAACCTGCCAGCTGGAAGCGCGACTGTAGATGTAGCATGTGCCGGTGATTATCGTCTGCAGGATGTAACCGCCCAGCATCATCAGTGCCAGCAGACCACCCAGAATCACAGCAGCGGAGTTGATCTCCATGCTGCGGGCGACGTTACCCTTTTTGCGGGCGTCGTCGCGCCTCTTCTGAGTTGCGGGCTCTGTACGATCCTGGAACGAGGTCTGTTGTTCAGCCATATGGAAAAAGCTGCCCTGTTTCTACTGTTCAACCGGAAGCTGGCAAAATTCATTCCACTTGCAGGCCGGGGAAGAGGTTGAGAGTCAGTTTCAGGGATAAGGGGTGACTGATTGAGGTAAACGCAGGTATAATAATATCTAAGTAGGTCGAAGAGCAGATATCGGCTGTTTCTGGGGTGGTGAGGCGGTAATCACGAGTTCGGAAGTTCGCGACTCAATCGCTTAAGAAGCTGCTAAAATTGCCGGTGCCGCCAGGATCGCTCAGACGATACGGAGTCCTTTACCATCGTAGGGGATCACCTCGCCGATCAGGCAGGCAGAGTCGACACCTCGATCATGCAGCGATTGCAGCAGTTGTTCCGCTTCGTCACCGGCGACCGCGATCAACAGGCCACCCGATGTCTGTGGATCGTAAAGCAGCT
>JADHUQ010000140.1 GCA_016784425.1 Candidatus Delongbacteria bacterium | reverse complement strand
CCCGGCAGGTCAATACCTTCGGCGAAGGAACCACCACTTACGGCCAGCAGCAAGTGGTGACTCTCCCTGTTCAGGGTTCCCAACAGAGCAGCCCGGTGGCGATTGTTCTGCCCCGCTTCCTGTATCAGCAGCGGCAGGTCAGGTGGCAGCAGTGCGCGCAGTCGCTGCAGGTAATCGACCGAGGGAAAGAACACTGCGGTGTTTACAGCGGCACTATTAAAAAGCGTGGTTATCATTTCCGCAAGCTGTGGCAGTGAGTTTTCACGCTGGCGCCAATGTGTCGGGATGCCTTCATGTATCACCACCTTCCTGTTGGCGGCGGGGAAAACTGCCGGTAACTCCAGTATCGGTGTTTCAACCGGAAGTCCGGCCAACTCCAGGTAGGCGGGACCAGGTGGCAGGGTAGCGGAAAAAAACAGTACCGTGGGAAACTGTGTAATCTGGTCGCGCACAGAACGAGGTACCGCCAGGCAGAGCACCCGCATTACCTGGTCAGTTGATCGTTGCTCGACGAACTGCTCAAAGTTGTCACCCTTCATACCGGCCAGATAAAAGAAGTACTGCAAATCATAATAGAGACCGGCTACAGCGTCTTTCTCCAGCAGGCTGCCAGACACTTTGCGGTGCAGCATCCAGGCCATAAATGACTGTGCCAGCTCCAGGGCAAGATCCGCCCACTCATCTGCGGGAAAGCTGGCTGCTGTAGAGTTCTGCCAGGACCAGCGATCGGTACGGAAACAATCCTGCGACTGGCACAGGTCCCGAAACCGTTCAAACAGATGTCTTAATTGTGCGGTAGGTGAAGTACCGCCAAAAATACCTGGCTGCCGAGCTGAGGCAGACTCCCGTTCCCGGCAGAGTTGTATCACATTGTCCACCTCCTGCAGCGAAATATTGCCGGAGAACCAGGAGCGGGCCCGTGCCGGGAAATGATGGGCTTCGTCAACCAGCAGGAAGAATTGTTCCGCCTGCCCGGTTCGAAAGAGACGGCGGATCTGGCTTGCGGGTGAGAAGACATGGTTGTAATCGCCGATGACGACATCCCGCTCCTCACTCAAAGCCAGCGCGACTTCGTGGGGGCAGATGCGGAACTGCTCGGCGGCCAGTCGCAGTTCCTCCTCCCCGACGATCGCAGTATGTTTTAGCTGGGTGATAGTTCTCCGGAGCGCCGCCTGGAAATCCTGCAGGAAAGGACAGTAATCGGCATCACAGATATAGCGTTCTGCGGGACAGATCTTCTCCCGTGCCGGCATGGTCACGCAGTTGATGGCGGTCGTGGTGCCGGGTTGGAGATTGAGTAAACGGATCAGGTCGCTGTAGCTCTGCTGCCCGCTGTTTTTCGGGGTTATCACAAAAACTCTTTTGTCCGCCAGAAGGGCTTGCTGTAAAGCCGGAACCAGTGTAGCGGCGGTTTTCCCGATACCGGTTGGGGCCTGCAGTACCAGATGATAACTCCTGGCAGCAGCGTCCCTTACAGCCTCCATCAATTGATCCTGACGGGGACGAACCTGTGAGAAGGGAAAGGTGATACGCTGACGACGCCGGTGGGTCAGAAAAGCCGCACGCTGCTGTTGATGTGATACAATCTCCCGCAAGCGTCGCCACAGACGCTGCTCAACCCGGGGCAGGTCGATGGCTACATCGTGGAGGCGAAATTCACTGCCGTGTGTTGCCAGGAGTACCAGGCGACCTGCAACATCGGGCAGTTCCAGCTCGCGCCAGGCCAACCAGCAGTAGTACTCCAGCTGTTCAAACCAGTTCGGGTGGTTGACTGGGGAGAGAGGGGGGTAGCTTTCCACCGGTAACAGGATGGATTTCAACTCCTCAACCACCGGCACAGGTTCGGTCACCAGACCGTCGAGGCGTCCCTGCAGCGTTATCCTGACTGCATCAAGCTCTAACTCCCGTTTGAGAAACAGTTCGCCGCGATAACTGGAGTCCCGCAACCGTTGCTGCTGTTGCCAGGTCTGATGGGCCTGGGTGCCCAGTTGACCACGGCCCGGGAGATATACACCCGGTGAACTGTCTTCACCCTGCAGCAAGTCCCTCACTGCCAGGTTCAGTGTCTGCCTGGTCGCGTCATACCTGATCACGCTGGTATCACGTTTTCTGTTTCTGTTTACGTGCTGCCGGGAAAAGCACATTATTGAGGATAAGACGGAAGCCGGGCGAGCGGGGGTGCAGGTTGAGATCGGTGGGTGGATCACCCACCCGGTGCTGGTAATCTTCCGGATCATGGCCCCCAAAAAAGGTGAACATTCCCTTGCCGAAGTTACCATGGAGGTACTTGACCTCATCCCGTCCAGGTGTTTCACCCATGATGATGAGATGCGATTTGAGCTGCGCCCGGTGGTACCCGGTGGTCTGTCCCATGAAGCCTTTAATGATGCTGATATGGTTCTGGGTCAACATTGTCGGAACAGGATCCCACTTGGCCGAGAATTCAAACAGTTCAAAATAGTCACTCTGCTTATCCCGGGGTGGACCGCCCCGTGGGGGTGTGGTGTCGATGTCGCTGTACTCGTAGATCAGGGGGCTGGTGTAGAGCCGGAAACCGGTGAACGCCAGAGTCTGGGTAAAGTCCAGCTGCTGCTGGCAGTTGGCGGCAGGGGGATCCCCATCAAAAACGGTATCACAGATATCGGTCCCTTGAGCTGCCAGAGCAATGTCGTAAGAATCGGTCGCACTGCACATCGCAAACAGGAATCCACCCTCAGCAACATAGCGGCGGATAGCGAGTGCAACCGCCAGTTTTTCTTTACTCACTTTTTTGTAACCCAGTTCGCGTGCGACAGATTCAAATTCCTGCTGTTGCTGTATATACCAGGGGGCGCTGCGATAGGAGGCATAAAACTTGCCGTATTGACCGGTAAAATCCTCATGATGCAGATGCAGCCAGTCGTATTCGCCCAGCTCCCCGGCCAGTACCTCGTGATCCCAGATAGTGGCGTACTCGATCTCGGCGTAACTGAGCGCCATTGCAACCGCATCGTCCCAGGGTTGAACACCTGGCGGCATGTAGACTGCTATCTTTGGTGCCATCTCCAACAGGATGCGATCCATGTTTTCCAGCTCGATCTGGTCATAAATGGCGATTACTTCACCGCCGGAGAGTAGCTGAAAACCTACACCCCGCAGGCGGCATTCCCGTTCCAGCGCATCGAACTGGTCTATCAGGAAGGAGCCACCCCGGTAGTTGAGCAGCCATTCGACATTTATATCGTGGCGCAGAACCCACCAGGCGATCCCATAAGCTTTCAGGTGATTCGACTGCAGCTGATCCATCGGAATCAGTATCTTGCCGGTCGCAGCCGGCGGCAGCCCGAGCAGCAATAGAATCAAGGCTGTCGCGGTGAGTATTTTTCTCACTCCACCTCCTCCCGGTTAGATCTCTGCTCAAACCGGCGGACACGGGCGCGGACTTCATCAACCCGTGGGGAGCGGGGATAATCGACCAGGAACTGCTCCCAACCAGGCAAAGCGGCAGCCGGCTGTTCCAGTGCCACCGCCAGCAGTTGATCACGCCGGTAGAGAATTTCGTCCAGTTGAATCAACTCCGGCAATCTGGTGGCAATATCGGATAAAGCGGCCTCCAGTCTGTCAGTCGAGATGTAATCACGCATAAGCGGAGCTGTTGTCAACAGCTCGGTCACCCGCAGCAGAACAGTACCATCAGCTGAATCATGAAGCAACTGCAACAGCACAGGCGAAGCTTCCTGTGGCCGATGCTGCAGGATTGCCAGTTCTGCTGACGCCAGTCGGATCAGTACCTCGTCAGTTCCACCATCACTGAGCAGACGTATTTGTCGGATAATATCATTATAGGTGGCCTGGCTGAAATTGTTAGCGGCAAGTGAATCGAGCAAGCCGCGACAACGCTCGAAATCAGCTGCGTAATAATAGAGGCTCGCTTGCTGAAAAAGTAGCTGGTACCTGATTTGCTGATCATAACGAAAGCGGTTGAGGGCGGCCAGATTTAGATCCTGGGCAGCCTCTAACGCGCCCATTATCAGATGAGTTTTAACTCGTTTCTGATAGGCGGTCGACAACCAGTTGCCAGGACCGTCCACCTGTTCATACCAGGACAGGGCAGCTACCGGATCCTGCAGGTCGTCTACCATGATATCACCAATCTGGATCTGCAGGCTACTGAGCTGGTTACGGTCACTGGTTTCGGACAGTAGCGCGCTCAGTGTCGCAACCGCTGTTGCCGCCTCACCGTCAGCACGCTGACAGAGAGCAATCATAATGGCGCGCTCATAACTGCGGGGATGGTGCGGATGATCATGAAGGTGCTCCTGCAATAGTGAAAGCGCCAATCTCCAGGCTTGCTCCTTTACCAGTAACTGTCCCAGGTGCAGGATTGACTCACCTTCACTGCCGGTTAAGCGATCCAGCTGGAGATAGAAAGGTACGGCCCGCTCAAACTGGCGTTGGCGTACGAGCCACTGTCCCAGGGTCCGGGTGATCGGTACCGAGTCGGTGTTGCTTTCCCCCCAGTTTACTGCTGACTGTAAAAGCTCCCCAGCTAGCGGTAAAGCCACGATTCTCTGTCGCAGGGTACTCACAGCTGTACCGGAACCTGTGAAACCACGTTGATACTCCTGGAAAGCATCCAGCCACTTTTCCTGTCTCAGATAACTGTCACCGGCCTGGATGATCCACAGATCCGGGTTGTTGCGCTGACGACGCTCCTGTGTAATGACAGCCAACAGTTTATCCTCCTGCTTGAGTCGCGCAAGGCTGGCAAGTAACGGCTCGAGCAACCTGACGTTAGTTCTGGCCAGGTGCCGTGCTTCCTGTTGAAATACCTCGGATTGTACCTCATCACCAGAGCGGTAACTTATCTCACTGAGGAGCGCCAGCAACTCGATGCGATCCGCCAGGTGTGCTTCATTTTGTGGCAGACGGTCCAGAAATCCGCGTGTCTCGCTGCCAGCTGTCTCAAAATCTCCCAGCTGCAGCAGTAGATCGGCGTACATTTTGAAGTATAGCGTGTTCTGGGGGCGAGCTGTGACCAGCTCCAGAAACATTTTGCGGGCGGTCAGCATCTGATGGGGTTGACGAGCATAGAGGGCTGCCCTTGAAAACAGCTGTTTCTCCTGATCAGCGGTGAGCTCGGCAGCGATACCTGGTGGAAGGAGCCAGAGTTGGAGCAGGCAGCTTAACATCAGTAACGACTTAGTCATCTAGGGAACCTCATCATACTATTCTGAACCGGCAAACCAGACCTCTTACTGCAGGTTTTGCCGGTTACCTCCTGGTGGCCAAAGTTCCGGTTTGGGTTCGCTACGATGCTAAGTTCAGACCGAAATTCCGTCAAACAGGACTTGCTGGGCATGCACGAACACAAGATACCAGAAATGACTGCAAATTCAATATCTCTTTTACATATGTTGATGTAATGACACGATTGTCAGATTATGAACACCTGCATGGCAAATCCCGGAGTTCTGAACTGTCGTAACCTATTGATAATATAGCTGATATGTTTACCAATTTCCACATGGTTTATTGGTATGCCTTTTGCAGATGTAATATCAGAAGGAGGTTTTGTGGAGGGAGTTCCACCTCCCGGGAAACTCTATAGTTATTCCTTGTCGGAGTGCTTTTATCGTGCATCATTGTATTAATTACTCTGATTCGTATCAAACAGGTCCAAAATGTCTGATAAACCAGAAAGCCAGGATCGACTAGTGCAAAGCAGTGACCTGATGAAGTATCAAACATATGCCAACGCATTGGTTAAACTGAATAACGCCACTAATACGCTGTTACGTAGTGGTGCCAACGAAGAGGCAATCAAGTACATCTTGCAGGGAACCAATATCCTTTTTGAAGAGCTGACCCATCTGATGCAATCGATCAACAACGAAACATTTTTCTCCGACCTGATGGAGGAACTCAATTTACCGGAAGATACACCCAAGTCGGATAAATCCAGACCACCAGTTCCCCCTGAGGGCGATAGCGACCTGCGGGTGCGCTGACACTGCTTTTAAGACTGACATCGACCAACACCTCTGATAGTAGCTTCCATATTACTCTACCGCTTATGTAAAACTCACCCTCTGGCCGAAAGCCGATGCGCCGTAGTAGTTTTCTACTACGGCAAACCCACGCTGTAATCGATCAATTCTACTGATAAGAGCAGGATCAACTCTCTCCCCCCCGGTAACTGTAATTTAGTGTAATCGTAAAAGGGCCGTGACCGTCAACAGGCTATGACGGTCGTTTGAAAGCACTACAGTTTGATGATCTCCCCGAGTTCCGGGATAAGAACTGTAAGGTCACGGCTTTCCCACCCCCTTCAGCTTACAACTGAGAGTAATCATAAAAGG
>JADHUQ010000139.1 GCA_016784425.1 Candidatus Delongbacteria bacterium | reverse complement strand
CAGGGTCCAGGTAGATTTCAGACTCGGTTTATACATTGGTAAGAACCTGCCCTCCCATTAGGACTATCAACAGCAGACGGACTGTGGAAGCGGTTAAAACGAGTGCCAGTACGGTTTTCCAGATGCCCTGCCGCTCCATCCAGTTGGCTATCAGGCCGGGAATAATGAACCCGACCGCTTGCATATGCATCTCAAATCCCAGCGGAATGGCACTCCAGAAATAGGTTTGACGGGTAAGATACCCGAAGACAAACCCCAGCAGGATAGCCATCACCAGGCGCCGGCGACCGTAAAGGAACATGAAGCGGGAGATTATCCGCAAAACGAGATAGGTCAAGAGGCTGGCGATGATGGTACCGAGAAGTCGCTCCGGTGCGTGCATCTGCAGGGCGACATAGCCGGGTACGACGATTCCACCCGCGGAGACTCCAATCACCTCGTAAAAAACCATACTGAGGATTACACCCAGTCCAACTGCTAATTCAATCATTCAGTGCGGCTCCTTTCCCGCAGGAAGTGGGCGATCTCACCGCCCCCGCCATGGTGGTTTCCTATTGCCATCAGGGTACCATGTCTACCGGCCAGTTTCATCACCCCGCGGTAGACATCCTCCAGGTGGATGGCGTCCATCTTATGAACCTTGCTCTCCGGGATCTGCCAGTGATAGCAGTAGCTGACTGTTTTGTCGACCCGCTCGCCGGTTAGCACCAGATGGTCAAACTCCATGGTGGTAAGCATCTCCACCAGCTGCTGGGAGCGCTCCAGACGATCATGACGCGAGTTGAGCAGGATAATGCGGGTACCCAGGTCGCCGAACAGAGTCTCAACCTTCTGCCAGATAGCATAGGTGGATTCCGGATCGTTAGCCGCCAGGGCGTTGATAAAGAGAAGTGAATTATCATCCAGTTCGAGACGGTGAACTTTGAGGGCGCCGATATCCGGCTCCGAAGAGTACATTCCCCGCAGGGCGGTTTCCCGGTCAACATCCAGCTGGCGCGCCACCGCGAGCGCGATCGCAACATTTTCCTTGTGTTCCAGATGACCGAAGCGATTCATCTCTTCGTCGCTGATATTCTGCTCATCCACCTCCAGGAGATCACTTCCCATTCTGGCAGCCACCTCCTTCATTACCGAAACCATCCGATGTTCGGAAGTGACAACAGACGCTTTCCGTGGTATCGTGTTGCAGAGAGAACGGGTGATATTTTCCAGACTGGGACCCATCTCACGCACATGGTCGGGACGGGCATTGGTGATAACACCATGAGTGGCATGTACAATCTGATGCTCGCAGATCCACTGGTACTCCGGTTGCACCGCCATGCACTCGATCACCATTACCTGTGGGGCACGTTTGAGGATGTAACGGATAACCTTGATCTGCTCGATGATATTGGCACCCCGGGGGCGACTGATTGAGATTTCCGAACCATCGGTGAGAATTACTCTGGGGGCGGAACCGGTGGTTTTGGCGATCGTCCTCAAGCCCCCTTCCCGCAGGGCACCGGCTATCAATCTGACTACACTGCTTTTGCCGCGGGTACCGTTTACATGAATACGTACCGGGATCTTGCGTACGGTTTTCTGGTGCCGGGCGAACTCACGCATGCCGTAAACAGTCAGTAACACTGCCAGGCCGATTAATGTCAGCATCAAGGCGGGAATTCCTCCAGTATTAGAGAATGGGGAACCAGGCACTGGTGACACGCGCAGCAGGTTTCATCAGAACCGGACTGTTGACTGCACCAGCAATTTCCTTTTGTGTAATAAGGAAAGCTCACTTGAACTCGTTTCGGGATTACTGGCGGCTCATCACCGCCGGTTACCCGACCCGATCACAAGTCAAAGCGGGAAACTGCGTTCTTAAGAGCGATCCTAATCTCAAACAGTGTGGGCACAGTTCTGAGGCTGCGAGCCACCAGCGAAGGGGCGGCTATTTATTAGCCAATAACCTATATCTCACCGCGAGCTAATGCAAGGAAGAATACAGACGCTGTGATTCTTGACTACCACGGTGAACTCAACGCAGCTCTATCCATTCACGTCGATATTCCACCGGCAGGTCTGCTGGTGCCAGCGGTGCACGCAGCTGGATATAATCATAATCGTTGGGCAGGCGAAAATCTGCCGGAAAATCCTGCCACGGCTCCCACTGAATCACCACCTCGTCATCGAACCAGCAGTCTGCCGTCCCCGTACCGGCGGTCAGCGAATGACGGACACTGTAGAAATTGGTCTGCTCGGGTAGTGTCAGTTCAGTCCAGACCTGACTCCACTCGTTGTCCCCGCTCAACTCCGGTAGCGCCAGCTCCGTTCCGATCGCCCCACCACCGGAACGGGCCTGGTAGTAGCGCATCTGCAGATTGGCCAGGCCGGCGTTACTGGTCTGCATCCACCCCATGATGGAATAGTCATAACCGGTATCAAGTGGTACCCGTGAGACAAAATAATTCTGAACATCATCACCATTGCTCTCCTGCAGACGGAGACTGCGCAAACCGGTGTGGCTGATGGTGTTATCGTACCATTCACCGCTGCTGTTGATATCCCACTGGGGTGCTCCTTCATCCTCCATGTTACCCCACCAGAGGATATTACGCCCGACCCGCCACTCCGCGTCGGGTAGAAATTCGTCGAGGGTGAACCAGGCAGGATAACCTTCCCCCTGCAGCCTGTGGGGACGACTCAGGCGATGGTCGTCGTAATCAAACAGCGCGAGGGTGTCATTAAAGGTACTGCCGCTCCAGTTGACAGCCAGTGTGTCCAGCACCACCCAGGCTGTGTCGGCACCCGGTTGTCGTACCACCCAGGTGTCAAAGGAGAGCGATAGCGCGGTGATATGATCCAGGATACTGCCGGCCAGCTCGCCCCGGGCGAATCCGGGGATGTATCTGGCGATATAGGCCGGCTGGATGGTGATACCGGCAAGCTGGTCCTCTTCCAGATGGATATCGAGTTGAGCGGTAGTCATAGTTTCAACATAACTGAGATCCATGACGAAATTACCCAGACTATGAGCGATCAGGCGATCGTTGTAGAGCTCCAACCCCTGCAGGATATGCGGGTGATGCGTGATAACCAGGTCGGCACCCAGATCGATCGCTTCCTGTCGGTGCGAACGTTCAGACTGGTCAGGCAACAGGTCACGGGCGAAGAGACCGTAATCATTCGGATCCCAGGGAATTCCTTCCAGCGGGCGGGCAGGTGAAGTTCCTCGCAATACAGGCGCATGACTGTACTCATATCCGGAATGGACCTGCAGCATCAGCCAGTCCACCTGCTCACGCAAGCGGGGGATGGTGGCCTGCATCTCGGCCCGGGTCCAGGATGCGAAACCGGGACGGGAAGGTGCCGCGTCGAGAAAAGGTTGCAGGTTGTTGTAGTAGCCCCCCCGGTCGGAGGCGGCCAGCACCCCGATAGCAAGACCGTTAGCTGAGAGAAAGGAGGGTTGACGCGCCAGGAAGCTGTTGCTGTCGGCCCCGGAAAAAGCAATCCCGGCTTCCCGTAAAACGGTACGGGTTTCCAGCAGACCTTCAGACATGTAATCAAAAGCATGGTTGTTGGCGAGTGAGGCATAATCCACCCCCCCGTAGAGCAACCCGGCTACATTGTCCGGGTGCGAACGGAAAATAATCGTCTTGGTGGGATGCTGCGTATTGGAGGTGGTCAGAGGACACTCCAGGTTGATCAACATCAGGTCCGCAGCCCGCCAGACGGTATGCACCCCTTCATATATCGCCTCAACACCCTGCTCGGGAATGATACCACCGTTTTCCTCATAAGCCCGCGCCATCATGACATCACCAACACAGCTGATCAGCGCAGTGCGGGGCAGCTGGGGCTGCGGGGTGACAACCTCGAGGGAAGTATAATCGTAGTGGCGGATGGCATCTTCAACCAGCAGCGTCACCCGGTGGGTGCGGGCGGTTGGCAGCCATACGGTTGGATCGATCTCGCTGCTGGAAGTGTTGTTGCCGAAATTCCAGCTGTGTGTCAGGGGTCGTGGGGTCGCGAGGGAGGTGAAGGTTACCTGGCAGCTGTCACCAACTGTTTCCAGCACATCGGCCACAAAAGCGGCGGTGGGACGCCGCAACTGTGACATCGAGACATCAGACAACAGGTCGTAGCGAACCTCCCCGTTATTGGAGTCGCAGTCATTAGCATAGATCACCTGCAACAGGCGCGGCAGATAACCGAACTTCCCCTGCCAGTCCTGCCCCACCGGAAGCATAAACTCATGCCACTCTTCCGTGGGGAACCAGCCCTGGTAGGCACAAACCTCAGCCTGACCCGATTGTCCCGGTGTATCAGCATAACCGCCACTTGATCCCCAGAGCACATACCAGATTACATTGGCGGAATCGGCAAAACCGACCATCTGGCGGTTGGCGACATTCTCACAACGAGCGGCGATACTCATCACAGTGTGGAAGAACAGTTGCCGTTCACCCAACTCCTGAGCCTTGTAACTGTTGCCGTACAACAGCAGGCAGTGATCACCTTCGAAAGGATTGCTGTCATCCCAGTCCCAGGCTTCCGGATCCTCGTCCTGGTCACTCCAACTGGTCAGGACCGGCATATTGATTTCAAAATCCTCCAGCAACTCATCGGCAGGTGGTGTAACCGGGTTGGTAACCGGCACAATGCGGTAGAAACGGCTGGAAGCCTGTGGCAGGTCGAAACTGACAGCTGTTTCAGTAGTAGTCTGCAAGAATTGTGGATTCCAGAACCAGGGATCGGCTGACCATTGAATATCCCAGCACTCCTGTTCCGGAGGGGCTTCCCAGCTGAGAAACAGTTTGCCGTCAGTGTAGCTGACCTCGAGCAGCAGATCGTCGGTAAGGTCGTTGCCCACAGCGCTGTTGAGTTGACTGTACCAGCTGCAGATCAAAAGAAGAGTCAGCAGAATCCTGCTTCTCATTTTATACTCCTCCGTCTGTATCACCTCGTTCATGCCACAAATATACGCACCAGCGGCCTGACAAAGAAGACTCCTGGTGCTGCCCAAAAAGAATACTCGAGGAACAGGTATCGCTCTCTGCTCGGTTTCCAGCTGGGTAGTGCAGGATCGCGCGTTAATCAGGCAAAAATATCAAATCGCCGTAACAGCTCTAACCGCGGATTACTGGCGCGTTTTTGTCACGGAGTAATCAGCCGCTGCTGTGAAAGCAGTAATAGTACAGTACTGGTGGCCTTCTCTATGAATCCGCTCCGGGAAGAGGGTGCCAGCGGCGCCACCGGTCAGTTGCGATCGCGTGGTGGTGGCGGCTTACGCTGCCAGCCTGAAGGGGGATTCTGCTCCAGATCTTCCAGTATCAGACGGAGCCCGGTATCAAGCTGTTCATCGTATCCGCGCAGCAGGTCAGCCGGCTGATTGTCTACCACTACATCCGGGTCGATGCCGTAATTCTCCACAGCCCACTCCCCTTCCCGGTTGATAATACCGAAAGCTGGCACTGTAACGGAACTGCCGTCGATACAGGGAAAGTAGTTGTTGATACCAACCAGACCGCCCCAGGTGCGGGTGCCAACCACAGGTCCCAGTCCGCTGAGTTGGAAGTAGTAGGGAAAGGCGTCACCACCAGACCCGGCGAATTCGTTGACCAGCATCACCATCGGTCCGTCCACCATGTTCCAGGGTGTACGGGTTACCCGACCGTGCCGGGTGGCCCACCAGGAAAGCACGGTGCGGTCCAATCGGGAAATCAACATATCGGGAAGCATACCGCCCCCGTTATAGCGCTCATCAATGATCAGACCCTCTTTGTGTATCTGGGCGTAAAAACCTTTACTGAACTCCATGATGCCCCAATAGCTGGTATTGGGTACATGCAGGTAACCGACACGACCACCGGAATGTTCGTTCACCCATTCCCGGTTGTGTTCCACCCAGTCGGTGTAGTAAAGACTGCTTTCACTGCCGATCGGTGTAACGACAACCTCCCGGGAGTCCTCCTCCTCACCACTGGAGGAGATGGTCAGGGTGATATCGCGACCAGCGAGATTCTGGAACCAGGAGTAGAAATTCCTGGCAGCGTCCATTGGCACACCGTTTACGGCCAGGATATATTCCCCCTCCTTGACATTGACAGCCGGGGCGGCCAGAGGGGCACTGGCGTCGGGATCGTTCCAGTCCAGACGACGCAGGATCCTTTTAATACGGAAGTAGCCATTCTCAGCCGCTTCCACCTGGGCTCCCAGCATGCCAACCCCTACCCGCTCACTGTCGAACTCATCCGGCATCCAGACATAAGCATGCCCGCAATTCAGTTCGCCGATCATCTCACCGATCAGGTAGTTGAGATCACTGCGATGTGAGACATAGGGCACCAGCTTCTGGTAGCGCGCT
>JADHUQ010000138.1 GCA_016784425.1 Candidatus Delongbacteria bacterium | reverse complement strand
GGTAATGTCTGGGCCACCCGCAAGGACCCCAGCCTGGAGCAAAGCAAGATCCTCATCATTCAGCCGCTGGATGGACGCTACCAGCCGGTCGGGGAGCGGATTGCCGCGGTAGACACTGTCGGCGCCGGGCCCGGTACCGGGGAAATCGTATTTTTTGTCTCTTCCAAGGAAGCTGCTATTCCGATGTCCAACCCCCTCACACCGATCGACGCCGCCATCGTCGGTATTGTCGATCATATCGATCCTGATCCGGCGCAACCTGCTTAGGCAAGTTGCGCCTGGCAGAATTGCTGTGCAATTCTGCATCCATCTTCTTCAACTATCAGTCCGACAGGCTCCTAGGCAGTATCATGCTGCGATTTTCCATCCAGCAGTGACACCACCACCACCAACCCCAGAGCGATGAAGAAAGCGGCAAAACGGGCGGAAAGCGCAGTGCCTACTACCGGGAGCAGGGGCCAGCTGATAGTCATGACTGTCCCTGACACCAGTCCCGCAAACACGCCCCAGCCGCTGGTCCGCTTCCACCAGAGGGCCAGCAACAACGCCGGACCAAAGGAAGCGCCCAGTCCACCCCAGGCGTAGCTGACCATCTTGAAAACCAGATCCTGTGTGGTGATCGCCAGTGCAAAGGCAAAAATCCCAACCAGCAGGGTGACCAGGCGGGTCAGGCCGACCAGCCGACGTTGATCCGCTTCCGGCCGTATCATTTGGTGGTAGACATCTTCGGCGACGGCGGAAGTTGTTACCAGCAGCTGGCTGTCGGCAGTGGACATCATCGCTGCGATGGCACCTGAGATCAACACACCCGCCAGTGCCGGATGCAGCAGGGAGCGGGCCAGCCAGGGCAGGATTTTCTCCTGGTCACCGCCGATGACACTGGTATCCCCACTCAGAATTACCCAGCCGATCAGTCCGATCACATAAGCACCGACAAAGGCGGGGATCGCCCAGGCCATGGCGATAAAGAATCCTTTTTTCAGATCCCCTTCCTGACGGATCGCCATGAATCGGGTCAACAGATGCGGTTGTCCCATGTAGCCGAGACCCCAGGAGAGACCGTTGATCGCCATCAGCAGGGCCAGACCACCGCCGGCTCCACCAAAGATTGAAATCGCCTCTGGATCAAGCCTGGTCAAACCTTCGCTAAGCGCTCCCAATCCACCCAGCTCCCAGATACCGACAACCGGCAGCAGAACCAGCGCCACGATCATGATTATCCCCTGGACCAGATCGGTCCAGACCACAGCGATAAAGCCACCCATCATGGTATAGAAGAGGATGATCACAGCACCGATAGACATGCCCCAGTACTGGCTGATCCCGAAAGACTGGTTGAGCACTTTGCCGGCGCCGTTGAACTGGGCGGCGATGTAGTAGGTAAAAAAGAAGGTGATGATCAGGGTAGCTGTCACCCGCAGCAGATGGCGGGGCAGGGTGGGGAATTTGCGGTCGAACAGATGCGGCAGGGTGAGCGCTCCCAGTCGCTCCGTTTCCCGCCTCAGGGGGCGGGCGATAAACAGCCAGGAGAAAGCGATACCTGCCAGACAGCCGATAACTACCCAGAAATCGGCCATCCCTGCTGCCAGCGCCACACCGGGCAGACCGAGCAGCAACCAGGCCGATTCACCGGAAGCCCGTTCGGAGAAAGCAGTCAACCAGGGCCCCAATCGCCTTCCCGCCAGCAGGAAATCGCCGATCGAACGGGTGAACCGATAGGTAAGAAAACCGACCACCAGAATCACCAGCAGATAGATGACGAATCCGTCGAAAACCGGATCGCGCAGCATCTCTTTGCAGGTCGAAAACCAGCCTGTTGCTGAAATCATGTTCCCCTCCCCGTTTACCCTGGCAGGATACTTTTGATTCATATCATAGTAACGGAAGGTTGGGATTATGGCAAGCAGGGGGGAAGATATGAAGCCGCACCGAGGGGTATCACCCGGTAGCTTACCGGTCTGAGTCGATAGCAGGCAAAGTTAGAGGCTGTGGAGAAAATTAAAAGTAGATCCGCTGTTCCAGTCCCAGTGTCACTCCTTTGGCCCAGTTGAACATACCGCCACTCTGCGAGAAGCCAAAATCCAACTGGTAGTGGGTGAATGCGAGCCCAAAACCGGTTCCGTACTGGAACCCTTCCAGTCCACCCAGAGCGAATCCAAGGCGCAACGGCAGCCAGGGCAGGTAGGTCAGTTCACTGGCGAGAGCCAGCCGGGGACGCAAGGCGCTGCTGAGCTTGGGATTGAAACTCTGCCGGTAAACTGCCGAGAAGCCGATCTGGTCCAGCCATTGATAATGCGTACCCAGCAGCATATAGGCAGGCCAGGCGGTACGGAAACCATCCCTGGCGAAACTGCTGTCGGCAGTGGTCCAGGTCTCCTGCAGCGAATCCAGCTCCGCTTCATTATAGCCACTGATCTCCTCGATGTCAGCACGATTGAGATTCAGCTCGTAACCGAAATCATAACTGCGGGCGTTGGTACCGCTCCAATTAATATGACCCAGCAGGTTGTGCAGGGCTAGACCGCATTGCAGTCGTTCGTTGATATCTACTGCCATCCCCAGGTCTAAGGCAAATCCCACTCCGTTGATACCGAGAGCCAGGTCGCTTTCATCGTCCAGCGGTAATCCGACCGTGCTGATCTGCACCCTGCTGTCAACAGCGATGGAGTCAATTTTTGAGAGCAACTTGCCTTCACTGTGATCGATCTGTCCGCAGACAACACCGAGCAGGGTCTTGAAACCAACCCCCAGGTAGGTGGCCGCGCACCGGTCCTCTAACCAGGGCAGCTGTACCGGTTGTCCGTAAGCCAGGGTTACCGGAATAACTGCCTGCATGCTACTCTCCGTGTCAGCCAGCGAAATCGGTTCTTCGAAGTAGATACCGTCGAAAGCGGCATGCAGCAGGTCGGTCGGCAGTCGCATATCCTGTTGCAGTTCCGGTGCAATCGTCAGAGCGAAGTTTTTCCAGGCTACCCCCAGCAGTCGCAGCTGCAGCAGTGCCTGCAGATCCCAGCCGTTGTCATCAAAAACAGAGAGGAATTCGCTGCGATTGTTCCCTTCATCGAGGTTGAGTCCGCCGAAAAGGGAGTTGTTGACCCAGCGAGGGGAGACGGCGTTATTGTAGACACTGGCATTCAATCCCAGAAAGCTGACCGACCAGTGTTGCAGGCGGTAGGTTGGATCATAGCGCAACGGTGTAGGGTCCAGATCCAGGCTGTAACCCAGGTTGGCAGGATTCAACCCGGCAGCTTCGATCCCGCGGGCGGTAACCATGAAGCCACCAGCGCTGGCAATAGACTGCGCCCCGCCACTGCCAGCCTGCAAGGGTGCAGCCGCCAGTAAAAACCATCCCAGGCTGATCAGTATACTTCCCGGAAAGCTGCCATGGTAATTCATCTAATCTGCTCCCAGGTCAACATGATAACCGAAGCGGCCATGAAGATAGATGTTCAGCGAATCGCTTGCCATGATACGGGTCACCAGTGGATTACCCTCGCCATCGACCTGACCGATAATATCCACCCACCCCTTGATCCAGGTGGAATCACCGATCAGCAGTTCAACCTTCTCGGGTGGCAGCAGAATTGTATCGGTCAAGTTGGTCAGTGGAGCCAGCTCCAGTCGCAGGAGGGTGTCAGCGCTGCCGTTGTCAAACCGGATAGTGTCAGCCGCAACCAGCACAGTCAACAGGCTGCCGAACTCGAACTGGTTGTCCAGCTCCAGCATCAGGATTGCCTCCGCAACCTCATCCGGTATTCCCACATCCAGCAGTTCCGGATCCAGGTCTACGACTGCGTTTTCGCTGATCTCAAACTCAAAGGGGATGGTGATTTCCAGGTTGCCCCGCAGGTACTGAGTAGATTCAATCTCCGCATGTCCGTCAACAATCGCGCTACCCCAGGTTTCAATCCGGTCCGGCAGGATGTTGATCAACTCGGTCGCATTGGGTACCTGCACCCGGTTGCTGTCCAGAATATTCCAGTTGTCTATCAGCGAGATGACCTCATCGCCATCCGGATTGGTTGCACGTATCCCGAAAGAAAGCAGGATAGTCAGACTGTCGGTGTTGTCCCCCCCGATATCCGTTTCGCAGGCGATCGCCATATCAACATTGGAAAACCGGACCCCCTCCAGCTCTTCCGGCAACAGGTCAATAGTCTCGGTGGTGGAGTCGCTCTCAACAGTGAGTGAGTCGACCGCACCGGTTAGATTGGCAAAATAGACAGTATCGATACTGACCGTTCCCACCAGTGAGTCGGTGCGGAACATGGTAACAACCCCATCGTTCGGAAACGAAAGGGTCGAAGTATAATCGATGTATTGCCTGTCGGCCGGCAATTGCAGCCGGTAACCGTCAAGATCTATCTGACGGGTGTAATTCTCGATGTCTGCCGGTATCAGGTAGGATCTGGTCAACGGTTCCCCGGCCAGGGTCAGCTGCTCGATAGATAGATCCACAACTGAGGGGATTCCAGTGTTGTTAGAAAGCTGCAGCGTTACCCTGCCGGTCATTATCCCGGCCTCTTCAATAATGTGCTCGCTGTCTGTCGACAGTGAATCCTCCTCGACAATCGACGACTGATTGAAAATCCCGGTAACCTGGCTGAACACCAGTTCCGGCAACTCCACATTTACTCTGATGGAGTCTTCCAGATTGTATACACCATAGCTGGTGTCGGTAGTGGTGACGGTGAGACAGTTTATCAACTGCTCTTCCAGTGAAGGGGGAACCAGTTCGTAACCGGCCAGATCCACCAGGTGCTGATTTGCACCGGGTTCGATCTGCAGGTTCCTGCTCAACGGTACCCCGTTATCAAGTAACTCCGGCACCGTGAATAGAACCTGGGCGGATCCACCGACAGCGTTGTCCACCCTGATCTGCAACAGTCCTTCCCCGATGGTGGCAGTCTCGATCTGCGTATCCCCTTCGAGGGGGATTACCTCATCATCAACTATCACCTGCTGCTCAATGATTCCTGTTATCTCACTGAAGGTGATAGCGGACAACAACAGATCGAGCAGGGCACTGTCAACTCCTTCAACTATGGCAAATTCAGGATCGGTGTCATCAGTGGTGATCAGGTAGTTATAGTCCAGTTGTTGTGTGTCCAGTTCCAGCTGCATTGTCCAACCTGTCAAATCCTCCTCATACTGGCTATCATCAAGCGGCAGGGGTAGTGTTCGCTGCCATGGCTCCCCCAGCGGTGAAATCAGATCCGGTATGTTGATCAACATAATTCCGGTCAACTCCATACCATTGGTGATATCTATCTGCAGATCGCAACTTGCCAGTAGCGCTTCCTCCACCCTGGTGTCGGATTCCTCCAGCTGGATAAGGTCTGCCCCCTCAATCGTCTGCGGGGGGATCTGCGCCCAGGCAGACTCCGCCCTGAACTCCTGTGCCACCAGTTGTACCGTGAACCAGCTGTCCAGATCAGCTTCGTCAATCAGGACCGGCTGGCTGTGAGTGCCGTTGCTCATACCGGCGATATGGGCGAACAGGGCACCCGGAATGGTATAACCGCTCACATCGACACTCTGGGTCGCCTCCTCCCCCGGCGGGATCTCATCATCCCAGGGCAATGAAAACAGTTCCACGCCGCTTGTGTCCAACAGGGTAAGTGTAAGGGGTGTACCGAGGTAGATGAACATGTTGTTGATGATGGTGACCTCCAGCGAACCGGAAGCTAACACTACTTCGTTGAAGGAATCAAAAACCACCAGTTTCTGCAGCGGCAACAGTCCGATCGGGTCTATAACCACCTCTGCCGAGCCACCGGAGTCGTCTAGAATGGTTTCCAGGTTTTCGACAACCGCCAGCGGCATTATCTGCCGGAAGGGAAAGGGCTCCGAGGTCTGTGGTGCAATATTCTCCAGCTCGATCAAACCCACTTCAGCAATGATCTGCTCGCTGATATCGGCCAGACCGACGGTATCGTAACCCACCTTGAAACTGTCATCGACAGTGGTGGCGATATCGCAGGGGAACTGGGTATAGTCATCTTCAAGCGGCTCCAGCAGCAACTCATCACCTACCTGCACCTCCTCGATTTCCAGGGTATCCCGGTAGGCATAGAGTGAATCTCCATCCGGCGTGGGAATAGTGTGGATAAGGGAATCATCCAGCAGGGTGGCGAGGTTGATGGAAGCTGCCAGCAGTGGTAACTCGAGAGTAGTATTCCAGTTCGGCAGGTCGTCGGTATTGTAATCATCGAGTGAGCAGCTGGTCAACAGCAGTAACAGAGCCACCAGAGAGAGAGCCGGACGGTTTGGTGTGGTCATAGTATCCTTAATCTTACCAGAGAAGTCACAGCTGAGGGTCACGATAAAGTTACCGGTGCGGGCATGAG
>JADHUQ010000137.1 GCA_016784425.1 Candidatus Delongbacteria bacterium | reverse complement strand
TTCTCCAGCGAAATTGACATAGCCGAAACAGGTCAGGTGATCATGGTGGGTGACGGTATCGCCCGGGTGTTCGGTCTGGAAAATGTCATGGCCGGGGAGTTGATCGAGTTTCCCAACGAAGTCATGGGAATGGCCATGAACCTGGAAGAGGATAATGTCGGTTGTGTTCTTTTTGGGGGAGAGACGACCATCCGTGAAGGGGATATTGTCAAGCGCACCGGTCGCATCGTGGAGATACCGGTGGGTGAAGCGATGCTGGGGCGGGTTGTCAATCCGCTGGGCGCCCCTCGTGACGGTCGCGGTCCGATCAACGCCGAGAAGACGGTACCGATCGAAAGAAAAGCTACCGGTGTTATTACACGGCAACCGGTTAAGGAATCTCTGGCTACCGGAATCAAGGCGATCGATTCGATGATACCGATCGGTCGGGGGCAGCGGGAGTTGATTATCGGCGACCGGCAGACCGGGAAGACCGCCATCGCGCTCGATACGATCATCAATCAGAAAGGTAAAGATGTAGTCTGCGTTTATGTGGCCATTGGTCAGAAGGGATCTACCATCGCCAAAGTGGTAAAGATCCTGGAGGAGCATGGCGCCATGGATTACACCGTCATCGTTTCCTCAACCGCGGTGGAGGTAGCGCCGATCCAGTTCCTGGCACCCTATGCCGGTGCCGCCATCGGCGAGTTCTACCGCGACCAGGGTAAACACGCGCTGGTCATCTACGACGATCTGACCAAACATGCCTGGGCTTATCGCCAGATGTCGCTCCTGTTGCGGCGTCCACCGGGGCGGGAAGCTTATCCCGGGGATGTTTTCTATCTCCACTCCCGGCTCCTGGAGAGGGCGGCCAAGCTGTCCGACGCTGAAGGGGGTGGTTCACTGACAGCACTGCCGATCATTGAGACACAGGCGGGGGATGTCTCCGCCTATATCCCGACCAATGTCATCTCCATCACCGACGGGCAGATTTTCCTGGAGGGAGATCTGTTCTATTCAGGTATTCGACCCGCTATCAATGCCGGTATCTCGGTTTCCCGGGTTGGTGGTTCGGCGCAACCAAAATCGATGCGTAAGGTAGCCGGTTCACTGCGGCTCGAGATGGCGCAATACCGGGAGCTGGAGGCGTTCTCGAAATTTGGTTCCGACCTGGACAAGGCCACACAACAACAGTTGACCCGTGGCTCGCGCCTGGTGGAGCTGCTCAAACAGAAGCAGTATCAACCCCAATCGGTCGAGCAGCAGGTGGCGGTAATATTTTTTGGTATCAACGGCTTTCTCGACGAAATACCGTTAAGCCGCGCACTGGAGGTGGGTGACGGTTTTGTCGACTTCCTGCAGAGCAGCCATCCCGGCTTGATGGAAGAACTGCGCGACAAGGGTGAGTTGCCGGATGAGCTGGCGGAGCAGATGAAAACCGCAGCTGCAGAATATATCAAGGGAGTCCAGGTCTGATGGCCAACCTGAAACAGATCAGGAAACGGATCACCAGCGTCACCTCTACCCAGCAGATCACCAGTGCCATGAAAATGGTTGCTGCGGCCAAGATGCGGAGGGCGCAGGAGAATATCGTCAAAGCCCGTCCTTACGCTTTCCGTTTGCAGGAGGTGATGGGAGATCTGGCCCGGATCACCGATCCACAACTGCATCCGCTGCTGGCCCGGCGGGACCCCCACCGCACGGCACTGGTGATGGTAACCGGCGACCGCGGTCTTTGCGGCGGCTTCAACAGCAATATCATCCGACAGGTCGAAATCCACCTCAAGGTGGAGCAGGGGGAAACACAGCTGGTGCCGGTGGGCCGGATCGGCCATGACTGGTATCGCCGGCGTACCGTCCCGATACTCAAGCAGTACACAAGTTTTTTCAACGATCTCGCCTTCACCCACGCCACCAGCATCGGCAGTATGATTATCGACCTCTACACCAGGCTGGAGCTGGACCGGGTAGAAATTATTTACAACGAATTCAAATCGGCGGTACGCCAGGATGTAGTTGTGGAAACACTGCTGCCAATTGATATCGAGCAGGGTACCCAGAGTCATAATGAGTGTATTTACGAACCGGATGCCGTCACCCTGCTCAACAGTATCCTGCCACTGCACATCAACTATCAGCTCTGGCGTATCCTGCTGGAATCCTACGCGGCCGAGCAGGGCGCCCGGATGACAGCCATGGAGGCTGCCACCGATAATGCGGCTGAAATGATCGCTGAACTCACTTTACATTATAACCAGGCCCGGCAGGCTGCCATCACGACCGAGATTTCAGATATCGTCGGTGGCGCCGAAGCCATCAGCAACTAAGAGGATCGGAATGAACAAGGGAAAAATCCTGCGAGTCAATGGTGCCGTTATCGATGTTGTGTTTCCTGAAGGGGAACTGCCGTTTATCTATTCGGCGCTGAAAATTGAGCGGGAAGGGCAGACAGACCTGGTGTTGGAGATACAGCAGCATCTGGGCGAACGACAGGTGCGTACCGTGGCTATGGATGCCACCGAGGGATTGCATCGCGGACTGGAGGTCGTCGATACCGGCCAGCCTATCACCATACCGGTCGGACCGGGGACGCTGGGCAGGATGATGAATGTTATCGGTGATCCTATTGATGGCGCCGGTGATATCGAAGCAGCACAATATTTTCCGATTCACCGCCCGGCACCGGAATTTGAAGATCTGGATACCAGTTCCGCTATTTTTGAAACCGGTATCAAAGTTATCGACCTGCTGGAACCCTATGCCAAAGGGGGAAAGATCGGACTCTTCGGTGGTGCCGGTGTCGGTAAAACAGTGCTGATCCAGGAGCTCATCCGCAACATCGCCCAGGAACATGGCGGCTACTCGGTGTTCGCCGGTGTGGGGGAGCGTACCCGTGAAGGGAACGATCTCTGGCTGGAGATGAAAGAGTCGGGTGTGATCGATAAAACCGCCCTCGTCTTCGGGCAGATGAACGAACCGCCCGGTGCCCGCCTCCGGGTGGGATTGACCGGTCTGACCGTCTCCGAGTATTTTCGTGATGTGGAGGAGCGGGATGTGCTGCTTTTTATCGATAACATCTTCCGTTTCACCCAGGCCGGTTCGGAGGTTTCCGCGCTGCTGGGTCGTATGCCCTCCGCCGTGGGTTATCAACCAACACTGGCGACGGAGATGGGGGCTCTGCAGGAGCGTATCGTCTCGACCAGAAAGGGTTCGATTACTTCGGTCCAGGCGATCTATGTGCCCGCCGATGACCTGACCGATCCGGCACCGGCCACCACCTTTGCCCATCTCGACGCGACTACCGTCCTCTCACGCAAGATCTCCGAGCTGGGTATTTATCCTGCCGTCGATCCGCTCGACTCTACCAGCCGTATCCTCGATCCCCTTATCGTCGGGGAGGAACACTATGAAGTCGCCACAACCGTACAACAGATTCTACAGAAATATAAAGACCTGCAGGATATCATCGCCATTCTTGGGATGGATGAGCTTTCGGAAGAGGACAAGATCATCGTGTCCCGCGCCCGAAAGATTCAGAAATTTCTTTCACAGCCAAATTTCGTGGCGGAGCAGTTTACCGGGATGCCGGGTCGTTATGTCAAGCTGGAAGATACGGTTCGCGATTTTCGTGGTCTGATCAACGGCGATTTCGACGATCTTCCGGAGCAGGCTTTCTACATGAAAGGCACCATTGAGGAAGTGAAAGAACATGCGGAAAAAATAAGCAATGAGTGAACAGCATGACTTCCCGCTGGAAATCGTAACACCGTCCGGGGTGATTTTCACGGGACGGGTACACCATGTGATGGTTCCGGGCGCCGACGGTTATTTCGGGGTGCTGGCCAACCATGCACCCCTCACCGCGGTGTTGCAGACAGGCAAACTGACAGTTGACACTGCAGCGGGTGAAAAGGTATTTGCCATCTCTGGCGGTTTTATCGAGGTGACACCGGAAAGAGTCGCCCTGCTTTCAGAAACAGCCGAACCTGAGAACAGTATAGATATCCCCCGGGCGGAAGAGGCCCTGAAGCGGGCACAAGAGCGTCTGGCAGCCGGGGAAGCCGATCTCGATGTCGATCGCTCCAGGCTGGCACTTGCCCGCGCTCTCAATCGAATGAGGATCGCCAGTCACGAGTAACAGCTGAGGCGACCAGGAAGTGGTCCTGTTTTCCCTGAAATGTTACAGACCTGATGTTTTTTCTGAGAAGCTATAATCCTGTTCAGCCTTGACTATTCCCCGCATCAGCGTATATTTTTTTGTACACGGTTTTCTGTCACACAACGGTCAGTATCGTACTGTCTGAGGGAACAGACGCAATCTGAACTGCCAGGAGGATATGGGAAGGCTGTCCGGTTATTCCGGGTTTGGTCTCCCACCGTTCAACAGCCGTCCACAGCCTGAAACCAGGGAGTCTGTAATTGTGATACAGAGGGTGAGATACCGTATCCTCCTGTTGCTGTTCCTGCTGTTGCCCTGCGCAACACTAAGTGCGTTCACCAGCGCAGATTCCACCCGTTTCCAGGAAGAGCTTCATAGCTACTACCGTGGCGAAATCTCCAGATTCAATTTCGAGTTGTCACTCAAGGAAACAGTACTGCTGGGTCGTTTACGCTCGGTTAACCGTGAGCTCCGTCAACGGGGTGAGTTTATTCCTCCAGCCGGCTTCTTCGACAGCTCTGCCGACAGCTATGTAGTACGGGAGCACTTTTCAGAGGAAATGATCAACTCGATCAACCTGCCACGACGGGTAGAGGTGTGGATGCAGCAGCAGCGCCGCATTCTCGAAGCGAAATCGCTGAAGATCGATAATCTCAAGTTCCTGCTGATTGACAGTGCCAGCAATGACCAGTTGTTGCGCATGTTCCGTTTTGATCTGGAACTGGCAGCCTATACTTACGCCAGAGGGGACTTCGAGCTGTCCATCCTGCAGTTTGAAGACATCATCCGCTATTACAACTATGTTAATCTTGATGATGTCTATTTCCTGCTGGCGGATGCCAATTACGCCGCACTGCGCTACGAGACGGCTCGGGGCATCTATCTTTTCCTGCTGCGTGATTTTCCGGACAATCCCTGGCTGGGAACATTGATCGATCATCTCCTTTACACCTGGTTCAGTTTTGGCGATTACCAGGCCATCATAGATTTTTATACCGACCATGGAGCGATTATTCACGCCCTGCCGGAAGAGTGGCGCTACGAAGTGCAATATATGACTGGTGTTTCCTATTTTCACACCGGTGATTTCGCACAGGCGATGGAGTTGCTGGTGCAGACCGGTGGTGATTATGCGCTGCGCAGCCATCACCTGATGGCCACCTGCAGTATCTTCCTGGATGAGACGGAACAGGCCCGAATGCTTTTGAACGAGCTGGGCAGCATCAAGATCAGGCGTCGCCATACCGGGCTGGACAGTTATATTCGGGATGACGCCAATATCAAACTGGGTTACCTGCAGTTCGAGCAGGGGAAATTCCAGGAAGCCTCGGCTGCTTTTGACCGGGTTTCCACCGATTCACCGCTGGCGGATAACGCCATTCTTGGTCGTGCCTGGGCTGATATCAATGTGCGGGACTACGAAAGCGCCATGGAGTATGCCCGGCAGTTGATCGAGTTTTATCCCGGCTCCCGTTTCATCTTTGAAGCCTATGTCCTGGTAGGTCACGCTTATGAGCTGTTTGACCTGCAGGAGAAATCTGTACCCTATTACTCACATGTCCTGGAGGAGGGTGAGCGGTTTAACCGAATCCAGGAGTCAACCGGTGAACGGAGGCGCATTGTCAGTGAACTGAAGAATCTGCGCCAGTTGGAAGCGGAGGTCTTCGCCGAGGAGGATCTGGCCGGTTATCATGATTATCTGGCGATCAATGAGCAGTTGAATACCCTTTACCGCCGGGTCCGCTATCTGTTGTTGATGGAAGCCAACGAAGTCATGCGCGAGTATATCGTCGAACGGGCCGCTATCCAGAAACTGCAACAGGAACTCCTCACAGTTACCGATCCGGCACTGTTGTCACAGGATCCGGAAATTGTCGCCATGGTTGCGGAGTTGCGACGCACCAGCCGTCTGCTGGATAAGCGGATCAAGCTGTCCGGAATGATGGAGATCAATAAGAATCCGATCATCCAGCTTGAGAACGAAACCGCCTACCGTGAGAGTATTTTTGATGGGGTGCGTTCAGCCGTTGCCGAGGAGCAACAGCTGTTGGCAGCCACCCTGGCCGAAAGCGAACAACTGGTCGCCCGTAGTCAGGATAGCGCTGATCTGGCTGATCAAATCAACAGCCAGGTCACTCAGGGTGTACTCACCGATCTGCAGGATGTGCTGGATCGTTATCAGACCCGGCTGCATGTCGATCGACGTGAACCGATATCCTCCGATATCAATCGCTGGAGCGATGTGAGTTTCTCACGCCTGGCATTGGGCAACATTCAGTTCGATCAGCTGATGGATATGGATGTAC
>JADHUQ010000136.1 GCA_016784425.1 Candidatus Delongbacteria bacterium | reverse complement strand
GTTCCGCACCGCGTAATAGACGATGTAAACCAGTTTCGGTCCCAGATTCAGCCAGAACCGGGCCTGGTTTTGTGTCCCCGATTTGAAATCCTCCAGGATCTGGTTGACCGTATGCACGCTCGAAGGAGGGTGGCAATACTGTACTTTTCGACCCAGCACAGTCCGGGTCCGCTCAAAGATCCGTTCCGGGCCCTCACTGTAGAAACGGACATTGTCATCCCTGTCGACAAAGGTGATATCGAAGGGAAGAGTTTTGAACATGGCGACCAGCTCCTCGAGGGCGAAGGAACCGCTGGGCAGCTGTATTTTTCCATCCGGTGTTTTTCCCTGCAGAGTAGTCAGGTCGACCCCCTCCGGCATCCACTCAAATTCCGGCGCCACCAGGCAGTAGCCGATTTCCGCTGTCTCGGTATAGATTTCGTACCACTCCTGCTCTGTCAGGAGATCCAGGGCGGTCGGCAGGAAGACCTTCTCCTCTTTGTAAATCATCTCGGCGACCGCTTCCACTGTCGGTAGAATAGCGAGGCTGCTGAAAGCTACCGCCTCCTGTATATCGATGGCGTCAATCTCCCCTAAACCGGCAAGGGTGGTCTTCAACATTTCGCGGACCTCATCGTCCTTCCCCCACATCACCATTGGGACGCCGGGAACATTGTTCTTTTCAAAAAAAGGAAAGACCAGATTCTCTTTGCGGCGGTAGTGTTTGTCCACATCCATCAGCTCGTTCAACTCTCGTTGTATCGCTCGGATGGCTGACAGAGCATCGGTCTTATCCGCCAGCTCCGACACCAGCATTTTGACAAGGTTGACCTTCTCCATTATGGCTTTGTTCTCTGCAACAAAGGTATGTACCGGATGTCCGGGGTTTGTCCGGGGCGTCTCCACCAGATCCAGCTGTTTTCTGAGTACATGCGTGTGTGTATCACAGAGCGCCTGGATAGACTCCTGTGGCACTCCTTCTTCAATCAACTGGACTTCCATCCGGAAGACATCGGCGTAGTCCGCACCGTCAAGCATAGTCTCCAGCTGCTTTTTCACCTGGGCTGGTGCCTTGCCTTCGTGCAGTTGGCGTACGAGGCTTTTCATGATATCGATCCGTTGCTGGGAATCGTCGCTGCGCTGGGAATCGTCGCTGCGCTGGGGATTGTCGCTGCGCTGAAGATCGTCACCCATATTCTACTCCTTTCGTCTCTAACCGTACACCACTCAACCAACAGCAGGAAAAGCAGTGATAGAATTCAGTGTTAGCTCCTGAGTCGAGGCTAGTCATATAAATACTACCTAAAGGTGGTATATAATGAATCAAAGTCAACATTTTATTGATGGTTGACTGTTACCGTTTGATCATTCCGGAGGCTGAAGTCTCCCGGCTCAATTCTCTGCTGCAGCGAGCATTCCTGGCAAAGTTCCTGACATCGTTTCTTCGCGGCAGTGCACCAGGGGGAGAGCGCTGAGTTATAAAAAAAACCGGGACGGACCCTGATCAGGTATCCATCCCGGTTTGAAACAAAGTCAGCAATGACAGTCAGTGACTGTCGTGCAGAATACTACTTGGCTAGTACCATCTTGCGGGTGAGGGTCTGCTCACCGGCAGTCAGACGGTAGAAGTAAACTCCACTGGTCAGGTGACCGGCGTTGAAGTTTACATTATGGGTGCCGGCAGGACGATGACTGTCAACCAGTGTTGCTACCTGCTCGCCCAGTACATTGAAGACATCGAGCGTAACATAGCCCGGTGTGGTCAGGGTATAGTCGATGCTGGTGCTGGGGTTGAATGGGTTCGGGTGATTCTGGCTCAGTTCGATGGAGGTCGGAACCGCGCTGGTCTCACCTACCTCTTCCCACATGATGAAGCTGTCGGCTGTACCCATGTCAATGTCAAACCGGTTGGCCAGTGTGAAGTCACAGGTGCCACCGCTGGTGTTGAAACGGACGACCGCGTCATTCTCGCTGTCAGCGATGTATGCGGTCCATTCATAGGTGTAGATTACATAGTCATAGGGAGCAATCTCACCCGGGACATCGCCAACGAGTTGGATGGTCGGCATGGTACCGTTGTAGAGCAGCTCGATGCTGTTGACTGTAACAGGTGTAAGGCTCTCGTTCAGTACCCGCATGTAATCTTCGATCACGTAGGTGCCATCTTCAAGAGCAGCCCAGTTCCAGGCGGTGTCGGTCAGACGGGTGGCGCGGGGAGCCATGTCCCAGGCGTCGCCACAGGGAACATCCGTTACCGGAACCTGCATGTACCACATCGGGTTGTCGGTCCAGCTACCCTCTTCCTGAGGAATACCACCGGCGTCCAGATCCTCTACAAATTCCATGTGCAGCATGCCATCATAGACGACCTCTGCCAGGGTGCCCCAGGCTTCGGAAGCGCAGTCACCAGCAGCGCAGGCCGGTGTCGAGGAAGCGGTAACATTGACCGCGTCGCCCCAGGTGGTACCGCCGTCGCAGGAAGCGGTCACGTACACGTCAGCGTTGGCATAACCAGCGGCCGAAGTGTCAGGCAGGTTGGTAAAGTTACGGAACATACAATAAAGGGCGCCGTCAGTCGGGTCAATTGCCAGTGAGGCGCGGTCAATGGAGGAACCCCAACCACCGGGAAGTGATTCGAAGTAGTTCGACCACTCAGCAGGATCTTCGTTGTTGCTGCCGACATAACCGGCGACATGGCTGAATTCAACCACTTCACCATCAGTATCGATGGTAGCGTGCCAGATCTGGCCATCCTGGCTCCAGCGTTCAAAGTAGGTTTCGTCCGCAATCTCACCGTCAAGCAATGTGTACTCCGCCCAGTAGGAACGGGTGGTATAAACTACATGCAGATTACCGTCGGCGTCAAAGACACCGTCGATGTCGCAGTAAGCGTAGACGCAACCGGGCAGCGGATGTGCGGTGGTTTCTTCGTCCATCAGGTCGGTGAGGTTGATGTAGTCGAAGCTGGTGAAGTTACCATCCTCAGACAGGTAGATCCAGACATCATTGATTGACTGGGAGAAGATCAGACCGGTATCATTCGGATGGACATTGATGTGATTATGACTTAACAGCGCCACCCGGGTGTCGAACTCAGAACTGACCGGTGTGGAGGTAATTGAATTACTGAAGGAAGCTAACTCATGCCACGCAGGGATTTCCCAGGTTGTGAAATCAGAAGTCGCATCGTAGTACTCCTGATTGGAGGGGTCCTGACGGGTAGACAGGACATGTGCCTTGTTGTTGGCATCGATGGCGAGATGGGGCCAGATCGGCTGATTGTCAGCCCAATCCTGATTGGAGGGATGGTTGAAGGGCAGGAAGGCCTGCCAGCAGGGTCCAAAATCCGGTGCCAGTGCGGTGACGAAGTCGACGCCGGGCTGTTGATGGAATGCCACTACGGCAGCGTTGGCGTAGACAGCATCGCCATCCAGCACATCGATGGTGTTGTACCCGGAGCGGCCGGTATTGTCGACCGAGTTACCGCCGATGATATCCTGGCCATCAAAACAGGCATAGACGGTGTGACGTTCTGTGGCGCCGGAGTCGAAAGCCTTCATCCAGGTGAAGTGGATGGTACCTTCGTCGCCGATGACAATCTGCTTGCCCTGAGTGCCATTGTGCTGGTACTCATACCAGGTTGTGCCGAGCTGCCACTGGTCATAGTCATAGTCCCAGCGCTGGTTGCCGAAAGAGGTCTGGGCAACCGGCAGGGGAGTGCTGGGTGTGATAAGCTGCTCTGCGCGACGGTCGGCTGCCTGCGGTTCCGCAATCAGGCTGGCGAAACTGATGGCGGCGAGGACTGTCAGTGCTACAAAACTAAGCAGTAATGTTCTCTTCATAGGTATTACCTCCTTGGGGAATTGTACGAAAGTGTATCGATCGGTTAGAAATTTTGCATTCCTGAATTACATCCTGAACCATTTATATTAATGGTGACCGGGGTAGGTGTCAAGTAAAACACCGGGCGCGGTTATCTACTCCAGGGGCTCGCATTGGCTAGGAGCGACCTCGAAATCACCTCTTTTCACCCTGTTATCATCCTGGCTTAAGGTTAAGCAATATTCGTGCCCAAAACCAGGCAATTCAAACCTTAACAGTAAAATCGGTAGTCTCTGGAGGGCCAGCCGGTTCTCATCTATGATCGGGATCAACTTCTTCCAGGGGTAGGACTGCTGCTGATTCCTTGTCACCTGGTGCGGGTCGTAATTCATATCCTGTAAGATGATATTAACACTTTTTTGCTCAGGGAAGCAGCCTGTAACTCCCGGTAAGCAGACAAAGGAACAATGCCCGTTGAGCTGTGGAATCAGGTTGGCAGGCAGGTTAGACCGCGTTACGATATTCATCAGGCGGATCGCTGTGCTGATCAGTTGTCTGCTTGTGAAACCCAGTCTGGTGAGCGGTATTTTACACTCTGGTTGAGAATTTTACAGAAAAAGGGCCTGCCAGAAGGGAAATTCGCCACGATGACGTGACAGGAAGTAGCGCCACTGACGATCGGTGGGGATGAGGGCGAGGTGACCATTGGCAGCGACCAGCATCGGCTGTGGTTCCCGACCACTGAGGTTAAAGATCAACCAGGCCAGTTCCAAAGCGTTGCGGAAAGGGGAATCGTTGTTGGCGGTGGACAACAGAACAGTGGCTGTCTCAGTTATGCGTATTACATCATGGTTGCCACCGAGTGTCTGTAAAAGCGCCATAGCATGTTCTGGCAGGATGACCCGTGGTGTCTCGACCGCCGGTTCAAGCGGGTGGGTGTCCACCTGAACCTCAGTATCACCCAGACTGACAGAAGCGTCCCGCCAGTCTGCCGATAGTGCCAGTATGCCGCTGTTGAAAGTCAGCAGGGTATCCCGCAGCTCCAGGGTAAAATGGAGCGTGTCCGCCCCGGGAGCCGATGCGACATAATACAGCTGTTTTCCACAAACTATCCGTTCAACCTGCGGTTGCATACGCCATTGCTCAACAGCCAGCTCTCGTTGACGCTGGATTTCCGGCCGTTGGAGCAATTGACTCAAACGGGGTCCGGCGTGCTGTTCACCCGCAAAGGGGAGCAGTGCTTCCACCCTTTGCAGCGCATGGAGGAACTCATAATCCAGCTCTGCGTCCATCCGCAGTAAACGCAACCGAGCGAAGAAGGACTCCAGTTCAAAATCGAAATACTCTTCGATGGAGCTGTCAACCGGCCGGCGCGGGAGCTCGCTGAACAACGGCTCCGTCGGCAGCTGCTGGTAAGAGTTGAGTTCACCTACCGTCCAGTCCCGGGCCGGTCGCGGTAGTTCACTCAGCAGCATCAGGTTATTTACCCGCTCCTGTAGCCTCAGGTATTCCCGTTCCAGCAGGAAACGTTGGGCTTCATCTGTAACTCCCCGCAGCAGCGACTCCAGTCGCAGCAACAGTCCACGGGCAGCAGTTATCCGTTGCTCCGCCTCCGGCAGCAGGTTGGGTGAGGTTAACTCCACATCGAGTGACAGCAGCAGTTGTTGCGCACTGCTGTGGCGGCGAGCCGCCTCTTCTTCAATCTTTTCATTGCTTGGCTGCAGCATCCAGGTGATAAACAGAATCAGCAGGATCAACGGCAACAGCCACCACCACCAGCGGCTGCGATGGGTGGGGATCACCCGGTAACTGGCGCTGGGGAGTGTGATTTCCAGCGGAGCCGGGGTCACAGTTTCAGCGGTCTCCTCCTCAAACAACTCCATCTCATCTGCTGAAACCATCTCAGTGACTATCTTCTTCAACTCAACTTTGCAGCCGCATTTCTCCAGTTCCCGTTGAATGGAGACAGCCCTGGCCAGGGGCAGGGTGCGGGGCAACTGGAAAGGCGGACTCAGCAGTTCCCGTCTTATCCTGGCAAAAGGGATTCCGGTATAGCCAGAGATTAGCTGCGCCGCCCGCAAGCTGCGGGTCAGATTGTTGATACGGATCTCGTATGTCGTGAACTGTGGCATGCTTGAGATTTTCGCTGGTGGAGTTTTAGTACCTGCGACCATTTGAAAATATGATGATCAATCTTCTGAAACCAATGTTTTACCACTGCTCCTGTCAGAATCATCCATGGAGGAGTGCTGAGAGCCTGTGTATAACCTGTTTTGCCTGCCTGCTCCCGTTAGATCCGTTTCCGCTGGTTGCCGCGATTATTGCTTGCTCATTTGCCCCCTGCTGTCCTGATTGATTCCTGCCGTAAACCGGGAACCCCCATTCCCCCGATTACGGTTGCTTTACTGCATCGACATCGACCAACTGGGAAAAGCTGGATGAAACAGACAATTATGCGTGCCGTCATACTGGGAATAGTCTCGCTGGGAACCGGATTACTCTACAACTATTTTCACCAGCCCCACCTGCCGGTTTTTGCACACAACGCTGAGGAAATCAAATCTGCCGACAGCCTGGCACTTAGCGGCCGGTTGGAGCAGGTCAATCAACCGCTGACTATTGTCCTCGATCAGGCACAAAACTTG
>JADHUQ010000135.1 GCA_016784425.1 Candidatus Delongbacteria bacterium | reverse complement strand
ATTTTGACATCTATTTCAACGAAGACGGTTACGAGCTGGCTGTCTTCGCGGCTCACACTGCTGATTCCTCCTATGCCGCTATCTGTGAGACATTCAACCATCAACTGGGTCCCGCAGACCGGATCCAGATTATCGTTTACAAGTCACACAATGAATTCGAGAGCACCAACATTTCCACCGAATCTCCGAGTGAAGGTACCGGCGGTTTCACGGAGTTTTTCAAAAACAGGGTGGTAGTACCTTTTGAAGGTTCCTGGGAAGACTTTCGTCATGTGATACATCACGAACTGACTCATGCCGTCATGTTGCGAATGATCTACGGCAATCAGATTCTTACCAGCATGGCGCGCTTTCAATTACCCCTCTGGTTCATCGAAGGCCTGGCGGAATACAGCTCGCGTCAGGGGTGGAATCGTGAAGCCAATATGTTTCTGGCGGACGCAGTTCTGTACGGTTATCTACCGGATCTCTACAGCCTGAGTTACACCATGCCTTATCAGGGCGGCCAGTCGGTATTCTGTTACCTGGCAGAGCGCTACGGGCAGGAGAAAATCAGCGAACTGCTGAACCGCCTGCAAACCATGCGTCGCATGGAGGGAGCCCTCGAGCACACCTTCGGCATCGATTCCGAACAGTTGTCAGAGGAATGGCAGCTTTATCTGCGGCGTACCTACTGGCCAAGCATAGCGTCAAGACAGATGATCTCCGAACTGGGACAACCATTGACGGACCATCTTGAGCACCGCAACTTTGTCAACACCTCACCGGCGGTTTCACCCGGGGGTGAGCGGGTGGCTTATCTGACAGACCGCAACGGTTACTTTGATATCTATCTGACCCATATCGCGGAACCGGAACGGACCGAAAAGATTATCAGCGGTCAGCGCAGCTCCCGCTATGAAGAACTGCACTGGCTGAATCCTGGTATCTGCTGGTCACCGGATGGTAAAAGTATCGCATTCTGCAGCAAGAGCGGTGCATACGATATGATTCACATTGTGGATGTGGCCAGGCGCAAAGTGATACGGGAGCGGATCTTTCCCGGACAGGGTGCTTTCTCACCTGCCTGGTCACCTGCTGGTGACGAAATCGTCTTTGTCGGTTTGTTGACCGGACGCACCGATATATTCACCTGGAATCTGGAAACAGACGAACTGCATAACCTGACGAACGATATTTATTCTGATTATGATCCAAGCTGGTCCCCTGACGGAAGTCGACTGGCGTATACCTCTGACTGGAACAACGGAAGTGTACAACCAGAGCTGGCTGAGCTGCTTGCGGAAGACGGCTACTCCCAGATGGATCTCTACCTGTTGGAGCGTGCCAGTGGCATTATCAGGCAGCTGACCAGTACCGATTGGAATGAGGCTACACCAGTGTGGTACAGTAACGACGAGCTGCTCTATGTCTCTGATCGTCACGGTACCTTCAATCTATACTCTCAGGTGGTTAGCAACGGTCATACCATTCAACTGACGGATGTTCTGACCGGGCTTTTTCAACCCTCTGTATCACACTCCTCCGGCAGGGTGTCATTCAGCGGATACGAAAAGGGTGGTTACGATATTTATCTCCTCGAGGATCTCACTGCTCTGCCACCGGTGCAGGCAAGTGCCGGTGACCAGGAAACGATTCCCTTCCATAATCTGCAGGTCCTTCGGGAAGCCGCACCGGAAACTCTTTCCTATGGCGGTCCTGCGACCAACGGCTACGAACACTATGATTTCAGCGAGCTGGGTTACCGGGAAGCGCCCCTGTCACAGGGACAATCCGCCACCGATACCCTCGCCTACCTGGACGCGGAACGGAATTTCATCCAGCATGATTACCGTCTCCAATTCACGGTTGACGCGGTGCAGGCACAGGCGATCTACAGCCAGTATTTTGGTTTGCAGGGAAGCAGTCTGCTGATGCTCAGCGACCTGATGGGTAACCATCGTTTCTATCTCAGCCTCGACCTTTACGATCAGATCCAGTTCACCAATTTCCAGCTTGATTACGAATTCCTGAAAACCCGTCCCACCGTTCACACCGGTATCTTTCGCAATATCTACGCCTTTTATGCCGGCGCTGACAGCATCTACCGTGATAACTACTACGGCTTCAACCTGCAACTTTCCTGGCCTTTCAGCCGTTTTACCAGGCTGGAACTTCGCAACCGGTTGTTTACGGTTAACCGCGAGGTCTGGGATCAGGGGGTAGGACGACTGGACTCAGAGGGTTATCCGGTATACGAACCGTTGGATGAGCGCCGCTTCCTGCTGCCCAGCCTGAGGTTTGTCCGTGACAACATTCTCTGGGGGTACACCGGCCCCGCCAACGGTTTCCGCGGTTACCTCGATTTCTCACTGGGGCGTCAGTTCAAACTGGGGCGTGAAAACTGGGGGGTAAATTTCCAGTCACTGACCTGTGATCTGCGCCGCTATTTTCTGATCAACCGCGATTATCAGTTTGCCTTCCGTTTTGGCGGCGGGCATTCCTGGGGAGACCAGCCTCAGAATTTCTTCCTGGGTGGCATGCAGAACTGGATCAACTATCATTACGCACCTGTCGATGGTGGTGACGCCGACCTGATCACCGGCATGGAGAGTATCTATCTTTCTCAGTTCATCTTTCCGCTGCGTGGATCCCGTTACTACGAGAGGGTCGGTGATACTTATCTGGTCGGGAACATGGAGTTCCGCTTTCCCTTGTTGCGCTATCTGCAACTGGGCTGGCCACTCCGCATTGGTTTGAGTAATCTGCGGGGGGTGCTTTTCTATGATGCCGGGCAAGCCTGGTACTGGAACGACAGCGATCTGCTGCGCGACCTGAACGGCCGGTTGATTACCGATGATCTCCTGCTCGGCTATGGCTGGGGTTCCCGTCTGAACCTGGGCTACTTCCTGTTAAAAATGGATGCAGCCTGGCGGTACAATCCGGGAACCGGCTCCAGCAGCCCGGCTTATACCTTCTCGCTGGGAGCGGATTTCTGATGCTGGCGGGCGGCAGACTTGAGAGCCCTCCCGGTGGCTGGATTGAACAATTCGGGCAAGAGGTCGTCACGGCTGGTTGTCTGCTGCGTCACGGCCTCTCCCTGCGCCTGCGACCCGGTGAACTGCTGTATCACGTTTATCTGTTCGGCACCCGTTCCCTCCCCCTGGTAATGATTGCTTCGATTTTTGCCGGTGCGGTTTCCGCCTGGCAGGCGAGTTACCAGTTCCAGGGCCATATACCCGCTTACTATCTGGGTACCGCTGTTTTCAAGGCGGTGATTATCGAAGTCGCTCCGGTAATGACCGCGATGATTATTGCGGGCCGGGTCGGTGCCGCTATCTCAGCCGAAATTGCCACCATGAAATTCACCGAACAGCTGGATGCGCTAACGATAATGCGCATCCCTGTTGTAGCTGCGGTCGGGCTGCCCCGCGTGCTGGCTCTCTGGTTGAGTATGCCTTTCCTCCTGGTCTTTGCAGATTTGAGTGGATTGCTCGGTGGTTATCTGACTTCTGTCAGCTTCCTGGGCAGCTCACCCGCCTCCTTCTGGCAGGAAATTCCCGCACACTTTCACCTGCACGACATTGGAGCAGGTTTCATCAAGGCACAGGTGTTTGCGATACTGATCGGTATTGTCGCCACCAGTGCCGGTTTCAGTGCCGACCGCTCCTCCGCCGGAGTGGGAAAAGCCACTGTGCGCAGTTTTGTCACAGCGGTACTGTATATTCTGGTAGCAAACTTTATAACTGCGGTGCTGCTTTTCTGATGCTGAGTATAACCGATTTCACCTGCACAGTGCAGGATAAGCTGATCTGCAGCGGTGCTTCCCTGCAATCACGACCAGGTCAGGTAACCGTACTGCTTGGTGCTTCCGGCAGCGGCAAAACCCGGCTGCTTAAAGGGATCACCGGTCTGACCAATGAACTCACCGGCTCCTTCAGTTGGCAGGGTGAGCTGGTCACGTCTCCCCTTTACCATGTGATACATATGGGAATGCTCTTTCAGAATAACGCTTTGCTGGACGGTCTGACAGTTGGGGAAAACCTGCGCCTGGCGGCTCCAGTGAATGACCGGGAACTGGCTGACGATCTGAACCGGCTGGGTCTGGCAGAGCTTGGAGCGAGGTATCCCGGCGAGCTGTCTGAGGGGATGAAAAGACGCATTGCGCTGTTACGTGCCGGCCTGGGGAAACCTGACCTTATCTGTCTCGACGAACCGCTGGCCGGGCTCGATGCAACCGCCCGTGAACAGGTAATACAACTGGTCGTACGCTGGCAACAAGCCGGTTCCTGTATCATACTGAGTACACATTTGTTGACCGGGTTGGATCAGTTAACTGCCTGTTATTATGCGATTGCTGGAGGGGTGTTGCTGGGGGAGTACGCGGATGTGGCTGCGGTAAAGCGAGCGGTGCCGGGACTGCTGCGGGAGAGTGATGAAATTTAGCATCCTGGCCCGTGACGGTAGCGCCCGCCGGGGTCAAATTCAACTGGAACGCGGTATTGTGGAAACCCCGATATTCATGCCGATCGGGACACGGGGAAGCGTCAAGACGCTCGAACGGCGCGACCTTGACGAAATGGGGGCGCAGATCATTCTCGCCAACAGTTATCATCTGTACCTGCGTCCGGGAATTGAGTTCCTGGAAGATTATGGCGGGATCCACCAATTCATTAAATGGGATCGCCCGCTGTTGACCGATTCCGGCGGCTACCAGGTTTTCAGTCTCTCGGAGCTGAACCACATCAAGGAAGACGGTGTTTACTTTCGTTCCCATCTTGATGGCTCCCGGCACATCTTTACCCCGGAGAGCAATGTCACGGTACAACGAGCCATCGGTGCCGACATTATCATGGCCCTTGACGAGTGCCAGCCCTGGCCGGTTACACGCGATTACGCACTGGATTCATTACAGCGTACTACACGCTGGGCGGAGCGGTTTCTGGAGGCTTTCAATACCAGTCATCCACTGTACGGTCAGGAACAGGTTCCCTTCGCTATCGTCCAGGGCAGTGTTTACGATGACCTGCGCGCCCAGAGTGCTGAGGATTTGATGGAGCTGGACTTTCCCGGTTACGCTATCGGCGGTCTTTCCGTTGGTGAACCGAAAGAGGATATGTACCGTATCACGCGTCAGTTGGGTGAGTCGCTGCCGCAAGCCAGACCCCGTTACCTGATGGGGGTGGGTACTCCGCTGGATATTGTCGAGTCGGTTGCCGCTGGCATTGATATGTTTGATTGCGTCATCCCCACCCGCAACGCCCGCAACAGTACTGTCTTTACCCGGCAGGGTAAACTGCAAATCAAGGCAGTGCGCCATTCCAGAGAGCGGGGGCCACTGGACCCTGAGTGTGGCTGTTACACCTGCCGTACCTATGACCGCGCGCATTTAAGATATCTATTTCATGTAAATGAGTTCTCGGCCATGCGGCTGGCAACAATTCATAACTTGACTTACTACCTTGACCTGATGCAGGCTATCCGCGAAAGTATTGCGAGTGGCGTTTTCGAGGAACTTCGGCAGCAGGTTACACAAGCTTATCGGGAGCATGATGAAACCGGGTGACATCGTCAGTCTGGAAATAAACGATCTGGGGGAGAAGCGACGCGGAATCGGCCGTACCCCGGAAGGTATGGTGGTCTTTGTACGTGGCACATTGCCGGGCGACCGGGTAACGGCGCGTATCCGTAAGAAAAGGCGACAGCATCTGGAGGCGGAGTTAGTCGAGTTGACCCTGCCGTCACCACAGCGAACTGAATCAAATTGCAGCTACAGCGCTCATTGCGGTGGTTGCGTGTTGCGGGAATTGGGGTACGAACACCAGCTTGCATTGAAGGAAAAAGCTGTGCGGGACGCATTTGAACGACTGGGTGGTTTCCATGATCTGGTGATCGAGCCTATCGTGCCGGCGCTCGCCCTGGATTACTACCGCAACAAAATGGAGTTCTCTTTTTCCGACCAGAAATGGGTGGAGGAGTGGGATGGCCAGCCGACCGGTTTCGGACTTGGCCTGCACCCGCCGGGGTTGTTCAGCAAGGTGCTGGACCTGTCAAGCTGCCGGCTGCAGAGTGAGCAGTCAGTTCAGATTGTCAACACTGTCCGGGCGGAGATCTCCCGGGCCGGCTCCACAGTCTATAACTTTAAAACCCACGAGGGGCTCTACCGGTATCTGACAATCCGCGAAGGGAAACAGACCGGTGAAACCATGGTCAATCTCGTCACAGCCGAGGCAAAGCATCCCGAGGTCCTGGAGTTGGCTGCGCACCTGCAGGAGGTGTTTCCCGGTTTGACGACGATTGTCAACAACGTCACCCGCTCCTGGTCCAGCGTGGCCACCGGTGAGGAGGAACACATTCTCTACGGCCCCGGTGTGATACATGAACAGATTGGTGATCGGGTTTACGTGATATCCGCCGACTCATTTTTCCAGACCAAGACCCTGCTGGCAGAAAAGTTGTACGAACTTA
>JADHUQ010000134.1 GCA_016784425.1 Candidatus Delongbacteria bacterium | reverse complement strand
ATGGGGGACGTAGCTCATAACAAGCTACGTCCCATCTTACTGCATGATTTTTATGGCTTATGCCTCTTAAAACTCATCTTCTTCCTACTGTTAATCAGTAGGTTATAACCACCTCTGGTCATATGATACTATTTAACCAGCACCATCTTCCTCGTCATCACCTGATCGCCTGCCACTAACCGGTAGATGTAAACCCCGCTGGCCAGGGGAGAGGAATGCGAGGAGTTGAAACCCGCCCCGTCAGTTGCATCAAACATCACTCGATACCGGCCCGCTGTATAAGACCCTGCTGCCAGCACCCTGACCGGCTGCCCCAGAATGTTGTATACTGTCAACTGCAGCTCCCGGGGATAGGGCAATGTGAATTCGATGGTTGTGGTCGGATTGAAAGGGTTGGGGTAGTTCTGGCGGAGTTCAACACCCGCGGGATGCCTCACGGCCGCTATCGTTTCGCCGTCACAGCTTTCACCGGTATATCCCATGTATCCACAGCTGCTGGTGCGACAGGGAGATTCCTCCTGGAGGCGAAAATCTGCAACAGCCGGTCCACAGAAGAGTGGATTCAGATCGAGATTGTCCTCCAGCCAGTGGATGAGACAGTTGTCATTGTGTTCAATGGCCTCCAGTCCCCCTGCAGCATCGGAGCAGACGACTGTCGCCTCTGACATTGTTCCGGAGGGATTGAAGTAGATCTGTTGCGGCAGGTTGTCCCAGAGTATTGTGTTCTGAAACGTCACGACAACACTATCTTCACCAGAGAAGCCACCACCAGAGGCCGCCTGGTTACCGGTTATAGTCACTTGATCCAGCGTCAGGGACACCTCCTGGTGACAGGCGAGTCCGCCGCCATTGCCGCCGGCACTGTTCTCCAGCAGTGCCAGCTGGGTCAGCTGCAGCTCTGAGGAGGAGATAAACAGACCACCGCCGTCGGTGCCGGCCTGGTTGCGCCAGGCAGTTACCCGGGTCAGGTCTGGTGCGGCGTGATTGCCACTGTAAAGTCCTCCACCGGCGTAGACAGCGCTGTTTTCCCGCAGGAGGACATCGACCAGTTCCGGTGCAGCCAGCTCCCAGCAGGCAACACCACCACCAAAAACAGCATGGTTACCGCTGATTTCGACCTGGTGCAGCAGGGGACCGGATGATTCACCACAATAAACACCACCACCCCACCAGCTGGATGAGTTGTCCCGGATAGTGATCGCCTCCATTACCGGTGATGCGCCATGCCGGCAACTGATACCGCCACCCAGGTTTCCCACATTACCGGTAATAATCAGTCGGGACAGTCGGGGTGAAGAACCGTAGCAATTTACACCACCACCCTCCTGCCCCAGCCCCCCGCTGACCTGGAAACCACAGAGGTGCGATGCGGTATCTTCAGCATTGACGCAGGTGACAACGGTGCCGCGGGAACCACCGTCGATAATGGTGGCGGCAATATAGCTGGTATCCTCCGTCAGCAGGTAGAGTGAGCCGACAGTAATACCTCGACCCTGAAAATCTATGTTCTCGGTATAGGTGCCTGGATACACCAGTACTGTGTCAGCTGCATTGGTGTTTACAATCCCGTATTGAATCGTCCGCAGTGGATTGTCGGGTGAACCGTCACCCACCGCGTCAGAGCCGGTCGTTGCAACCTGCCAGAGAGGACCGTTCCAACTGTCGGTTATCGGGTCACAATCGGCAGGAAGCGCCCCGATGTCGGAACCGTTCTGCCCGGCGCCCAGACAGGGACTGTTCTGGGCCAGGGTAAACAGAGCGTTGGCCGGATCACAGAAGAGGGGATTCCCATCCTGGTTGTTTTCTCCGGGCCAGCCTCCGAACACTGAGGACCAACTGATACTGCAGTTACCACCGGGATCGACGATTTCCGACAGGTAGTTGTTACGTAAAATAGTGTTGAGAATATTCGCGCTGGAAATATCGTCAAACGAGATACCACCGCCCCACAATGCCTCATTGTCAGCTATGGTAAGGTGATCCAGCGTTAACTCTGATCCCAGACAGTAGATACCAGCACCGGCAGCAGCACTGTTTCCGATCACCTGCGACAGCTGGAGTTGCGTTTGGGCCAGGTAACAGTGAATACCACCACCCTGGTCGGCGCTGTTCTCCTGCACGATAAGACCTGCAAGATTCGGGGAGGAATTGTGTATCTGCAACCCGCCCCCGTTGAGTGCCTGGTTACCTCGCAGTATCACCTCCGCAAACAGGGGGGCTGAAATCGGACCGGTCAGATAGAAACCACCACCTCCTTCGGTCGCGATGTTATTCTGGATGACAACCTGCTCCAGCCGGGGAGACGCGGACAGACAGGCGATACCACCGCCACTTTCCGCCTGGTTGCCGCTGAGGATTAACCGCCGCAGTGTCGGACCAGATACCAGGCAGTAAATGCCACCACCCCGCAAAGCGCTGCCATTGGTAATAGTAAAGCCGGTCAGTAAGGCTGTGGAATCCTCCTGGTGATTAAAAGCGACGGTGCTGCCATCCTGGTTCCCGTCGATTGAGGTCTGCAGGACAAAGCTGCTGTCACCGGTTGTCAGGAAATGAGAACCAACCGTAATCAACCGTCCGTTGAAATTGATATTTTCCCCGTAGTTACCGGGAGCCACCAGCACGGTGTCACCAGTGAGGGAAGCGTCGATAGCGGTCTGGATAGTATTGTATTGCTCGGGGACATGATGAACTGCCGCCGGGAGGGCATCGCCTGAAGCCAGTACCAGTAGTACTGTCACCGACCAACGAGCCGTGTTCATGGAGGGGGTTCTCCTTTACGATGAGTACCGTTGAGATTTCACCTTAATAAAGCTTCCCTGCGATCTGATCAGCACCGATCCCGGAGCTGCGGCGGGCGAACTACTCGACTGATTTCAGGTGAACCTCGAGCGGCTGACTGGCGTCAAGGTGTGCATCCAGCTGTGGGAAGGCAATAGTGATCCCATTTTTCCGGAACTCCCTGTCGATGGCAAAGCGGACATCACTGCGCACTTTTCTAAGAGTAATCATGAGATCGATCTCCACCCAGAAGTAAACCTCAAAATTAAGCGCACTGTCACCAAATTCCTGGAATAGAGTGACGGGCTGTGGATCTGACAGGATCAGGGGGTGTTCCTCAGCCACCCGTTGCATAATCGCAGCCACCTCCTCGGTCGGCGAACCGTATTGAACACCGACGCTGACGGTTGTTCGCACTTTCTTGTCGGAAAGGGTACGATTGGTGACGTTACTCTCCAGCAACACACTGTTGGGCACCAGCATCTCAATCCCGTCCACCAGCCGAATGTGTGTGCAACGGGCACCGATAGTCTTGACATACCCGTGGTGCGAATCCACCTCTATCAGGTCGCCGATCCGGATGGGACGCTCTACCATCAGGATGATGCCACTCATGAAATTATTGAAGATATTTTGGGCTCCGAAACCGACTCCGATTACAATCGCACCACCGAGGAAGGCAAACAGGGTGATCGGTATCTGGAGCATCTGCAGGGTGGAGAGTATCACCGCCACTACAAGTACATAGAAGAAAATCTGCTGCAGCAGAAGGGCGGAGCTCTGGTCAGCTTTAGTACGACTGATCAGAACCTTACGCAGCCTTATCGCCAGCCAGCGACTGAACAAAAGGCCGATGATCAACAGCACCAACGCCAGCACCAACTGGCTTACCCGGACAACTTCCCCCTTGACCGTGAACAGAGCGAACTGACCGATCTGCTGGAGGGCTTCGAAAAAACCGCTGAAAAAATCAATCATGATCTACCCTCAGATTATCGCTGTCATTAAGCAGGAGACCCGGGATCTCATTTCCGCAGATCACCTGTTATCATGTCTCACCCTTCAGTGCCACCAAACTGTTTACCTGCCACAAACTTATCCGGCAAGAATCTTTTCGCTCGAGCAGGCAACACCAGGGGTGCTGCCTGGCTGTCCGTAATACCGGAGTATCACCTCAGCAAGACCATTTTTCTGGAGATGACCAGATCAGCAGCTGTCAGCCGATACAGATACACCCCACTGGGCAAAGCAGACAAAGGGTGGTGGGGTGACCCCGCCGCTGCAGAGGTGTCAAACACGACCCGGTGTATTCCCGCCGGATACACTCCTGCCGCCAGCAGGGCCACCTTCTGTCCCAGCAGGTTGAAGAGCGCCAGTTCAATTTCCTGGGTAGAATTCAGGGTGAATTCGATGGTAGTAGTCGGATTGAATGGATTGGGATAGTTCTGTGACAGCGTGAAACGACCGGGCATGCCGGTGGACCCTTCAGGTTTCAGGGGAATGATCTGTTCAATTACGTCGGGGATCCAGGCGGCACCCCCGGTGGAGTGAAAAGCTGGATAGGGATTGGGGAAACCGATCCAGACACCACCTGCCCCCTGTGCCAGATCATAAGCAAAGCAGGGAATGTCATCGTCACCCCGGGTGGCGGTCAGATAGACCACACCGTCACCGACAGCCAGCCCCCGCCCCTGCCCGTTTGTTGCCGGTATGGCTCCGGCCAGCTGGGTCATCTCCCCGCTGTCGATGTCGACAGCGTAGAGACCGGTAGCTCCATATTCCGTATAGCCGTAGAAAAGATCATCCGCCGGATTGTAACCCAGTGCGAAGAAGCGATAATCACCTACATCCAGCGCCAGCTCTGTTGCACCGGTGGCGGGATCAATGCCGTAAATCCCACGCGGAGCGGCATAATTGGAATAACCCCAGAGCTGATCGCGACCATAGGCCAGGCCGCTCATGTCTGACTCAATTACGCACAACTGCTGCGGTTGGGTTTCCAGTGTCGCCTCGTAGAGATTGGTCGTAAAGGCCCCTTCACACAGGTAGATGATTCCCTCCGGGGTGGCTGCGGCCCCGCTGACATCAAAGGAGAAGCCGCCGGTCCAGGTAATATCTGGAAAACCATCCATATCGGTGTGGAATGTCGGTGGCGCTCCCCCTTCCAGCCCGACGAAGAGCGTTCCACCCACCACCACCGTTTCAGCCAGCAGCAGCAGGTCGACATCTTCTGTAGTCTCGCCTGCCTCCACAACTACCTCATCTACCGTTCCGGGCAGATAGCCCTCCAGAGATGCCGACACCTGATAGGTTCCCGCTGTCACATCGAGACTGTAGTTACCCTCCAGGTCCGGATTGGTCTCACTACCGCCAGCCGCGACAACCGCTGAGCTCACATCACCGTTGCCACCGCTGAGGGTAACCCTGCCGCTGATGGTTCCGAGTTCGATAACACCTCTACCGGCGAACACCTTCATCTCGTAGGCGTCAGCACAGATAACCAGCTGTCCATCCCTGGCTATTGCAGGTCCATCCGGCCGGTCAAAGGTTTCCTGCCAGATCAGTTCCAGCCCGGAATCGAAACAGAAGAGCTCCGCCTGATGATTTGTCACATAGAGATAACCCTCCGCATCGAGGGCTGCCTGCGGTGAGACTACACCTGCATCCGGATCAGCGATGATAATCGAGGTGTCGAGCACTGTCGGTTCACGGGTGGAGTAATCAGGTATGGAGATTCTTACCCTGTTCTCACCGGCGGCCGCGCACAAAGTTCCTCCCTGGAAAAGCTGTCTCTGCACAGGCAGGTCAACCGCAATCGGAACGGAGCGACCCAGAGGGTCACCGCTGTGAGAATCGATGTGGATAATCCGATAGTCAGGTGTGTACGAATAAACATCCCCGGTGAGATCTACCCCGAAGGTGGCAAAGGGGACATAGGCCAGGTGGATATGCCACAGCTCGACCAGCGCACTGCCGGTATCTTCGAAAGCGGCCAGGGAATCGGTCACAGTATTGTTTTGTGTCCGGGGGGCATAGACTATCCCATCGGGACCGACAAAACAGCCGAGCTGTTGAACCAGACCGCCCCCGATGCCGTGACTTTCATAGAGGAAGGCTCCCGTTGACAGATCGTGCACCACAATTTTAGGTCCGGACCCGCTGGCTTCCCACCCATAGACATGATTTTCGAAACACGCTACTTCACTCCCCCCGGAAGTAGGGCTATAGCGGACCTCATCCCAGACAGTAGTTCCATCCAGTGCACTGACCCGGGCGATACTGCTGAAATTTCCGATGAGGAGATCGCCGTTGGGTGCAAACGCGACACATTCGGTAGAGGACATATCGGTCAGTGCTTCCGATTCCCAGCTGATAGTGCCGTCGGTCAGATCCAGCGCGTACAGACAGGAGGCATTGGTGTTCCCGGCCCGGGTAGCGTAGACCACCCCCTCCCAGACGCCACAAACCCGGTTGCGCCAGTCGGTTGCCGGATAAATTACCGGTAGATCCTGCGTCCACAGCGTATCCCCGGTCAGCAGATCGTAGGCGACGATAGCGGTGCCATGCAGCACGTCGCTCATGTCGAAGGTACGATCCGTGACCATGACACTATCCTGGATAAACGGTTGATGCGGCCAGTAGGAAAAGAGGGTGCTTCCCTCCCACAAAAGCTGATCGGCGTTCAAGGGAGCCAGCACCCCTTCCGCCTGGCAATTCCGGGAGGAGTTGGCCCCGTTTCCTACCTGCCAGCTCCAC
>JADHUQ010000133.1 GCA_016784425.1 Candidatus Delongbacteria bacterium | reverse complement strand
CGACAACCTTGGTGCTGGAATCTTCCTGCGCCAGAACACAACCGGTGCTGTCACCAACTGTATCAGCTGGGGTAACGCTTATCTGAATGAGTTCAGCGGGGCGCAGGTTGCTGTCACCTACTCGAATATTGAAGGGGGTTGGGAAGGGGAGGGGAATTTCAATACCGCACCCTGCTTCACCGGCAGTTCAGAGGGGGACTACACCTTGTTGCCCGATTCACCCTGTATCGATGCCGGGGATCCCAATCCCGCTTATAATGATCCTGAAGATGCTGCTGATCCCGGTTGGGCGCAATGGCCGGCGCAGGGCACGCTCCGCAATGACAGTGGCTGTTATGGCGGTCCCGGGGCACAACTGCTCTGGATGGAGACTGAGGCGGTTACCCCTGAGATAGAACCCAGCCATCCTGATCGGTACGAGCTGGCACAGAATCATCCCAATCCCTTCAATCCCACCACGGCTATTCGCTACCAGCTGTCAACCCCCGGTGAGGTCGATCTTGCTGTCTATAATCTTGCCGGGGTGATTGTTGGCACCCTGGTTGATGAACCGCAGAACAGGGGTGATTATGAGGTTTCGTTTGACGCAACCGGTCTCCCTTCCGGGGTATATTTCTACCGCCTGATGGTGGGTGGTGAACTGCGTGATACAAAACGGATGTTGCTGGTGAAGTGATGTTTGAGGTCTTTTCAGGAAAGTCGACATTGTCGAAGAGATAATACCACAGGGCACAGAGGAGATTGGAGGCCGGGTCCTGTTTGTTCCTGCCGGCTTCGAATGGATGCAGAGTGGCAGGTTAAGCGCTTGTTGCTGCTCAAGTGAATCGGGATTTGAACGCTGGTAAAAAATATGATGTCCACTTCTCCGACAGCTGCGCGGGAATCAACCACACATTACTGGCAGGCTCGGAACCCCTGCGACCACCCACTGGAAGCCGGCTCCTTGTGCCCGTCGTAACCTGCTGCTTATCCCGCACTCCCCTTAAAGCCGCTGGTAGAGTAGCTTTCAATGGAATAAGTCCCGGGGTTTTACGATATTTCAGCAACGCAGAAGGTAGGCCAAGATGAAATTCATTCTGAATCTGATTGTGTCACTGCTGTGGTTGACCCCTTTGCTCTGGGCACTTGAACCACCCCAGGTCACCATTTTCAGTGAACAGGCAGGCGATTCAGTCAATATGGTTCTTAACTGGGAGGAGGTCGTCGGGGCGGATCGCTATGCGATCTACGACTGTGGTGAAGGCCCGTATAACGTCGGCGAGCTGCTGGAGATCGTCGAAAATCCACCATGGTTCAATACAGCCACCGGACAGCAGTTCTTTTACATAATCGCTCTGGATAGCCTGACCGTACCACCCGGATTTACTTTGTTCCCCGCCGGCAGTTTCACCATGGGGCAGACAGGTGTCGCCACACCGGTACACCAGGTTACCCTGACCAGCGCTTTTTACCTGGCGCTGGCAGAGGTCACCAATCTGCAATACCTCGAGGGGCTGCAATGGGCTTATGACCAGGGCTATCTTACGGTCAGCAGCACGACGGTGGCAGCATACAGCTTTGAACTGCTGGATCTGGATGATGATGACTGCGAGTTCACCTTTGCTGATGGTCTCTTCGGTTTGCGGGAAGCCCCGGGGTGGCAGGCGCAGGTGGCCTATCCGGATGGGTATGATCCCACCAATCATCCGGTGAAAGAGGTTTCCTGGTATGGTGCCGCCTGTTATTGCGACTGGCGCAGCGAAATGGAAGGACTGACGCAGTTCTACCTGGGAGAATGGGAACAGACGCCAGGTCATAACCCCTACAGTGCCGAGGGTTATCGTTTGCCCACTGAAGCGGAGTGGGAGTATGCCGCCCGTTATCCGGACAATCGGACTTACTGTTGGGGGGAGGCGATTCCATCCTGTAGTCTGGCCAATCACTACGACCAAAGCGCTCAACCCTATCAATATTGTGTGGGTTGGACAGCACCGGTAGGCTCCTGTCCCGCCGGGGCCGGGGTGCTGGGTCAACTTGACCTTGCCGGAAATCTCTGGGAGTGGTGTGGCGACTGGTATGAGGATTACACCAGCTCACCCCAGGTTGATCCGTTGGGGGCTGACAGCAGTTATGGACGTTTGCTGCGGGGAGGTAGTTGGGGCTATGGTGGTGGTTATCTACCCGCCGCCTATCGGGGTGTGGTCGATCCCGCCTCCGCTGATGACGACGGCGGTTTCCGGGTTTGTCGTACCGCCGGCCGCTGAGCAACCTCCAAACCGGCTCTATCCAGATAAGTCCTTGTATTCAGCTTTCCAGATCCTGCTTCCAGGATTTACCTGAATGCCTGGGACAGCTGTTCTAAATAGTTTTTTACCTGGACTTTCAAGACGAGGCTAAGGTGACAGCTGAATTTGTGGATTTGCGCAGCGATACCATTACCCAGCCCACACCGGGAATGCGGGAAGCGATGGCGAGCGCCCCGGTTGGTGACGATGTTTTTGGTGATGATCCCACCGTAAACCGCCTGGAGCAGAGTACAGCGGAGCTGCTCGGTAAGGAGGCTGCTCTCTTTGTAGCTTCCGGGACTATGGCCAACCAGGTTGCGTTGCGATGTCATACCCGTCCCGGGGACGAAATGCTGCTGGAGAGAAAAGCGCACATGTACTGGTATGAGGCGGGGGCACCGGCGGCGCTTTCCGGCGTGACCTGCCGTCTGCTCTCGAGCGATAGGGGAATCTTCACACCTGATACTGTTATCGCGGCCCTGCGTCCGGTGGATGTACACTTCCCCCGCTCCCGGCTGCTGGCAGTAGAGCAGACCCACAATCGTGGTGGCGGTACTGTCTGGACACTGGACCAGATCAACGCCGTCTGTGAGGTCGCCCGCAGCAGGGATCTGCTGCTCCACCTCGATGGGGCTCGCCTCTGGAATGCTGCAGTTGCAACCGGTGTAACCGAAAAGGAATATGCCGGGGGGTTCGATAGCGTGAGCGTCTGTTTCTCCAAGGGATTGGGTGCACCGGTCGGATCAGCGCTGGTGGGGAGCTCTTCTCTGATTGAACGTGCTCGTCATGTTCGCAAACAACTGGGCGGGGGTATGCGGCAGGCCGGTATCATCGCTGCGGGAGCTCTCTATGCGCTGGAGCATCACCGGGAACGTCTGGTTGAAGATCACGCCAATGCCCGGTTCCTGGCTCTGGGGATCGCTGACATTCCCGGTCTGACTACCAATCCGGCTCTGGTGGCAACCAACATGGTCTACTTTGAGGTGGAGAGTCAGCCTGCAGCGACCATGGTGGAGCGTCTGCGGCAAAAGGGAGTTCTGGTACTCGCCACCTCACCTGATACCATCCGGGCGGTCACCAGCCTGGCTGTCGGCACCGAGTCGATCGAGCGGGCGCTGGAGCTGCTGCGCGAAGTAGCAGCTTCATCCCCAGGGTAGCCCTGGTCATGTTTTTTGGTTTGTACTGAATGCTCCTGAAACATGGAACCGCAACACCGTTTTCTCGGCAGTTTATGTCATCCGGTTGGTTGCTGTAACTGATACGCCCGCTCCCCTCTTTTTGATTCACGAGGGAGGTAACGCTATTCCCCATCGATGTATCCTCACCTGCCGAAATGGGTGGCGTTGGTCAGAATGCGGCACTGGGAACAACTCCCAAAGTATCACGAGCTGCCACCAACCGTCTGTAACAGATATCATCGCCATACCTGGTGTGAGATCATTCTCCCTGAAGATCAAGCTAAGCTGTATGGTACCGAGGTATCTTTTTCACCCCAAAAAGGACCATTTAAGGGCGATATTTGAGCTTTTTAAGGGTGTATGTTCTGTAATTACAGCAGTTAATCTGGGTCCGACCCCAGTTAGGACTGTAATTACAGGATGTTACGGAAAAATGCCGCCGAATTAGAGGTTCGCAAAATGAGCGATATCCAAAAAAGAGGCCACCAAATCCTGGTAGCCTCCTCTCTCATCTATCTTCAATGATCTGTCGAAAACGGCCGTCAACAGGAACGACTGTTTATCAAACTACTGCAGCAGGACCATTTTCCGTGTCTCAACATAGGTGCCGGCGATCAGGGTATAGAAATAGAGACCGCTGGGCAGACCGGCGGCATTGAACTCTACCAGATGTACCCCGGGGGTACCCGTTTCATTGACCAGTGTAGTAACCAGTTGACCTGACATATTCATAACCTGGATGCGGATTGGAACCGCCTCAGCCAGGCTATACTCTATAATGGTGGTGGGATTGAAGGGATTCGGGTAGTTTTGTCTTAGAGCATATCCCTCCGGCTCTACTTCCGTGAATTCGCAGCAGGGAATATAAACATCATCACCAACCACATTTTCATCACAAGTTGTGGAAGTGACACTGCAACTGTAGGAAAGCCACAGATTACAGGGCGCGTCAGCTGCGGTAACCTCGAACGAGGCAGTAGCGTACTCGTTGGCTGCGATACTACCCAGAGTTACTGAGCTGTTGGTGGTTGTCAAACCGACTGGAAGTGAAATTGTGGCGACAATACCTTCACAAACCGACACACCGGTGTTGGTTACAATCAGGTTGACGCTGAACGGATTGGGAACCAGTTCCCCATATTGATCACAGGTCAACTCATCGGGGGCACTCATTGTGAGCGATAATTCACCCGGACTCTGTGCTACCGAACCGACCCCATAATATGTACAAAGATAGGTGGAACCACCTGGCTCAAGACAGTTGTACCACCAGAGCAGGGTAGCGGAATCATAATACCCCAGATTGTTGCACTCATAACCAAAGTCAGGTGTGTAGAAGTTACCCCAACTACCAAAAGCAAATCGATCGGGTGGTGTGGCATCGTAACCATTCAAAGTTCCCTGACCTATCAGGAACTCCGGATCCTGGTTGGGATCTACCTCAAAGGCCTGCCAGTAGTCCGGAATATCAGGGGCATCAAAGCAGGTCTCCACACCAGTGTAGCCAAACTCAGTGGAAATTGGTGCACCGTCATTCCAATCGACCATAGTGTCCATCTCGAGCAATAGGTCCAGATCGTGTACCTCACCGGAATTGTTTTCGATCAGATATTCGATTTTGACCGCACCCTCAGTCTCATTGAAATCGATTGGTGTTAAATACTGCCAGACCCGGTAATTGTCGATGGTGAAACTGCACCTGATGGTTGCACCATCCAGAGTGGGAGCGGTTTCCAGTGCCAGATCTGTCTGCAGGTACTCTACACCATCAACGCGCAGGTTGAAAAGCGTTGACCAGGGATCATAACCATGACCATAGAGGAGGCGTGTCCCGTCAGCAGTTCCTATGGTGAACGAACCGTCGCTATCATTTGCGTTGACACTGACAACCGCACTTACACTGCTGGTGAAAGAACGTTGGGCTGGTGTGGTACGCTGACTCACCTTCCAGGCATCATAATCAGGTGATGTCTCCGCCAGGCTGGTTGCCGAAACCACAACGGCCAGAGTCAGAAATCCGATAAACTATTTCAAAAGCTTCTCCTTTCGACACTTGCTTGAATCCACAGCAGTCACATTCAGTTCAAACTCACTGGAAGATTTTGTCCGGCTCTTTGATGGGTATCTAAAGAATAAATTGCCGAACACTGCTGACTATCTAATCGGAGAAAAAAACCGTGATATTGAGTTTTATGGATGCAGGAACTTCTTTGATGTTGACCAGCTGTACAGAAGCAGTGGACCTCATTCGTATCTTTTCGCTTCATTTACCGGCAACACTTCAGGAACATTATTGTAATAGTATTTCCCAGTTGAGCTGACCGATTGAGTTGGTGCATTTTGGAAAATACACTAAGTGATGCCGCTGTCTCCATTATAAACCGTGCATTTCAGATGAGTATCACTGTACATCATGATTCAGTAGGGGGGATATGCTTGCGCTTCAAGAAATCACAGATGGAGCTTCGCAGTTTTAGGTAAATAAGGGCAGGGGTCAACAGGGCTTTACTGGCTTTCTGGACAGTTCAAACCGAAGAAAACCGCGAGTCCGGGAGCGCTGCTCCCTGGTACAGTGTAAACTGTAAGCAGTATACAAATTGCGTGATATGTGCGTGTCTATGTTGCTGAAGAAAGATGTTCTCGCGTTTCCGTTACTGCAGCAGAACCATCTTTCTGGTTTCGATAAGGCTACCGGTTCTCAGAGTATAGAAATACACACCACTGGGTAAGCTGCCAGCGTCAAAATTCAGCTCATGCAAACCGGTACCGACCTGACCCATGACTATTCTGTGCACCTCCTGGCCGAGTGTATTGTGTATCACAATTGTTGCCGTTTGTGGGGTGGTCAGATTGAATCGGATTGTGGTGGTCGGATTAAATGGGTTGGGGTAGTTCTGCTGTAATGAGATTCCAGCAACGACCTGCCCATCGGCTGCTACAGTTTCGACAACCGGGATTGTAACTGCGGCAGTATAGATATAGTCACCTGCAGTACTCGAGTTGTTGTTAGCTGCATTGCCGGCTGCGTAAAAAATCACATCACTGCTGCTATTGGCCGGTGCTGTCCAATCAAAACTCCAGACGATCGGCCCATCCGGCGTACCGGCGGCAGAACCTGTCTGGGTTTGCTTGAGATAACTG
>JADHUQ010000132.1 GCA_016784425.1 Candidatus Delongbacteria bacterium | reverse complement strand
GGATGTGGTTTACAGCTATACCCCTATTGTAGATATACTGGTAGACATCACGCTCTGTAACGGCTCCGATTATGATACCAAGCTGTACATCTATGAAAATGCTGTAACCCCGGGGACACCCTTCGCCTGCAATGACGACACCTGTCCCGGTTATGTCAGTGAACTGACCGATCTGCAATTGTACAGTGGCAATACCTATTACATCGTTATCGATGGGTATAGTGGTGCTTCCGGCAACTACGTACTGGATATGACTGAGGTGGCTCCTCCCGCACCACTGGATTGCACCAATGCAATTGAGCTTATCTGTGGCCAGACTATTGCGGGTGACAATACTACGGCACCAAACACCGTCTTTACATATTCCTGTTCCAGCTGGAACGAAAGCGGCGGTGAACTGGTTTACACTCTAGATCTGATCGACAATTACAACAGTATATCCGCTCAACTGACCAACATGAGCGCCGATCTGGATGTCTTTATCCTCACCGATTGCGATGCTGCGACCTGCGTTGCTTACGGTAACAGTACCGCCACACTTAACTACCCGAATCCAGGTCTTTACTATGTGGTCGTAGACGGCTACAATGGCGCTTCCAGTGCTTTCGACCTGACGATTACCTGTACCGAACCATGCGTCGTCGAGTGCCCCTTTGGTGCTACGATTGATCCGGAGCCCGACTGCTATGATGAATATGTTGATATCACCAACGGCGGTTGTGATACCGATCCCGCCTATTTTGGTACGATCGCCTGTGGAGAGACTATCTGCGGAACCGCGGGTGATTTTGTTCTGAACAGCGTCAACAGCCGTGACACCGACTGGTATCTGTTTGATATCACCGAACCCTCGTCAGTTACCTGGAGTGTGGAGGCTGAATTTCCACCCTACATCAGGCTGGTCGATGTTGCCAATTGCATCTCGCCAGTGACTATCGCTTCGAGTACAGGCTCGGAGTGTGAGGTTTTGACAGTTTCGTCTATCCTCTATCCCGGACAGTATGCAGCCTATGTGGCACCGAATGTCTACAGTGGAATCTCCTGCGCTGCCGACTTCTGGGGGACATTGACCTGTGAACCCTGGTCACCCCCGGTTGGATCCAGCTGCTTTGTCCCGGTAGTCGTAACGCTTCCTGTCGAGTTGCCTTATAGCGACCTGGCTCAAACTACCTGTGGTATGATAGATGACTATGATCAGACCGGAATGGGTTACTACGACGGTGGTGAAGATATCATCTATGAAGTCACCGTAACGGAGGATGTTACTGTTGATATAACCATGGACCCCGGCACCAGCACCTGGTCCGGAATTGGTGTTTTCGATGGTTGTCCCGATGTCGGTACACTTCTGTACTCAGTCACCGGCTCCTCCGCCACTCCCCGCGAACTGGAGGGGGTCGGTCTGGTAGCAGGTACCTATTACATCATGATCGACACCTGGCCTTCACCGGAATGTATTCCCAGTTTTGATCTGACCATAGTGGATTCCGCCTGTGATATCGTCTGCCCTGGCGGCGGTATCGACGAAGGTGAAGACAGTTGTTATGATGAATATATTGACCTTTACAACGGTGGATGCAACGCGGATATACCGGCTTTTGTGGGGATCAACTCTGGTGATACAATCTGCGGTACTTCCGGAACCTTTGCTGTTGGTGGCGTTGAAACCCGCGACACCGACTGGTTTTTATTCAGCCTGGCTGAGATCAGTGAAGTGGTCTTGACCGGGGCAGCGGAGTTTGACCTGATGCTGGCTCTGGTAAGCGGTGTACCTGATTGCGACCCCGAAGTAGTAGTCAGCAGTGCTACCGATGGCCCCTGTGATGTAGTCACAATCTCTACCATTCTGGCGGCAGGTTCATATGCTGCTTTTGTTGCCCCGGTGAATTTCTCCGGTGTACTCTGCAGCAGCGAATATATTGCTACGCTGACCTTTACCCCCTGGACACCGGCTGAGGGTGATTTCTGTATCAACCCGTTCCTGATTGAGAGTTTCCCTTATACTTATGTTGGCAATACGACAGATAACACAGACAGTTATGGCAACTCCTCCCCGGACGAGTGGCACCAGTTCACACTGGCTAGTTCCGCCCTGGTGACACTTGAACTTTGCGGTCCGGAAACCGACTACGACACTTATCTGCGTCTGCTCGGTGATGACTGCGTTACACAGATTGCTTATGACGATGACGGCCCCACCTGTGATGAAGATACTGCACCATATTCCCCATCTGAAGTTTCTATCGAACTTGAAGCGGGCACTTACAATGTCTGCATCGAGGGTTATTCCAGCAATTCCGGTAACTACCACCTCGACATTGTTCTGGAAGAGCCCTGTGTGGTTACCTGTCCACCCGGTGGCAGCGACGAAGGTGAAGAGATCTGCCATGACGAGTATGTGGATATAGTCAATGGCGGCTGTAACTCTACACCATATGTCTTTGGTGCTATCGGTAACGGTGAGACTATTTGTGGAACCTCCGGAACCTATCAGGTTGGTGGAAGCAACACGCGTGACACCGACTGGTTCCTCTTTGATCTGGCAGAAACCAGTGAGGTTACCTTGACCGGTGAAGCGGAATTCCCGCTTTATCTGGCGATTGCCAGCGGTGTGCCTGAATGTCCCTCCTCCAATGTTGCCTACGGATACGGACAAGCGTGCGAGGTTATGACAATCGAGTTAATCCTGGATGCCGGAACTTACGCGGTCTTTGTTGCTCCGGATGCTTATTCAGGTGTGCTCTGCGGTAAGCCATATTATGTGAGCCTGAATTACAACACCTGGGTGCCGGCGGTTGGAGAAACCTGTGAGAATCCCCTCATCGCACCCTGTCTGCCGTACCAGTTCTTCAGTACAACGAGCGACAATATCGACACCTATGGGAATCAATCTCCCGATGAGTGGACCCGTTTCACCCTGGACGAGTCAGCCTTCGTGAGTATCAGCCTGTGTGGAGACGGAACCACATACGATTCCTACCTGCGACTGCTGGAGGACGATTGCACAACGGAGATCGCCTCTAACGACGATTTTTGCGGATTGCAATCACAGATCGACATTGGACTTGAATCCGGCAGCTATCTGATCTGTGTTGAGGGCTACAGCAGCAGTTCGGGTGATTATCAACTTGATATCATTGTCCCGACACCTGCTGTAACGATTGAGTACAGCGGGGGCAGTGCAATCCTGACAATGAGTGGCGGTTATGGTGCCGGCTTCTTCAACATCTACAAATCCACCGATCCATTTACAGGTTTTGTTTTGGTAGATAGCATCCCTAATGGTTCTGGTGAAGAAATCTGGATGGATAGTGAGGTTGGCAGTTTCTTCTATCAGGTCACTGCGGCCTGCCCATCCGAATAGGTTTTCGTGACCTGAAGTTCATTGAGCCCGCCTGAAGCGATGGTTGCTGCATCGTTTCGGCGGGCTTTTTCTCTCCCGCGAGTGAAAACTGTGTACGAGCAGGCTTCGAGACACCGAAGACAGTATGTAAATAATTATTTCGTTAAACGATGTATGCCTTAATAAGCGTCATTGGAATTGGCGAAATAAACCCTTTTTGGGGTCGGACCCAGTTATCATGTTGTAAATAAAGCACATGAAGTTGTTTTTCCCTTGAAATCAACCCTTAAACGCCCCTTTTTCCTGCAAAAAACAAGATCTTGAATCCAGCATTGTCCAACTTCGCTATAAACAGAATTGCACCAATTCGATGTCCATCGGATGAACAGGTTCATGTCCTTCATGGATGTTGACGGTTGGGACACCAAATCCTACGAGGATGTCAGGGCCATGAACCGGGTTAAGGCGCGCTGGTTGCCCAATGACTCCCAGATGGAGATCAGCCAGGCGATCAGTCTGGAAGGCGCCCTGAGTTGTAACAATTGCCATGGAGAGCAGGGGGGTTTAGACTGGGCTCAGCTGGGCTATACACCTGATGAAATAGCCAGCCTCCAGGAAGATCCACGGGATTAGAGTCGGGCATAAATCCAATATCGCAACCGAGCTGAAGGGCTGTAAAAGTCCCTCATTTAACTGGCAGGCATCCGGGCAGAAGTACGATCCTACTCTACGGTCGCCGTTTTGAACAGCGGGATATACGACCCTCAGGGAATATCCGCCGTTACCCGGTAAAACCGGAAAGGTGCCAGTCCCGGTGTGGTTGACCAACTTGATCCAGTGTAACTACCGGTAAAATCAGGTGTGAAACCGGTATAAGGTGTGTCGGAGCTGTAAACGGTATATCCGGTAGCAGTGGGTATATCAGCCCATTCCAAAAAGAGGGTTCCCGAATTCAACCAGATCCCGGTGATAACGGGTGACCAGTCGTTACCAGGATTGTTGAAGCGAACCAGCATACTGTCCCGGGTGACATTGCCGTTGTCGTCCTGTGCTTCAGCAAAAACATAATACTCACCATTCTGGAAAGCATCCGTGCTGAGTGCCAGGTCCTTCTCACTTAATACCGCCAGAGAATCCCCGTCGCTGTTGGTCAGAATCTGGTGGTAGTTACGGGTTGTGTCCATCCAGGAGGAGGGGAACAGCAGCTCGTCCCGCTGATAAAACAGGGTCGCCCAGGGTTCGTAATTGTCTGAAGAGTAGAAAGGGTAGGGGTGGTTCAGCACTTGTGACAGGGTACGGGGGACCACCAGTTGGCCATCCGCGATCCGTTCGATCCAGTAGTTGAGGGTATGAGCAGGCTGCTGCCAGGGTGAGGGCCCGGACAGATCATAGACCTTGACTATGATATCGACCGCTCCGTTCAGATCATCCGGATCCAGATAGATGGAAGCGTTGTTACGGGAGAAAGCGAACCGACTGCCTGGAAAAACATCTTCAAACACCGGGGGGGTTTCGTCCGGTAAGGGGTCCAGCAGAGGAAGGGGGTTGCGGGTAATACCCCATTCATTGTCATCATATTGCCACACCAGCCCGAAATCCTCGATCTCAGCAAAATGAATATGCCCCCAATCGTCACTCCATTGGATGATGTCACCCAGGTAATCGTGGATCTGTACTGTATCGCCAATATCAAACTGGATACTGCTCTCGATCAGATGTGCATAAAGCCAGCCCTGTGACCAGCCGGCCTCCTGCACCGGGCTGACTGCCAGGCGCCAGTAAACAGCACCACCCAGAGTAAGGACGCACTTGACGACGCCACTTTCTACAGCAAAGACCGGCTCCCCGGTCGGGGTTATCAGGTCCAACCCCTGGTGTAGATAGGAGTAATCGGCACCATAGCCACCCATATGCTGTTCGTAGTGGTTCCAGACAGTGCGCATACTGTCGAAGGGGAAAAACGGCCAGGGATATGTATCACGTTGTTGGCGCAGCTGTCTCGCCAGAGCCGCCTCCCGGGCTCGGGGGATGAGTTCTGATTCACCTTGACGCTCTGTCAGCAGTTCTCCCTCCCGGCTGTAAACCTGGAGAAAGCCGCTGGACCGATCCGTCGCCCGGTGCTGCACACCAGCCAGCAAAACCCCTTCGCTGCCAGTGAGATCGCGGAAGGTGCGGCCTTTGTGAAGCTCAGCAACTCCCGACAGCTCGCCCGCCGGCAGAGAGTAGATCTCCAGCCGCGTACGACCGATCAGACCAACCGCGCTATTGTCTGACAAGACGGTCACACGACGCGGATACGAAATACCGGTGGTTACACACAGCAGTTCGTTCGAGCCCCTGAAAACCTGTAGTCGGTTCGCGTTGGTTATGGCGACAGTACAGTCAGCGGTCAGATTGTCGTCCCCACCGAGTGAGCATTGCCATCCCCCCGGTAATGTTGTTATGGTGCCACTGGGTAGATGGATCAGTTCCAGACAGCAGCTGTTACCGACATAAAAACGCTCCCCGCTACCGGAGAATCCAAAAAGGGTGGGAGCCTCTTTTGGAAAATGTTCCAACAACAGCTCCCCCTCTCTGTCAAGAAATCGGAGCCTTAAGCTGGCAGTAGAATCATGCAGTGGCTGCAACCATGCGCAGATACCATTATCAGCAAGATAGAGGTCAGAGCCGGGAGCCTCGTCCAGACGGTAGAGTTCGGATTCATTCCCCCAGAGCCGGAAGTCCAGCAGTTCCCGCCGATCGTGGTCGACCCGACCAACCCTCCAGCTGCAATAGTACTCACCGCTTGGCGAGGAAGCAGAGGCATCGGTCTGGTAGCCGCCCTGTTGTAGAATCCCTGTGTGTGATACATGATATGGCGCCAGGTCTCCTGCGAACGCCGTTACTGCGAGGATAAGGAGAACACACACTGACAGAAGTGCCGCAAACGCCGCAGGCTCTTTTACAACCGAGTTATCGTACTGTCCTCGAGTATTTGTTCTCGGCGATGGTAGCATTGAATTCCCCTCCTAGATGTGATACACTCTGATGAGACCTGATTACTTGTCCCGCAGGAATTCTCTTTCCACAATGGTGGCAAGATCATCGTCCCGTGCAGCTCCTATATCCTGCAAAGCCAGATACAACCTGTCATCATGACGACAGAGCGCGAGCGCGCTGACAGCCTGCTCTGCTACCGGTAGTGTTTCCGTCGCAGCAATCTCCAGGAGAAATTCGAGCGCCGGTTCAGTACGCAACATAGCCATTGCCAGCAGGAGGGTACGGCGAAATTCCTCATCCAGCACCTGTTCCCAGGCCTGGTGGAGAG
>JADHUQ010000131.1 GCA_016784425.1 Candidatus Delongbacteria bacterium | reverse complement strand
GGTGTCTGGGTGCGTCACCCCACCTTCGGAATCGGACAGGTGATGCAGATCAGCGGTCTGGGCAATGATGCCCGTATCAAGGTGCGCTTCGAGGATTCCGTAAAAAAGCTGGTTGCGGGTTATGCTCATCTGAGCGTAATTGAGGAGTAGGCAAAGCGCAATTGCCCTGTCGATAGACGACCTCGCAACTATGTGATACAAACAGGGGGCAGTATGACCGGCAGAGTCTTTAAGGCCACGGCAATGATGGCAATGGTTGCGTGCCTGATGGTGTCAGTGGTGTTGGCTGATGCTGACAGCGAGGGGCGCGATTATGAATACGCCGGCAAGTTGTATCACGACGGACTTTACGATGTCGCCGCCCAGCAGTACGCCGAGTTTATTCGCCGTTATCCCACCAGTCCCCGTGTACCGGAAGCATTCTTCATGCAGGGAGAGTGTCTCTTCCAGGAGGAGGACTACCTCGCCGCCCGGCGGATGTACCAGCGGGTAGTGTTGGAGTATACCGCCAGTGGTCAGGCCCCCGACGCCCAGCTGAAGACAGGAGACTGTTATCGCCAGGAGGGGAACCTGTCTGCGGCGCTGGAGAACTATGTCCGGGTTGCCGATCTCGTCCCCGGCTCACCCCTGGCACCCCTCGGCCTGTTGCAGGCCGCCCGGATGGCTCAGCAAATCGGGAGTCAGGAGCGAGCCCTCGGCCTGCTGGAACGTCTGCAGCTCAGCTACACAACTTCCCCCCACTACTTCAGCGCCCTGCTGCTGGAAGCGCAGATCGCTTTTGCGCAGGAAAACTATGTGGATGCCGAGCTGGCCCTGGGCAAGATACCGTTGGAGCGGGTGACCGTTGAAACAGCTCTGCAGGCTTCTGTTCTGCTGGCGCGAGTGCATTTCAGCCGTGGTTTCTTTGATGAAGGGGTCGCTCTGCTGGAACGACGCCTGGAACAGAGTGCCGGTGTGGAAGAGCGGCACACCCTGCTGCTGGAATTGACCCGGCTGCTGGTGACAATCGGCGATTACAGCGCGGCCCGTAAGGTCATGTCCACCGATACCCCCACTGCCAACCAGGATGCCGAATGGCTGGAACTGCTGGGTGACATCCATTTTTTCAGCGAGCATCCCGACAGCGCCCTGGCGGCCTGGGGTCAGATCGCAACACCAGACCCGATCCAGAATTTCAAAACTGCCTGGACGGCCGATCGCCAGGGAAATTACCGTTTGGCTCAACGGGCGGCTGCAGGACTCTACCGGGATGCCGACTCTACGCAGACCCGGCTCCAGAGGTGGGCTTTGCGCTGGTTCCTGGAGCACCCCGCCCAGGCGGGCGGTCTGGACCTGCCCCGGCTGGTGCTTGAGATTGGCTCCACCGAGCCGGCCTGGGCGCTGACACTGCTGCGTTATTATCGCCAGTCGGAACAGTGGTCTCAGGCTGACTACCTGATGGCGCGTCTGCAACCGGGACGTACCGAGACTGCCGATGAGCTGGCCCTGGAGATCATCCGGCTGCGCGCCGCATCCGGCCAATACGAGATGGCAGATCGTCTCTGTGCTTCATTCGAGAACAACTATCCCGCCTCGCCGTTGCTGGGAGAGCTGGAGCGGTTGCGAACTGCAATGATTGCACCCCGTGTGAAAATGACAGAACTGTTGCCCCGTATAACCTTGCTGTTGTTGTCGGGTGAGGGAGGGGGCAGTGGAAATCTCCCGGCGGAGCTGGGGTTGATCTATGCTGAAGAACTGCATGACGACACCCAGGCGCTCCCGCTGCTGGAAAGGGCTGTTCAAACAGGTGGCAACGACAACAGCACTCTTGCGGCAGAGTATCACTGGTTACGTATACGCAGTGCCGGCGGTGAGGATATCCGGGAACCGCTGCAGCGACTTCTGCAAAAAGGTCTGCCGGCTCCCTGGCGGTACCAGGCGGTTTTGCTGCTGGCAGACAGGGAGGCTGCAAACGCCACCGACAGCCTGAGCTATTACCAGCAGTATGCCCGCACAGTGGAACTGCAAACCGGCGGCGACCCGCTGTTACTGCAGGCTGCAGCTGCGGCAAATCTGAACAGTGCCCGACACGAACCCGACCTGGATCGTGCTGCTGCAACAGCACACCACGCCCTCGCCCTGCTTGACAGCAGTGGAACGGAAGGCGCCGCAGTGTTATTGCTGCGCAGCGGACTCGCCGAGCAGCTCGCTGACTGGGAACTCGCCGCAGGACAATGCCGTCAGGTTATGGAGGAGCACCCTGGAACTGGCGAGGCGGCCACCGCCCTGTTACAGCTCTTTTATCTCCCCGGTCTGACTGAAACGGAAAGAGTAGAAGCTGCCCGCAGGTTTCAAACGGATTACTGGTATCATCCCGCCGCAACCGAACTGGACCTCGAACTGGCGCGCCTGCAGGCTGCTGCCGGCAATCACGCCGCCGCCCTGGCCATTTACCTGGAGCTCAACCACCGGCTGGAAGCGGAGCGAATGCCGGTTAATATCGTCCCGGTGGCTGCACCGGCCAACGAATATGAAATCGGCCGACTCTATCTACTCCTGGAACAACCACAGGAGGCGTTGCCCCATTTCCTCCGTTATCTGACCGCCGGCGCTCACGGTGATCGCTACCTGGACGCGCTCTACAGGATCGGGGAGGTTTATGCGCGATTGGATGACAACCGGCGGGCTGCATCCTACTGGTCCTACCTGATGCAGAACCACCCGGAGTATCCCGGTACCCTGGAGGCGATACGACAGCTGGCTTTTCTGGAGTTCAACCGGGAGCAGGCGGCAGCAGCGCAGCTGCTCTTCCAGCGACTGGTACCGCTGCAACCGGAACGGGCAATCGAATACCGTTTCTTCATTATTCTGGCAGATCTGCGTACCGGACAGCTGGAGCGGGCTAAGAAGAACATCAGCAGCTACCTCAAGGAGTACAAGGGGCAGGTACTGGAAGACACCTGCGTCACCCGTTATCGCTGGGAAAAGGGACGCCATCTGCTCCAGGCCCAGCAGTACGACGACGCGGACAAGCTGCTGAAAATGGTGTTGAAAGTTAAGGGTACCACAAAATACCACGCCGAAGCACGCTATGAACTGGCTCGACTGCAGATACTGTTGGGTAATGAAGAGACCGCGATCACAGAGCTGCAGCAACTGTCACAAACCCTCGCCCCCGGTGCCCTGCGTGGTCGGGTACATTTATCGCTCGGGACCCTCTTCTCCCGTACCGGCAATCTGGAACAGTCGGTACTGGCCTTCCGCAACGCTTTAATCGATCTATCCGCACCGCGCGAGCGGCTGGCGGTACTGGGTAATCTGATCGCCGCCTACAAGCTGATGAACCTGCCGGAAGCCGCTATACCACTGCTGGAGGAGTTGCTGGAGCTATCGGTTGATCCGGAGGAGATCACACAGCGCCGGATAGAGTTGGGCAATTTATATCGCACCAGCGGCTACACCGATAAAGCTCTCGAGTGGTTCCGCCAGCTGTTGCAGACCGCCAATCGGGATAATTCCGCCGCCATCCAGTATTACATCGGGCAGTGCTATTATGACCGGGGTGATTACGAATCCGCCATCGCGGAATTTCTCAAGGTTACCTATTTCGATTACCATTCTGAGCTGGAGTGGGAAATTACCGCCATCTACCAGGCGGCGCAGGCCTATGAACAACTGGAGCGTCCGGAGCGCGCCCGCGATCTCTATCAACGGATTATCGCCGAGCGGGGGCTGGGCAGCAGTTTTGGCAAGAGCGCTGCTGAACGGTTGCGGCAATTGGAATCATTGGAGGAGCGGGAATAATGGAGCAGGCGATACTGCAGAGCGCGCACCACCTCGTGGAACTGGCGCTGCAAGAGGATCTGGGAGAGCGGGGGGACATCACCAGCCTGGCCGTGTTTCAGGAGAACCAGCTGCACACTGCCCGGATTGTCGCCAAGCAGGCGGGTGTTATTGCCGGGCTCTTTATCAGCAGGCTGGTCTACGAGGCTCTCGGCGGAAATACACAGATTGAGGAGCTGGCTAGTGATGGCGACCAGGTAAAACAGGGGGAGACTGTTTTAAAGCTGACCGGTCCTGTCCGGGAGCTGCTGGCCGGGGAACGCATCCTGCTGAACTTCCTGGGGAGACTCTCCGGTATAGCCACCAGTGCCGCGCTGCACCTGGCTGAACAGGTGGGAGAGCTGCCGATATTGCTGGATACCCGTAAAACCACCCCCGGTTACCGGCTGCTGGAAAAGTACGCCGTTCGTGTTGGAGGTATGCAGAATCATCGTCTGGGTCTTTATGATCAGTACATGATCAAAGACAACCATATTGCCGCTGCCGGTGGTGTCAGACCGGCGCTGGAGCTTGTCTTCAAGCATCGCCAGAAGCTGTGTGAAGATATTCCGGTAGAAATTGAGGTGACAGATCTTGATCAGTTCCGCGAAGCGGTGGCAATGAACCCTGACATTATCATGCTGGACCACTTCGACGATGAGATGATCCGGGAGGTGGGAGCCATTCCCCACAACAGTATCCAACTGGAGCTCTCTGGAAATATCACCGCCGACCGGATCGGTAAACTGGGCGCCAGCGGCATAAAATTCATCTCCATAGGTGCGGTAACCCACTCGGCGCCGGCTTTCGATTTCTCCATGCAGATCGGCAATTATGCAGATCAAAATTGATGGGTGAAGCGATTATTCAGGACAGAAGACAACTCGGATAAAAACCGGTCCGGTTTCCCGCAAATAGAGGAGATCGATTTGTGTAAGGCTTGTCTCACCGATGTCGCAAAATCTACCCCCACAGCACATTCCCAGCTTCCAGCCCAGGCCAGGGATCAATAAACCCAGTTAGCCAGCCGTTTCGGCACCATTCATTCCGGTGAAATCCCATCCAACAGCCTGTGGAGCGACCTGAGACAGGAGAAATATGCTTGACAAAGTACCGGGAGAAGGGTAGGATATGGCTGAATAGGGCAATCACATTCTAAGGCGCAATCACATTTTTGCTAAACACGTTCATTATGCGGCTATGTCTGAACCGGTGCAGACGGGGTCTGTCACATTCAGGGGAGAGGCTGTGTCGTTCCATGATCCCAGTTCGCACATCGCAAAGACTCAAGGACAGTGCATTATCACTTCACGTCATTCCGTTGCCTTTAGCGCTTTCCCCTCGCACTTCGATACACCAAAAATACCCATCATTATCAAACGGAGGAAACATGAGGAGTAAACTGACAGCACTTTTACTGGTTGTAATACTTCCGGTGATGGCGCTGGCGGGTACTGTCGGAAAAGTTGTCGGCCAGGTGGTCGATGCAGACGGCAGAACCATCGCAGGCGCCAATGTCTACCTGGAAGGGACAACCTATGGTGCATCTTCAGATGTCGATGGGAACTATACCATCGTCAATGTCCCGGCTGGCAAGTACACACTGGTGTGCTCCGTGCTGGGTTATAAGAAGGTGAATGTTGCCAATCTGGCGGTGATTCCTGACTTCGTCACCCCGCGTGATTTCAACATGACCACCACCACAATCGCAGGGGAGTCAATTACTGTTGTAGCCACCCGACCCCTCATCCAGCTGGACAAAACCTCTTCGGTTTTGATCACCCCCAGCGAGGAGATCCGGGAACTGCCGATCAGTGGCTACAAGGAGCTGGTAACCATCCAACCGGGTGTTACCGAGTTTACCTACTGCATCGACACCCGGGTGCGTTACTACAACGAATCCAGCAACGGACCCCGTTTTATGGTTCGCGGCGGACGCCCGGAGGAAGTTCAGTTTAATGTGGACGGTATCACCCTTAACGATCCTTACTCCGGTTTCGTCACCATCAATGTGCCGGAACTGGCTTGGAACGACTTCCTGCTGCACAAGGGCAATTTCAGCGCCGAGTACGGTCGTTACATGTCCGGCGTGGTCAACTATGCCACCAAGACCGGCGCTACCGACTACACCTTTGAGATGGAACTGTCGACAGACAATGTGAGCGGCGACGCTTTGCGTCATGACCAGAACCTCTACTCTGTAGCTTTCGGCGGGCCGGTTCTGCCTGACTCCCCGAACTACCGGTTCTTTGTGGCGGCAGATAAAGGCTGGAGTCGCGACCGTAATCCCTCAATCAAATGGGACGGCATGAATCCCAACAGCACCGACGATTACTATTCCTATTTTGCCAAAGTGACCGCGCAGTTGACAGATGCCATGCGCCTGGATGTTGGTACAATCGGCAGCCGGGATGACTGGTTGGAGTATCGTCACAGCTACTATTTCGATCCGGCACATCTGCCACGTTACCTGGATAAAAATCAGGTCTATTACGGGCGGCTGAATCATTCTCTGAGTGCCGATCTCTACTACATTCTTGCTGTTAACTACAACAAAGTATCACGGTTGCGTGGCGGCCGCTCCAATTTCGGTGACTCGGCAGAGGACTATCTGGCCTATGGCCGCACGGTGCTCCCCGGTTCGAGTGGTCTGGATGAAACCACGCTGTTCCGGCAGCCGGGTGATCCTGACGATCCCCTCCACCTGCAGAACTCCTGGCGCAACTTCATGAAGCGCGAATCTGAATCCTATGGTCTGCGTTTCGATATCAATAAGCGATATCTGGAAAACCATGACCTTAAGGCTGGTTTTGAGACGCAGATGTACACCCTCCGGCACTACGAAAACTACTTTGC
>JADHUQ010000130.1 GCA_016784425.1 Candidatus Delongbacteria bacterium | reverse complement strand
CCTTTCTCGGTCACATCCATGATCAGATCGACCTGGTCGGAACCGGCAATTTCAACATCCGGTACTACATTGCTGAAATAGTTCAGTATCATGATGTTGCGGAAAGAACGATCCAGCTTTCCCCGGTTAAAAGTGTCCCCGGGATAGAGTACCATCTCACGCCGGATTACTTTCTCTTTGGTCTTGTCATTACCCTGGATGATGATGTGTTTAACCTTGAACTCATTTCCCTCATGAACTGTGAAATTCAGGTCCAGGCGGTTGTCGGCGGCCGGTTTACGGGAGTAATCGATATAGGCGTTGATATAGCCATTATCGTAGTAAAGGTTCTGTACCCTCATCATTACTGATTCGTCAAGTTTTTCCTGGTTAAAAATATCATCGCTTTTAAAGACAAGTTGACTGTTGAGGAAGCTGTCGGTGAAGAGTGTGTTTCCATTCCAGGCAATATCACCAAAATAGTAGAGGGGGCCTTCATACATATTGACATAAATGAACATACCGTTGCCCTCTTCGCTGTAACTTAACGAATCGGACAGGATAGCGACATCACTGTATCCCCGGTTACGGCAATACGCCAGGACCAGCTGCAGGTCCGCTTCATACTTATCCCGGTCAAAATTACCAGACCGCCACCAGCGGCGGGTACGAGTCTCCTTCATCTGTTTCTGCAGTTTTTGCGGTTCCAGATCAATCAGACCCAGAAAAACAATCTCGCGGATGCGGACATGCTCCCCTTCAGAGATAAAAATATGGCAAACCGCGGCGGAGGGGTTGCTGTCATCAATGTCAATCTCCACCTCGGCCAGGTTGTAACCCTCCTCACTATAAAGGGCGAGCAGAGCCTGGCGAATGTTGAAGGGAGCGCTGGAAGGGATGGGATGGAAGGCGAGCAGAATCTCGTTTACCTTTTCCTCGATCTTATATTTCTTCAGTTTCTTGTTTCCGGCAATTTCTATCTTTCCCAGCAGGGGTAACTCCTGCACCCGAATAACCAGGAAAACGCCATCACCAACAGTACGCTCTTCGGCAATCTCCAGGTCGCTGAACCGGCCCAGATTCCAGAGCTGGTGCATGGCGTTCTGCAGGTCAATCAAGGTGATACGGTCATTGACACCCAGACCGCTGTTGAGCAGAATCAGATTATCATCTGTCAGTTCGTTACCCTCGACCGACAAGCCGAGAATTGTAAATTCTACATCCTGAGCCAGAGCGGCAGTGCTCCAGGTGAGTAGTATCAGGAGCAGCCAGTAAAGGGAAAAGCGTCTAGCGGTCAATGTCAGCCTCTGTCGTTGCAAAAGCCGCCCGGTCGTGCATAACAAAGCGTCGTAAACACGAACAAAGGCGAGTAGATTCTTCTTGAACTTTCTAAACTACTGTGTCACCCCTGAAACAGCAATATATTTATCCCTTCGATTCAGCCAGACGGCCGTATAGCTGGTTTAACGAGTACAACTCCTCGGCCAGTTTCGAGGTAAGATGGTCGTCGAGACAACGATACTCCCAATTGCCCTCGGGGCGACCGGGATAGTTGATACGAGCGGTGCTGTCCTGCTGCAGCAGATCCTGCAACGGGATGATCGTTAGCGCGGGTACGGAAGCCAGCAGTACACGAACCAGATCGCGGACAATCCTGGCGGGGTTGGAGTGCAGGTACTGCAGCGCATGGCGCCTCTCCTGCGGACGGCTGCTGTTCTGCCACCAGCCGCGGGTGGTGTCGTTATCGTGGGTGCCGGTATAGGCAACGCTGTGGTGCTGCAGGTTGTGCGGCAGAAAGATATTGCTGTAATCAGTGTCGAAGGCAAACTGCAGGATGGCCATCCCGGGAAGATGGAAATCCTCACGCAGCTGTTTGACAGTCGGGGTGATGAGTCCCAGATCTTCAGCAATCAGGGGTAGCTCACTCAGCTCGTCCTGCAATCGTTGCAGCAGCTTCCGCCCGGGAGCCGGTTCCCAGCTGCCTTTGCGGGCGGTTGCTTCTCCCACCGGTACTTCCCAGCAGGCGTCAAATCCACGGAAATGATCCAATCGCACCAGATCAACCAGTTGCAGTGCGTAGCGAACCCGTGATACCCACCAGTCAAAATTGCTCCGGGTGTGCTCCTCCCACTCATAGAGAGGATTACCCCAGAGCTGTCCGTCGCTGGAAAAATAATCGGGTGGCACACCGGCAACCACCTGAAGCTGCAGAGCAGCGTCAAGTTTAAATAGTTCCGGGTGTGCCCAGACATCAGCCGCATCTGCTGCCACGAAAATTGGCAGATCGCCAATGATGCCGATCCCCCTGTCTGTTGCTTCGCGGCGCAGACGCTGCCATTGCCGGGCAAACAGCCATTGGGTGAAACAAATCTGAAGTAACTCCTGGTCACGCTGCTCCCTGATCCGTGCCAGTGCCTGCGTTTCTCGGGTCCGCAATTCCCGGGGCCACTGCTGCCAGGGAATCTGCCTGTGTTCAGCGCGGATCACCATGAAGAGTGCGAAGTCGTCAAGCCAATACCGTTCCTGCTCTCGGAAGTGGGCGAACTCCTGTTGGAGATCGAGGTCGTTACGTTGGTTAAACAGCTGCCAGGCGGCATTCAATACACTGTTCTTTTCTTTGACTGCGACGGCATAATCGATTCGCTCCGGATCTCCAGGGGTTACTGCAGGCAGTTGCTCCAGAAATCCCTCCGTAGCGAGATCTTCCGGGCTGATCCAGAGGGGATTACCGGCAAAAGTTGAGAAACACTGATAGGGGGAGTTACCGTAACCTGTCGGTCCAAACGGTAGTATCTGCCACCATTTGCAACCGGCCGCGCTGCAGAAATCGAGCCAGTCCCGTGAGGCAGGACCGAGATCACCGCAGGCACCACGCGAAGGTAGAGCGGTCACCGGTAACAGCATACCGCAACTCCGGTCCAATTTCATAACTGCCTTCCGCGGTTTAGCCGACAAAGTATGCGATCCCCAACAGCAGATCGGTAACCAGTACCATCATTACATTGGCACCAAGAGCGGGGACAAGTTTTTCGAGGTCGTCACCTGCTTTAAAAGCACCGGTGACAGCCACGAAAGCAGGTATCAGACCGAGCAGTCCGAGCCAGCTCCAACGGGTGATGTCAAGCAAAATGGGTGAAAGAGCAATCAGGCCAAAGGTAGCCAGTACGCTCAGTGTGTAAGCCACCAGCGCCCCCTGCCGCCCAAAAACGATTACCCAGTGAAAGCGTCCCCCCATTTTATCCGCGGCGGCATCCGGGATTTCATTCAATAACAGGAGATTGAGGGTTAACAGACCGGCGGGTATGGCCAGCCAGATCAAAGTACTGTCGATGAAGTCACGCTGTACCGCGAAAGTACCCAGGATTACGAGGGTACCCAGGGCCAGCCCGGCGACGATTTCTCCCAGCATCAGTTTTGCCAGCAGTGTGTTGTAGAAGAGCACTGCCAGACCACCGATCAAGATATAGCCGATCAGATGCCAGCCGCTCTGCCAGCAGAGGTAGAGACCACAAAGGAGGGCGGCCAGGGTAACGAGTAAGCCGAATGTGAGCGCCGCCTTCTGTGAGATGATCCCGTCGCGTACAATACCGGAACCACCACTGAAAGGGGTTTGCGTTGTGGTCGCATCAATGCCATTACCACTGTCCCAGAAATCGTTCAGGACATTGACGCCGGTATGAGCCAGTACCACCCCGATCAGGGTGATTACAGCCCAGAGCCAATTGATCTCTACAGCGAAGTAATGGGCCAGAGCAATCCCCTGAAAAACCAGTACCAGCGAAAGCAGCAGAAACTGGGGGCGGGTTTCTTTGAAGTAGTTTGCAAAGGTAGCCATTGATTTCCTTTCTCTCAATGCTGAGTGGAGCAAACCGCTACTCCACCCACTTTTTTGATGCGTGATCAGGTGAATTCAACTGAACGGAATCCACACCAATGTTGCCAGAGGCGACCTGATAATCAGGTTGTGTCTACCTGTTTGTCTCACATTCCCAAACGGTTTTTGAATGGCAGGAAGGTCATGAAATCAGCGTGGTGGACTATATAGGCCTCGGTGGAACGCTTGACCATGTCCCCTTCCCCGGCATGTGCGGCGATAATGTGACACACTTCCTGTGGCACGCCGCATTCCATCGCCAGTCCTACACCTGAAAAAGGATGACGCAGATAGCGCCCATAGTCACTGACCACAGCCTTACCATCGACCAGGTCATACTCCAGCAGTTTACCGACATCTGCGAGAATAGCGCCTGCCACTACAACATCCAGATCGACCGGCAGCTCCTGTCCGAAAAACTGCTCCATTTTGCGGGCTGCATCATAGGCGATATGTACAACCGCCCGTTTGTGTGCCATAAAGCTGACCCGACAGTCCTTCACCAGGAGGGTAAAGGGTATCTCTTCAAGGTCACCAGCGTTCAGTTTACTCCTTTGAAGGGCGATCTCCCAGGTATGCGCTGTGCGGTTGCGCAGCTGTTCGTCGGAGATCCACTCCAGTTCCGGCCAGAGTTTCAGGACGGCTTCATTCATCTTTATCCTCACTTTTTATTGTCAATTACAGGACTGAGCGGTAGTACAGACAGCTGCCATGCAGAAGCCATAATAAAGAGCGCCGGATAATTTGGCAAAGGTTTCTGGTGTCAGAATCAGAGTAAACAGAAGTTTCACTCATTGCTAAGTCGCGGATCCCGATTCAAGGGAGAGTGTCAGCTTACATAAAGTAATTTAAGAAGATTTTATTGATCGTTTTTTGTATAAAAAAGGGGCGTTTAAGGGCTAAATTGGCCACTTTTCATGACTTATGTTCTTATAATACAATATGTAAACTGGGGCCGACCCCAGCGGATTCCATATTTATAACTATCATTCATCCAGCAACATGTATATTCATTTCCAGCTAAAAAAAACCGGCCCCCTCAGGAAGCCGGTTTGTAAAACAAATTCAGTTTGGATCAATTCTGGGCAGTAACCCGGAAGTAACCACTCTGGCTGGTCAACGGCACTGTCCACTGAGTAATGCCGCTACTTCCCAACAACAGGAACTCACCATAAGGGGTATCTGCTCCGTAGATGTTGTAGGATAAAGCCCCGGCAACCGCCGACCAGGTCAGCGTTGCAAAGCCACTGTTGACTGTGATAACGAGATCGGAAACCGGTTCCAATCCGGTGCCAGCTGTTCCGGTAAGCGACAGATCGTCGATATACCATCCCTCATTGCCACCACCCTGGTCGCTGCCGAAACGGAATCGAAACTGTACTATCTCCCCGGCATAATCAACCAGGTCGACCTCACACTCGGTCCAGGTCATACTGCCGGACCAGCAGGGGGTTCCGCCGGTGAAAGGATGAGTTGCGGGGCTGCCACCGCCTGCCTGCCAGCGGAAATAACTGTTATAGCCGCCGCTGACAGGGGACAGCTGAACCCAGTTGCTTCCATCGAGGGTGATTTCGAGAATCCCGCCATCATAGGCGGAATCGGGATAGGCTCCGGAGACCTCCCCCTCAATCCAATGCTTGAAGGTGAGTCGCGATGAGGGGCGGAGCTCGATCGCTGGTGAAACCAGACGCGCATCCAACAGATTGGCGTAATCAGCGGTAGCGCTATCACCGCACTTCCAGCTGTGGGTAGGACTCTGATACATCTCGCTACTGAGGTGCCATTGATCAGACCAGCCGTTCGGTGCGGAATGGGTCCAGTCACCGGCAGTCTCGCAATCATCTGTCCAGTACTGCTCGTAGATGAAACAGATCGGCAGGGTGAAACCGGACTCCCAGCTCCACTCTCCTGCGGCCTCCATCAACACGGTGAGATTGACCGGGTGGTCTTCCGGCGCTCCTGTGGCTACCGCAAGCTGGAATCCCTCCAGAACTGTCACTACCGCACCTGGCGTCATGTCACCATAGTATTCCTCATTGTCAGTTACCGTAACCCAGGGGTCGGTTGTCGTGATAACCACCCAGACCCCGCTGGCTGTTTCCACCCCCACATTCTCAAGTGTCAGGGTCAGTGGAGCGGATTCACCCGGATTCAGTTCGCCGTTGGCGTCGTCCACCAGATAGTCGTTAAGAACAACAAAAGGTCCAGAGGGGGGGATGACCTCCACCAGCTCCTGAACCGTGGTGTAATTATAGGCTGTAACGGTCAGAGTGAGGTTCTCGCCGACAGGTGGAACCGGTCCCATTGGAATTGTCGCCATGCCAAGTGCATCCGTCATGGCTGTGCCGTAAATGATGCCGTCACCCCAGAGAGCGCAAAGCGCTCCCTCAACACCACCGGTGTCGACCTGATAGCTCTCAACCGTCGGAAACATGGCGCCTGCGTGTGATACGGTGAGGAGGTTGGGACTGTCTGTGCGCAGCTGGACGGAAGCATCACCGAAAATGTGCCAGGTCTTGAACATATTCTGACCATCGCTGCCGTATTCATCCATCATCTGCATGGAACCGTTGTAACAGATTCCGCCGTGGGTCAGCTTCTCATCAGCAATCAGCAGATCTATCATCTCATCCTGCCCGCACATCGGGGAGTTCCAGGACTGGTTGATCGAGGAGGCATACATACCGATTGCCCCGGCAGGCTCGCCACCACTGGTGGCACGTAACCAGGCTTCCGCAAAACAGGTGTATCCGTCAAACTGACCGTTGACACAGGCTACACTCTGAATGAAAGGAAGCAGGTTATTGTTGGCCAGATTGTTGACATGGGTGTTGCTGAAACCGGTAGAA
>JADHUQ010000129.1 GCA_016784425.1 Candidatus Delongbacteria bacterium | reverse complement strand
CAAAGGGGTCGTAGGTGGAGCTGGCGTTGTTGAAGGTGATCCAGGGGGAAGCGCAGGATAATGTACCGGTAGCATCGGTGATGTTCTCATTGCCGATGTTGCGCAACCTTACATTGAGGGTGACCGTCTCCCCGATGTCGGGGATCCCGTTGTCATTGTCGTCGGAGGTGATTTCATGATCGTGATAAACCGCCCCGTTCAACACTGCCAGCACCGCTTCATAGCAGTCAATCATACCCCAGCCGGTATTGTTGTCGTTACCGGTGGCATCGATATCAATGGCAGTGTCCATGATGATCTGCTTCATGGTCGTGACATCGAGACCGGGATTGGCGCTACGCATCAATCCGGCCAGTCCGGCAACATGCGGGCAGGCCATGGAAGTGCCACTCCAGCCGCCGGCATAGCCACCACCGGGTACCGACGAGTAAATGTTGACACCAGGCGCGGAGACTTCCGGCTTGATCATCAGGATCGGATCGGTGGTGCATAGGGAGGGTCCCCGGCTGGAAAAAGAGGCCACATAGGGATTATCCGGATTGGAGATATCCAGTGCGCCAACTGAGAAGGTGCTGTATTCAGTGGTGGCACGGGAAGCGGGAGAGCGTAGTCCAACGCTGGCTTCATTGCCGGCGGCGAACACTACCAGCGATCCGGCTGCCTCACAGTTGTCTATCACCACCCAATAGGTTTCGTCACATTGCGGTAGCCAGGAGTGCGGGATGCCCCAGGAGTTGCTGATCACGTCCGGTACATCCTCCATGGTACCGGGATCGCCATCCGGATCAACCGCCCATTCAAAGGACTGGAACAGCAGGGCGACGGTGTCATCACCCTGCGGATGATCGCAGGTGGCAGCGGCGATCCATTCAGCGCCGAAAGCCACACCTACGGTGTCACCAGTAACCGGCGACATTCCGGTTATAGTGCCCATGGTATGGGTACCATGTGAGCCGGAATCGTAGGGATAAGTCTGGTTCAGCACCGGGTCGTAGAAACACTCAGCTGCCGAGGCATGGTTTCCGCGCCAGCGATCGGTGAGGGCGGTATGTGAGCCATCCACACCTGTATCGAGGTTGCAGACCAGAGCCCCTTCGCCGATAATGCCCAGCTCGTACCAGACCCGGTCGGCATTGATTACGGTCAGCCCGTTGCCGGAGGGACGGTCATCCGACTCCTGGATGATCGGCTGAATGTTTTCGACTGGATAATCGAAGTAGATATCCCCGATATCATCCCGCTGTTCCAGTTCGCGGATAACTTCCGGAACCGCTTCCACCGCGATCATATTAGCGATAAAGAAGGGGTGCCAGTCAACCACTGCCCCGTTGCGGGCCTGGGTCGCCAACTGTTGACGAACATCCTGCTGGGTAGCTTCAGCCAGAGCTTTCAATCCGGTCAGAATCTGCTCATGCCGCTCCGCCAGTGGGACACGCGCCGAGTGCATCGCCAGATCCTGTTCATAGGTCGGGTACTGTTCGGCCATCATTACCAGGGTGCGAATTGTCTCACCCGGGGCCAGCTGCATTATCTCCTCAGCCAGATTGTCGGTAATATTACCGGCCAGAACTGGCATCGTGAATGCTAAAAGCATGAACGTTGTTGAGAATCTGATCCTCATAATCTCCTCCATATTTATAATATCCGATTGGCTCTCTGCGTCCAATTCCCGGCACAAACGAAAAGTCTGATTTGTGACATCTTCGGCAATTCAGCACAAACAATCATAACAGCCCCCTTGGGTGATAGAGGAGGGAGCTTTCTGTTTTTCTAAAGCCGGACTATCCTCGCACAACAGAAACGACAGAACCGGCTGTCTCAACCTAAAAAAAGGGGCTCCGATCACCAGAGCCCCCTGTGATCGTCAAAAATGCGACCTGTCTATTCCGGTGAACTCTCATCGGTAAACGGACGCGATGTTGAGGCGCTGCCGATAATGACTCCATTACAGGTTTCTACTATCCTGTAGAAGTACCGCTCCTCGGCGGTAAAAGTGTCCGTCCAGATTTGTGGAATTGCGTTTACCACCACTGAAGCATAAGCCTCTACCGGAAAACTGAATGGCTCCACACTGCGGTAGATCAGATATTGGTTCCCCAGTTCGCCTCCGGCAATGCTGAGATATATCATAGTGGTGTTCCAGCCAGCCACCTCTACCTCGATGATATGGGTTTCGCAACCGGTGCCAACAGTGAGTGTAGCCGGAACAGTTATCAATCCCTCGTCGGGATCATTGCTCGTGATGTTGATCTCGGCGTTGTAAACACCCTCTACCATATCTGTGGCGTCAAAAGTCACCAGCAGATCTACAGTTTCCCAGGGTAGAACTATCCCATCGAGAGGGGCAACAGTGAGCCATGAAGTTGCCGAGTAGCTCAACATGTTAGTCATTACAGTCAGCAGGATGGCGTAATCATTGGGGGCACTCCAATAATCGCTGTAGGCAGAGTTCAAAAAGGCCGCGTAACTGCCGTCTCCCAGCGGTTTGGCAAAGAGATCAGGCCAGCCGTCTCCGTTTTGAGCAGCAGTTTCGATATCCGGATCGTCGGCCCTCAGCATGTAGTAGGAAGCAGCGCTGTTGGCAAAGGTGTATTCCGCAGGTAAGCCGTCGGCGAGTGGATTCCCGGGATCAGTTACCTGCAGGTGTGGTGTGCTCGACTGCGTCCAGCCGGTCTCACCGGTGTGACCGATGATGTAGTTCTGCATACCGCTGTAGTAGGGTGCCCAATTGGTGCCACCGATGGAGATGACCTGCGCACCGGCGTTGGCGGCGTTGGCCAGCGCCAGCACACTGCTCTCTTCGACCGTGCCACCATCCATCGAGACGATTACGGTCGGATAACCGGCGAAGAGGGCATCGTCCCAGACTGCGGATGAAACAAAGTCATAGAGGAGACCGAGATCGTTCAACACCTGCAGGACAGAGCCATCAACGTTGGTGGTAGAGACCACCAGAATATCCTCTTCCCGATCGTTCTCCCGGTTGTTCTCCGGCGCAACCCACTCTCCGGTGGAGGCGGTTGGACCACTGGCCTCCTGTGTCGTAAAGAGACGCCCCTCGGGGATTACACCGATCTGCGCGGGGAGTTGTACGACAGAACCCGCTTCCTCGATCTCCACGATATCAATCGAGAAACTCAGCTCACCGGCACCAAGGTTACTGATACTGAGTGTCTGCTCCTCTATTCCTCCTGGAGGAAGTACAGCAGACACCGCCGGTGGTGAAACCATGATGTCAGGAATTTCCACCACCGTCGCGTTGACCTGTAATATCGCTACCGGATTGTCTTCCGAGTTGTTGTAGTGTGCGAGCTCGCCGTAGAAATCGCCAACATGGTCTGGCATAACGGTGAGTGAGTTGCTGACACAGTTTACCGGATCAACAGTGAAGACAGTTTGTCCCGGCACCATCAGGCCATCTTCCGTTACCGCTTCAATCTCTATTACCTCGAGCGGATCGAGACCCATGTTGCAGATCAGGTAGGTCAGGTCAACTGGTAAACCAAGGAAAATCACACCCAGGTCTAATATCTCCGGATCAAAAAGTATGTGAGGACCGTTGCTGACCTGACCGGTTGTAACCAGGAGTGCCAGTTCCGCCGCCATCGGGGAGGCGTTCTCGTGGTAACTGCCGTCGTACACATATTGTATACCATCCGTACCTGACTGATTCTCGATACCGATAGTCGCACTGGCGCGATCGTCAATGCTGTTGTAGTAGACCACCCACTGGGCATCGCCGGTCATCGACGGATAGTAGAGCGGATTCTGTATCACAATCTGATAGGTGACATTGCCGCCCCCGCCATAGAATGAGACATCATTGTATTCCACAGTAAACTGCTGTGTCGCGGTGTTGTGGAAGTAGTAAACCGTACCGCCCTGGCTCGGGTTCAGATCATCCCAGTACCCGTAGAGCGATCCGTTGGGTGTGGAGGAGTTTGGAATTGTCTGATTCGAATAGGTGGAGTAGCCGGTAGTACCGGGTGTCACATAACCGTTGGAACCGATGCTGACCTGGTTGTAGCTGGTTCCATAGAAATCAAAATCGAAACCGGTGCTGACCGTGGTATAGCTGTCATCAGAAAGGGTGACAGCGATACCTGTCTCAGAGATTGAGGCCCAGTTATAGATCGGTCCGGTGGCATCGTTTGAATCAAAAATCATATAGCCATAATTGTCCGGTCCACAAGGGAGGAACATCGGATCCAGCGGTAAGCTGAAATCAAGTTGCGTTGTCTGGTTCGCCGGTACATAGACATCTTCGACGACCAGTGTGCCCCAACCGGCCCCGAACGCTTCGAAATCGTAAGAAGCATCACCGGGAATGTCCATTGTGTAGTAACCGGAGGGATTGGTGTACACTTCAGGCTGTGGCGTTCCGAGCGCTGTTACACTGGCTCCGTCAACCGGCTGCCCGTCTGGATCATAGACATACCCTTCAATTGTCCCGACAGCCGCCTCAAAAAGCGTCATATCAATGGTGACGGTATCATCGACCGCCACAAAAGCGGTCTGTTGACCTGTGATATAGCCGAAATAGCTGTAGGTAAAGGTGTAGGTTGAATCACCAGGCAGCGACATGATATAGTAGCCATCGACATTGGCGGATACCTGCTGGGGTCCGTCAACAACACCAACCAGGGCGGGGAGGGCTTCCCCGGTTTCAGCCTCGACATGGCCATCGACTCTTCCATACCCGGTCATCGCCTGCAGCACCGCCTCGTAACAATCGATCATCCCCCAACCGGTATTGTTGTCGTTACCGTTGGCATCGAGGTCAATAGCAGTGTCCATGATAATCTGCTTCATGGTGATAACATCCAGGGTAGGATTAGCGCTGCGCATCAATCCTACCAGGCCTGCCACGTGCGGACAAGCCATCGAAGTACCACTCCAGCCACCCGCATAACCGCCACCGGGGACCGAAGAATAAATATCGACGCCAGGTGCGGATACTTCCGGTTTGATCATCAGGATGGGATCGTTAGTACAGTGTGAAGGCCCCCGGCTGGAGAAACCGGCCACAAAGGGATTTTCAGGATCGGAAATGTCCAGCGCGGCAACAGAGTAAGTGTCATACTCCGTGGTAGCCCGGGAAGAGGGTGAACGTAATCCCTGGGTGCTCTCATTGCCGGCGGCGAAGACAACCAGGGATCCGGCCGCTTCACAGTTGGGGATAACCACCCAGTAAGTCTCGTCACATTCCGGTCGGTATGCGTGGGGGATACCCCAGGAGTTGCTGATCACATCGGGGACATCATCCATGGTGCCGGGATCACCATCCGGATCAACCGCCCATTCAAAGGACTGTAGTGCCAGGACAATTGTACCCTCGATACCACCGCCACCCGGGTGATCAATCGTGGCGGCGCAAATCCACTCCGCGCCAAACGCCACGCCGACAGTGTCGCCTGTAACGGGCGACATTCCGGTAATCGTTCCCATAGTGTGGGTACCGTGAGAGCCGGAATCATAGGGATAATCATTCAGCTGGACCGGATCATAGAAACATTCGGCGGCGGGGGCGTGATTGCCTCGCCAGCGATCGGTCAGGGCCGAGTGTCCACCGTCCACACCGGTGTCAATATTGCATACCAGCGCGCCTTGTCCATTGATACTCAACTCGTACCAGACCCGATCGGCATTGACTACTGTCAGCCCGTTACCTGAGGGTCGGCTATCGTACTCCCCAAAATCTTTCCGGGGTGTAATGATCGGCTGGCAGTTCTCTACCGGGTAATCAAAATAGATATCCCCCACATCGTCCCGTTGCTCCAGTTCGCGGATGACTTCCGGCAGAGCTTCCACCGCGATCATATTGGCGATGAAGAAGGGGTGCCAGTCAGCTACCGCGCCGTCCTGGCTGCGCTGGGTCAGTTGGGTCCGGATATCCTGCTGGGTATTCTCAGCCATTGTTTTCAGTGCGTTCAACACCTGTGCGTGCCGAACATCCAGCGGAACCTGTGCCTCATGCATTGCCAGGTCCTGCTCCCGGGCCGGATACTGTTCAACCATCATCACCAGGGTGCGGATGGTTTCACCAGGTGCCAGCTGCATCATTTCTTCAGCCAGGTTATCGGTTATGTTACCTGCCTGTAGCAGTGTTGCTGTGGTTAAGGCCGCCAGCAGAACACCCAAGAATTTTGCACGTGAGATCATTCAATCCTCCAGCTGTAGTTTAGTAAGCTATCTATTCTGTGGTTCATAACAGTCACTGCTGGCGGACACGGGTGGTCGCGCAATCCGGCCGGCCACCCTCGTCAGGGGGAAAGTGCGACGATCGGATAACAGTAAAGTAATGATTTGAACAGATTTATTCAAGGTGAAGGATTACTGTTGAGGAATTATGAGAAAATTGCAAACGACACAATTGGCGCCATTGCGAGAATGAATAACCTTACACTTACCACGTAGAAGTGGGGGGAGAGCTGCCTCTGTAAACCGAAGCTGTTATCCGGATGGATACCGGTGAGGTAAACAGGGAGTGACTGCTGTGAGTCACTCCCCGGTGTTTTAATCAGTATGTCCTGCTGGTTCTGCTGCCTATTTAACCAGTGTGATACGGCGCGAGGTTACCTGTTTCCCCATCTGGAGTCGACAGAGGTAGATCCCGGACGACAGCTCCCTGTCGACGGTGCGCAGGTCGAACTGCACCTCGTGAAAGCCGGCAGACTGCCATTCGTTTACCAGCAGTGCAACCTCCCGGCCGAGCATATCAAAAACCTGA
>JADHUQ010000128.1 GCA_016784425.1 Candidatus Delongbacteria bacterium | reverse complement strand
CCTCTTCCATCTGCAACAGGCGGTGGAACTGCTGCCGGAACTGTACCCTGCCCGTATCGCTCTCGGACAACAACTGCTGATGGCCTGGGATCTACGGAGCGCTGAGCAGTCCGGCTACCAGGCTATTCGCATCGAGCCGGTGAGACCGGAAGGTTATCACCTGCTGGGTGATGTCGCTCTGCATCGGCAGCAACCGGATGACGCACTCGAGTGGTTTCGCACTGCCCTGGCCCTGCAGGCGATCGAGCAATCGAACGGTCCGCTCCTTTACAAAACCGGACGCTGCTACTGGCTGCTGGGCCACCGCGATCTGGCGCTGCATTATCTGCTGAAAGCACATCAACTTTCCGGTGGAACCCTGGCCACAGCAATCGTCGATTCCCTGTTGGAACATCGCGCCACTTTTGAGCCGCTTGACCTGGAAGACATCTACAATCAGTACACCATCGATCCCACCTTGACCGTCACTGAGTCGGTGCTGGCATTTATTGAGGAGACTTATCTGATTGAAATGGAGAATCGCAATTTTGCCGCCGCCCTCAATACTGCGCGCAAGCTGGCGCAGATTGACTCGACTCAATCAAATTACGATCTTTATATCATTCAGGCCCTGGTCAGCCTGGGGCAACTTGACCAGGCCCACAGCCTTATCTCAACACTCCCCGACCGACCTGAAGTCCAACTTGAGCTGGCGCGTCTGTATGTTCGCTATGATTCACTGGAGCTGGCATTGAGTAACTATCGCTCCGCCTGGAAGAGTCTGCCACACACGATTGATCTTGAGCTCGAGATTGGTGAACTTTACCTGCACGCGGGGCTGAGCGATTCGGCACTGGTCTATTTTCAAAGCGCCTGCGCCCAGGGAGATCTGCCAGCCTGCGAACAGGCCCGGTTGATCGAGGAACTCAGCAGTGTGACCGGGAACACTACCGGAAATTAGCGCAATCTTAACTTGCCTGGAGTAACAAAAAGGAAAACTTATGATTTTTTGCATTATCAGCCTGGTCGTTTTGATGGCCACCCCCATCCCCAAATTGGATGCCGCCGAACTCCGGTTGCGCAACCGTACCATAATTACCGATCAAACGCTGAACCTGGTGGAACAGAGCTCCTTGAGTGGAACTTTTTATATTCAACTTGCCACTATCCCCGACCGTGCAGAGAAAGAGCAACTGGCCGCCAGGGGAATCCAGTTGCGGCAATATCTGCCCCGGAATTTCTGGTTCGCTGAGATAACTGCTGACGCCCCCCTGAACCTGTTGAATGATCAGCTGCTCTGGATCGGTGCTATTTCACCGGAGGACAAACTGGCACCACAGATTCTGCAGCAGCAACTACCCCCGTCACTGTTTGATGCGGTTGGAGACCTGGGTGTTATCGTGCGACCCTATCTCTACAGTCAGGATTTTGTCAAACAGTTGACCGAGTTGGCCCGTCAGGAGGATTGGGGGTTGCTTGAGGTGAATGACCGCTTCGGGCGGGTCACCCTGACGCTCCCTTTGTCCGATATCATGCTGCTCGCCGACCAGCAGACAGTGCGCTGGATCGAACCGGTACCACCCCCCAAGAGAACTTTTAACGATGGTGCGCGGGTCAATATGCAGGTCGATCCACTGCAGGAACCTTATTACGGCCTGGATGGCACTGGGACGGTTATCGGTATCTGGGACGGGGGCACAGTCTCAAACCTGCATCCTGATTTCAGCGGGAGACTCGTGATTGAAGATCCCCAGGATACAGACTCGCACGCCACCCATGTTGCAGGCACCATGGCGGGTGATGGTGGTAACAGTACAACTTACGGCGGTACTCCCTATCAGTGGCGCGGCATGGCTCCGGCGGCCTCACTGCATTCCTGGGACTGGGATAACACTCCAGATGAATATGCCGATGCTGCCGATGAACTGGGTCTGACTGTCTCGAACAATTCCTGGGGTTACAGTATCGAGAGTCAATACTGCGATTTTTACGGTGATTACGCCATCTTCTGCGCCGATGTCGATCTGGTCATTCCTGCCTGGCAGGTGTGTGTACAGTTTGCCGCCGGAAATGAGCGTGGCTGGAATGAGTGCGGTCAGGGCAACAACTCCTACGCCAATATTCCTCCCCCCGGCACGGCGAAAAACATCATCACGATCGGCGCCATCAACTCCAACAACTCAAGTATGACCAATTTTTCCAGTTGGGGACCGGTGGACGATGGCCGCATCAAGCCGGATATCTGCGCACCGGGATGTGAGACCGGTGGTTACATCAAGTCGACCCTGCCCCCCTACAGTTACGGTGGTGTGGGCTGGTGCGGTACTTCGATGGCTTCACCAGCTGCCAGCGGTGTGGTCACACTTCTGCAACAGGCCTACCAGTCCAGGTTTGGCGAAGCGCCTTATCCCTCCCTGATCAAGGGGCTGCTGATTCAGACTGCGGAAGAGTTGGGTGTTGACGGTCCTGATTATCGTTTCGGCTGGGGTGGGATAGACGCACTGGCCGCTGTAGAGAAGCTCTATCAGGGTGATTTTCTCCAGGGTCTGATTTTTGGCGAAGAGACCTTTATCCATCAATTCACAGTCGCATCCGGAACGGAAGAGATAAGGGTTACACTGGTGTGGGATGATGCACCTGGTACGGAGAACGCCGAACGCACCCTGGTTACCGATCTTAACCTGCGGCTGACAGGACCGGACCAGACTGAGTATTTGCCCTGGGTAACCAATCCCGCCATACCATCCCAGCCGGCGGAGAATGGAAATGATTCTCTCAACAATGTGGAACAGGTGAGGATTATGACACCCCAGGCCGGTAGCTGGACCGCATCAATCAACGGTGACCTCCCCTTTGGTTACCAGCTTTTCAGTCTGGTGTTGCCGCATGATGAAGATCTCATCTCCCTGCAACATCAACCGGTTGATACCCTCCACCAGGAAGCTGGTGGCAGCCGCATTGAATGTACCATTACCGGCAGCGGTGGTGTGGATCTGACTACCAGCGCTGTTTTCTGGTTCGAGAGCGATGGGGGCAGCGGTTCGGTCCAGCTGCAATCCGCAGGTGGCAACCAGTATTACGGATTGCTACCGGTAAGTGCCGCCGGATCGATCGATTACTACCTGCAGGCCACAGATCTGACGGGTAACGGAGATCTGCTGCCACCTGGTGCCCCGCTTGGTCTCTACAACACTTTTATCGCTAATAGCGAGCTGGTTTCCCGGACACCGGAGGTTCCAGGTGAATTTGCCCTTCTGCCACTCTACCCCAATCCGTTCAATCCGGCAACGACCTGTGAATTCTCCCTGCCACAGGCCGGGTGGGCACAGCTGACGGTTTATGATCTCACTGGTCGGGAGGTGGCACTGTTACTCGATTCCTACCTTGAACCGGGGGTTTATCAGGCGACTTTCCGGGCTGATCATCTGCCAGCGGGTCTTTATTTTGTCCGGCTGCAGCAGCATGACCGCCAGCAAACACGCAAAGCGCTGCTGGTTAAGTAGCGACATACCGCTCGCGGCCACAACTGTCGCTGGTGGAATTCCCTCTATCATTCATAGACAACAAGAAAAGCCCCCCGTTACCCGGGGGGCTTTTTTGAACTGTATCACATAACCTTGCATGTCGGTTCAGTCGAGGATCTTCACTGCGGTGGCTACAAAATACATCCGGTTGACTTCCGGATCCTCAGTTTTCGCAGCGACCTCTGCGGTGCTTGCAGTCTGGGCAGGGGCAGTTTTCTGCTTAACCGGCTGGGTGGTGGCTTCCTTCTGAGCGGCTGCAGGGGTGTGGGCAGCGTTCTGTTCCGTCTCAGCGTTATCGCATTCCCTCGGTAACGGAATATCACGCAGATAACCCTGAACCTGGACCTTCTTACCGGTGGCATCGGTCGGGATCGTATAGGCACGGTCCTTGAACTGGACAATCAGTTGATTATCATTTTCCGACCAGACCAACCAGTCACCTTTGTTTACACACATTCCCTGGACAAATCCGTTGATCAGAATCTCTTCACCCTGCAGCTCCGTATAGTTTTCTGCAGCTTGTGAAAGTGTGATACTCTCAGCAACAGTGATCTCACCACCATATGTAGTACCTGGCAGGGAATCAGCGGTGTTGTTGTTCTTTGAACAGGCATTGAACAGCAGCCCGCTCATCAATACCAGTGTAGCCAATCTCATCGTTTTCTCCTTTTTGCAGATAAACGGGTTTTTCGAAGTATGATCATCATGTAATAACCAGTGACAGACAGTACAATAAAAACAACCGACAACAGATCGTAAAGAAATACACCCCAGGATCCAAAGATATCGCCGGTATGCAGGTCGATGATAACCCAGCTCAGGGGAACCCCCTGCAGCTGACCGCCAGGCAGATCCGCCTGGGCTACACTGAGGGCTTCGATTCGCTCTGTATATTGTCCCGGCAGAAGCCAGAGGGGAACCCGGACACTGTTGACAAAGGCGAAATCATGCCTGTGGTTCAACAGTATTCCGGTGAGAGATATCACCACAAACAGGATTAACACAACGGTTCCCAGTGTGCGCCGGTAACCTGTGAACCAGCCATGCACCTGTCGCCATCTACGTATTCCCATATTGGCTCTCTGTGATTACGATTTAACTACCAGGCTCACAAGTTTTCCCGGGACTACAATCAACTTCTGCAGCTGTTTACCAGACAGGTGCTGCTGCACCCGTTCCCGCTGCAACACGATCTGCTCCAACTCCTTTTGATCGATATCAACCGGAACTGAGATACTGTCCCGGACTTTGCCATTGATCTGGATGACAATAGTCTGCTCTTCTACCTGTAACGCCTGCTCATCACAGGTGGGCCAGGTCTCGGCGAAGATGGAGGTCTCGTGCCCCAGCTGTTGCCACAGTTCCTCACCCAGGTGGGGGGCAAAGGGAGCCACCAGCTGGACCAGCCTGGTCAACAGGAAATTCAGCCCGGCTGTTGCAGGGCGACTGTTTTCCGGTAGTTGAACAACGCGATAGATTTCGTTAACCAGTTCCATCAGCCGTGACAAAGCTGTATTAAAACTGAACTGCTCGATATCGCGTGTCACCTGTTGGATGGTGTAATGCAATATCCGGTTTGTCTCTTTTGGTAACTCCGCTGCCGCGGGTGCAACCTCCGGTTGATACCATTCCCCCACGGCGCGCCAGACGCGATTACGGAAACGCTCGATACCGGTTATACCTGTATCGCTCCAATCGCCACCCTCACCGTAATCACCCATGAACATCATATACATCCGGAACACATCGGAACCGTAGCGGGTAAGGAAGTCATCCGGCGAGACAATATTGCCACGCGATTTCGACATTTTATCACCATCACGCGTGATAATCCCCTGATGTACCAGGCGGGTGAACGGCTCCTGGAAATGCAACAGTCCGAGACTGTGTAATGCCCGGGCGATAAAACGAGCGTACAGCAGATGCATGGTGGCATGCTCTGAGCCACCCACATACTGGGCTACCGGCAGCCAGCGCTTCACGAGCTCCGGATCCCACGGCTTGTCCTCCAGGTTGGGTGACAGATAGCGCAGGTAGTACCAGGAGGAGCAGACAAAAGTATCCATCGTATCAGGATCTCGCCGCCCCGCTTCGCCACATTGCGGGCAGGTTGCTGCCATGAACTGTTTATTTGTGGCCAACGGCGCTTTACCCCGGGGGCGGAAATCGACATCCTCCGGTAACAGCACCGGTAATTCCTCTTCCGGAACCGGAACCGGGCCGCAGCTCTCACAGTGAATGATCGGTATGGGCGCACCCCAGTAGCGCTGGCGGGATATCAGCCAGTCGCGCAGACGATAGGTTACCGCCTGTTCCCCACTCCCGAGTCTGGCCAGATGTTCCGTAACCAGTCTGCCACCCTCACTGGAGGGCAGTCCGTTGAACTCGCTGGAGTTTACCATCACACCCGGTTCGGTGAATGCGGTTTCCATCAGGCTGGGATCCAGGAAAGTTCCCGGTTGGGTAATCACCACCCGCACCGGCAGATCAAACTTACGGGCAAATTCGAAATCCCGCTCATCATGCGCCGGCACTGCCATCACGATACCGGTACCGTATGAAGCCAGCACATAATCGGCAATCCAGATAGGCAGTTCGGCACCGGTAAGTGGATGTATCACATAAGCACCGGTAAAGACACCAGTTTTCTCCCGCTCGGTGGAGGTCCGTTCGATTTCGTTGCGGGAACGGGTGAGGGTGATATACTCCGAAACATCGGCCCACTGCTCGTCACTGGCGACCTTTTCGACAAGGGGATGTTCCGGGGCAAACACGACATAGGTTACACCGTAAAGAGTATCCGGTCGGGTTGTGAAAACATCGATTTCATCACTCCCTTTGATCTTGAAAGTGATGTGTGTTCCCTCCGAGCGACCGATCCAGTTGGTTTGCAGCTTGCGGGTCTTCTCCGGCCAGTCCAGATGGTCCAGACCTGCCAGCAACTCATCGGCAAAAGAGGTGATACGAAAGAACCACTGCTTCATCTCCTTGCGTATTACCGGATTTTCGCACCGTTCACAGTGCCCCTCATGTACCTGCTCATTGGCCAGAACTGTCCCGCAGGATTCACACCAGTTGACCGGAGCTTCTGACTGGTAAGCGAGATCGTGCTTGAACAGTGTCAGGAACAGCCACTGGGTCCACTTGTAGTACTGGGGGGAGGAGGTCTCGATGGCATGATCCCAGTCATACATGGCACCGATCTGGTTTAGCTGACCGGTTATAAAGTCGATGTTGCTGCGGGTACTCTTGGCAGGATGTACACCATGCTTGATGGCGTAGTTCTCCGCCGGTAAACCAAAGGAGTCGAAACCCATCGGTTCAAAGATGGTGTAGCCCTGCATTTTCTTGAACCGCGCCCAGCTGTCGGCCGGGCCGTAATTGTACCAGTGGCCGATATGCAGACGGTCACCGGAGGGATAGGAGAACATGACCAGTGT
>JADHUQ010000127.1 GCA_016784425.1 Candidatus Delongbacteria bacterium | reverse complement strand
AGCGATGAGAAGCGCCACTAGACTCCCCACTTCGCGATCCCGGGGATGGTCGAAGCGATGAGAAGCGCCACTAGACTCCCCACTTCGCGATCCCGGGGATGGTCGAAGCGATGAGAAGCGCCACTAGACTCCCCACTTCGCGACCCCGGGGATGGTCGAAGCGATGAGAAGCGTCATTAGATTTCCCTCTTCACGGTAACACATGGACAGTTCGGAAGATCCTGACATCTATTATTCACTGCCACTGACCGCTCCGGTGGAGCTCAAGGTCAAACGATCCCGCTTTATCGCCCGCGGTTTTCCCGCTGTCAACAGCAGCTCAATCCGAAACACCGTGAATGAGCTTTCACGTCAGGAATACAAGGCCAATCATAACTGCTGGGCAGCCCGTCTGCTGACTGCCGATGAGCCGTTCAATGATGACGGCGAACCCAGCGGTACCGCCGGCATACCAATCCTGCAGGTACTGCGGGGAGCACGGTTACAGAACAGCCTGGTTGTCGTGACCCGGTTTTTCGGTGGCATCAAACTGGGTAGCGGTGGTCTGGCCCGTGCTTATGGTGAAAGCACCCGCCTTTTATTGCAGAGTGTGACACCATTGCCCAACCTGCTCACCGACGAGATTATACTTCACTGCGCCTGGAACCATAAAAAAACGGTCTATCACCTGCTGGGACAATATGCGGTCGAGGTTCTGACGGACAGTTCGCAGGAGGAAATGCGTATGCGACTGCAGGTCCGCCACAGCCGGTTACCCCATTTACAGGAAGAGTTGATCACCGCTCTGCGGGGGCAGGTTACTTTCACTGTCCCGAGTTCCCCTGAGCAACCGGGGGAACCATGTTGATACTGACGCTGTTGATTATCACCTTCGCCATGTCATTTCTATTTTCCGGTTCCGAAATCGGTTTTACCAGACTCAACCAGATGCTGGTGGATGTCTGGGTGAAAAACAGACGTGTCGGTGCTCGTCTGACCAGGTGGTTTGTCGTCAATCCGGAGAACTTCCTCTCGACCACACTGGTAGGAAACAACATCGCCGTCACCACCTTTACCACCCTGGCGGTAGTGTATTTCGCTGAGCTTGGTTTCACCAGGGCAGAAACCTTTATCCTCTCCGCCCTGCTGATCATCCTCTTTACAGAGATAGTCCCCAAAATCATCTTTCAGCATTATCATAACCAACTATTCCCCGGCACCTCCCTGCCGGTCGGTCTCTTTTTCCTCCTGTTCTTGCCGGTAGTGATTACGGCGCGTCTCTTCTCGGTGTTCCTGGCGCGGCTGGCTGGTTCGGCTGACACCACGGATATGACCACCTTTTACCGCAACTCCTTCAAGGCGATATTTCATGCCGAGTTTGATGCACAGCTGTTGAACAAGGAGGCGCTTGCCATCATCCACAATGTGGTGGAGCTGTCTGAGCGGACGGCGAAGGAGGTGTTAACCCCCCGGGTAGATATAATCGCTTTGCCGGAGGAGACTCCTCTGGCTGAGGCAATTCCAATGATTGTGAAATCGGGATTCTCAAAATTCCCCGTCTTCCAGGAGGATGTAGATCATATTAACGGGTATGTTACAGCACGGGATTTTTTCAAACGTCCGGCAGTCCTGAAGGATATAGTGCGACCGGTGGAGTTCTTTCCGGAGGGGGTCTCGGTACAGACCCTGCTGAAAGCGTTTGATCAACGACAGCTCAATCTGGTGGTAATACTCGATGAATATGGTGGCACTGCCGGTATCATTACCCATGAAGATCTGGCAGAAGAGCTGTTCGGCGATATACACGATGAATACGATCCGGAGGTGGTCTGGATCCGAACCCTGGATGATAACCGCTGGTTGATCAACACCCGGATGGAGCTGGATGATTTTTTCCGTGTGTTGAATCGTCCCCAACCGGAGGGCAACTGGGAAACAGTCGGTGGCTGGATCATCGATCGTCACGATGGAATCCCCTACCCGGGAGAAAAACTGGCAATCGATGGTTTGAACTTCCAGGTCGCGCGGGGCACCCGCCGCCGCTTGATATCTGTCATCCTCGAACATGACGCTGCCCTGGTTGAACCACCCCCGGCAACTACCAAGAGTAATTCAGACAACACAAAGTCATTGTCATAAGGAGATTTCTGATGAACAGTGGACGCATGCCCACCCAGCAATCGGTCAACCTCAATATCGATGAGAAAACAGCACAGGGTGAATACGCCAACGTGGTCTTCATCCACCACTCCAGCGCGGAGCTGATATTCGACTTTGCCCGTATTCTGCCCGGCACTCCCCGTACCCAGATCCAGAATCGGATAATCATGACACCGGTTCACTCCAAGGCTCTGTTGAAGTCTCTGGAGGAGAATATCCGCAAATACGAAAAGCAATTCGGTGAGATTAAACTACCTGGAGCCGAGCAGCAGGAGCGGTACTTCGGTTTTAAAACACCCGGCTTCCCCGATTACAAGACTCCGCCCGGTGAGGAATCGGAGGAAAAAGGGGCCAAAAAGTGAGATTAGCAGCAGTTGTGAAATCAGGTTTTGATTTGCTGTTAGGCTGTTTAGCCCTAACTTGCAGCTGTTAAAGTACCCGATTCTGCAAATTACTTCAGCGTGAAATACATTGTTTGACAGGTTGGGAGTTGAGTTTACCGACGGAGGAATCATGAAGAGAATTCTCACCATCTTTGCAGTCCTGGTGTTGAGCAGCCAGCTCTTTGCTGCCGGGTTCGCACTGGCGGAACAGGGTGCGCGCGCACTTGGTATGGCCGGCGCTTTTACAGCGACAGCCGGTGATGCCAGCGCCAATTTCTACAATCCGGCCGGACTGGCCTGGCTGGAAAACGAGTTCCAGATCGGAACCTGTGCCATCATGCCGACAGCCACCTTTACCGGACCAGACAATGCGCCAAACTGGGGTACTGTTGACATGGAGCAGCAGACCTTTTTCCCCAGCACCATTTATGCCAGTTATGCCTGTCCCCGGGGTCGCCCCTTGACATTTGGACTGGGCGTTTTCACCCCTTACGGTCTGGGAACCCTCTGGGAGGAGGATTGGCTGGGCCGCCATATCAGTGAAGAGATCAACCTGATGACCTTTGACTTCAACTTCAACCTTGCCTGGATGATCAACGATCAGGTAGCGATTGGCGGTGGTTACAATTATGTCTATGGCATGATGGAACTGTCGAAGGATTCATATGTTACACCGGTTGATACCGAAGTCGATGTGAATATTGAGGGTACTGCCATCGGCCAGGGTTGGAACGCCGGCCTGATGATCAAACCGATGCCGCTGGTGACTATAGGTATTAACTGGCGCTCAAGTATAACCCTGGAAGGGGAGAGCGGTACCGCGACCTTTGACTACGCCGCTACCGGCCGTGGGGACTGGGATGCTTTCCTCGAAACCAGCCTGCCGGAGATGGATGTCAGCACCGATATCAAGCTGCCGGAGCAGATCTCAATGGCGCTGGCACTGCATCCCTTTGAATGGCTGACCGTGGAAGCGGACGCCAACTATACCGGCTGGGTTGTCTATGATGCACTCACGATAGATTTCGCCGAAGAGACCGATATCGTCACGGACTCGGTTCAGGAAAAGGATTTCCAGTCGGTCTGGAACTACCGTTTCGGTCTGGAATACTTCATCAACGAGCAGCTGACCTTGCGGGGTGGTTTCTACCTCGATCGGACCCCGATCAAGCAGGGGCGACTGGAACCTTCCCTGCCGGATGCCGACCGCAACGGCTATACTTTCGGAATGGGCTATCAGCTGACCGAGCGGATGCAAATTGACCTCTACTACCTGAACATCCGTATCGCCGACAGGGTCTCCACCTTTGAGGATTTCCCCGGCTTCTATCAGAGCGGTGCACAGGCTTTCGGCGTCAGCTACGCCATCAATTTCTAAGGAGGAAATCATGAGAAAACTGATCCCCTTTATAGTCCTGGGTGGCGTGCTGCTTTACGGTTGCGCAACCTATGACGATGCTCCCACCCGGCCGACTTACGATGCGACTTTTCCCTTTACCAGCATTGTTTCCATCGGCAACTCACTGACTGCCGGTTTCCAGTCGGGTGCACTTTTTCTGGATGGCCAGAATGCCCCCTTTGGCAGCCTGATCGCCGGCCAGCTCAATCTGGGCCCGCAAACCCATGTGAATGTGAACTATCCCGGTATCAGCAGTACACCTGGCTATGGTCGCTACGAGTTGACTTTCGGGGCTTCCGGCCCAGACCTGATAGCGATTCCATACGATACTGTCACTTTCAATCCTATGCCACTGCTGGGTAATCTCGACCATCCCCTCCCCTATACCAACCTCGGTGTACCAGGGGCACTGTTGCAGGAATGCCTCACCGTGGTTGATGCTGCGACTTCTCTCGCTGGCAACTCTTTCTTCGACTTCATTCTGCGTGGTATCGGCACCCAGCTGCAACAGACTATCATTCTGCAACCGGATCTGGCCACTTTCTGGCTGGGCAACAATGACATTCTCGGTTATGCTACTTCCGGTGGTCTTAGTCCGATGGGGCCGTTCGGGGCTGATTTCGCCACCTTCTACGGTCTGGCGCTGGATTCAGTGGCCAGGTATGTGGATTATGTGGTTGTAGCCAACATCCCTGATGTAACTTCAATTCCTTATTGCACTTACATCGGCACCACCTATGCCGGGATGCAGCTCTATGGTGAAGTTCAGGGTGAAGTTATCGCACTGCGTGCCGGTGAGGACTATGTGCTGCTGCCAGCCAAAGAGGAGCTCGCACAGGGTCTCGGTTTCAGTCCCCTGGCACCGTTGACCAATGGTGTGGTGCTGGACGCTACCGAAGCGGAGTTGGTAATAAATACCACAACTGAGTACAACGGTGTCATCGCCGCAACAGTTGCCGCTCTGAACGTGGGACGGGCTCATCCTATTTTACTGATGGATGCCAATGGCTACTTCGCCGAGCTGGTCCAGGATGGTCACATCGTTAACGGTATCCTGTTGACCAGTGACTTCATCTCCGGCGGTCTATTCTCACTGGACGGCGTTCATCCCGGTTTCGTCGGCTATGCCCTGATCGCCAACCGGTTCATCGAGACCATGAACAGTGGCTGGAGCCTGGCGATCGAAGCGGTGGATGTGGCAGAGTATCTGGATCAGAATCCGGTATTCTCACCGGTAGCACCGGAGGAGCTGAATTTGCAGGTCGGTTTCGGTGAAACCATCCGTGCCCTGTTTTAACAAACCGGTTGCGACCGGACCTGTGAACGGGACCAACTGATAACAAAAAGCCCTGATCTGTTGATCGGGGCTTTTTATTATCTATTACTCTCTGGGTGGTGGTCGCTAACGCGGGCTACTCTCCAGCTGGTCGAGGCGCTGGCTCAGTTTCTGGGCAAACTCCGCATCATTCAGGGTGACGCTGAGCATCCGCTCTGCCGGATTGCGAATCTCCAGGATGTCTATCTGAATCATCTCCCCCTCTTCGAAGAGGACTGTACAATCTCGAATAAAACGATTGATGCCGAGGTTGCTGACATGCAGCAGCACTTTCGCTTCCCATTCGTTGTCGAGAAAAGCACCATATTTCTCCACATGGCTGACCCGCAACCGGTAGGTCACCCCTTTATCGGGTAGCTGTGGCAGTTCGTTCTGCAACCGCTCGAACCGCTCCCGGATCAGTGCCAGCATGCGATCGTCTGCCAGGGTGACCTTGGCCTCAGGTTCACTTTTTGAGGTGTCTACTTCGGTGATACGGACCCGGAAGAGGTCTTCCTGCTCAAACAGCTCAGCGATGTCGGCGACATACTTATCGACCGGCAGCTCACTGACCGGCAACAGAATTTTCATCGACCAGGGGTTGCGGACAAAAACACCGTACGGTTTGCCATGGATAATGGAAACTTCCAGCTCCTCGCCAACCTCTGGTAATCCCTGGCGGGTGGGTGGGGCCTGACGATTGCGGGGAGGGGCATCATAACCGGAGGTGCGTTGGTGCATCACGGTGGGGCGTTCCGCAGGTAGCGGTTTGGGTGGGCGGTCGGTACGTTCCACAATCTCCCGGATCGCTTCAAGTTCAACCAGATCGTCCCCCGCCGCTGTCAGCAGTTCCGGGGAAGCGTACTGGGAAGTGGTGTAGACCTGAACAACTTTTTCCCGTTCCCGTAATGCTCTGATCAGGGGAACAAAGCTCTCAGCCCCGGTGACCAGCACGGCGATGTCCCACTGCTCGGTGGAGGTAATGGCGTCGATGACCAGATCGACATCGAGATTGCCTTTCTGAATCCGCTCACCGGTAACTTTATCCACAGCTCGCTGTGCGACATTTTCCCGCAGGTGGTAGCCGTTGGTTGCGAGGAATTTACCGAAATTACGTTCCTCGGGGGCATGGGGATTACGCAAAGTACGGTAATAGTCAGCTTCAATCAGATCATATTCCTGGTCGAAATACTGGCGGAATTTGACCCAGTCGATTGACCAACGCAAATACCGTTGTGCTGAGTGGATGTGATTACCATCGATGAAAAGTGCAACGCGTTCCATAATTTCTCCCGGATTTTAATTTTGGATACGCCGTTTGGGTACGATAGATCAGGTGTACTTCCCTTAAAGAAAGCAGAACAGGATTCTACTTAAAATAGTTAAGCTCTCCCAAACCAGAAACACAAGTCTTTTCGGTCACGTCAGCGGTGAGTGCAATCACTTCAGTTGTAACTCTGAGTATTTGCTTGCATTTCGTGTGGGGTGGGAATAAACTAATGGCCTTGAAGGCTGACTTTGACATTAGTAATCCCGTGCAGTCATCCTACCTGTGAAAAGAAATCTGCCTCTGTAGCTCAATTGGTAGAGCAGCTGACTCTTAATCAGTTGGTTCGAGGTTCGAGTCCTCGCAGGGGTATACTTCCTGAAGCCCCTTCCATAGCGGGAGGGGCTTTGTTGTCTATACTCCTCAGCCCCTCACACCTTTCCCCGGATCAGACGCCAGAGTAGACATAAGTGACCATAAGTGGACATTTGTTGCGTGGGCAGGCTACCG
>JADHUQ010000126.1 GCA_016784425.1 Candidatus Delongbacteria bacterium | reverse complement strand
TGCTGCAACAGATATCCCAACTGACAGGCGGCAAGTATTACCGGGCAACTGATAACGTCAGCCTGGCCGAAATCTATACCGAGATCAACCGACTTGAGAAGGCTGAAATCGCTGTAGAGTACTACAAGCTGCGGTCGGAGTTGTATGGCAGATTGCTGGCACTCGCGTTACTGCTTTTGCTGCTTGATCTGCTGCTGGGCTTGACAGTCGCCCGGAGGTTGCCATGATACGGTTTGCCCATCCGTACCTGCTCAATCTGCTCTGGCTTCTGTTACCACTGGCTCTCTGGTTACTGACTGACTTCAATCGTCGTCATCGCTGGCTGCGCAGTCTGCAGAATCAACCGGTCCTGATTCCAGGTTACAGTCGATCCCGCCGTCTCTGGGGGATTCTGCTGCGATTGTCAGCCCTGGCCTCACTCCTGATTGCACTGGCCCAACCCCAGGTTGGCACCCGTCTCGAAGAGATTACCCGAGAAGGGGTGGATATTCTGATCGCAATCGATGTATCACAAAGCATGGCGGCTGAAGATATTACACCATCGCGGCTGGCGAAGGCTCGTCATGCTACCCGCAGCTTTATCGGAAGATTGCGTGGTGACCGGGTCGGATTGATACCTTTCGCTGGACTGCCCTATTCGCTTTTTCCACTTACACTGGACTATGGGGCCGCCGCCATGTTCGTAGATGTACTGGATGTGGGCTTTATCCCGTTGCCGGGGACGGAGCTGGCACCGGTGATCAGTCGAGCGGTCGAGATGTTTGATGCCACTGCTGAGGCTTCCCGTGTGCTGGTGGTTCTGACTGATGGCGAGGATTTCGGGGAGGGACTTGAAGAGGCTTTACAGCTGGCTCGACAGGCGGGGGTGACTATTTACACCGTCGGTATCGGAACTTTGCAGGGGGCGCCAATCCCGATTTATGATGAAGCCGGTGAACGGACCGGTTATCGCCAGGATCAGGAGGGTAATATCATCCTAACCCGTTTGAACGAAGCGGTACTCTCCCGTCTGGCGCAGGAGACTGATGGTCAGTATTATCTGGTAACGCCTGGTGAAGCGGAACTTACCGAAATCTACCATGAAATCTATCAACTGGAACAGAGTGAATTGACCTCACAGATATACACCCGGTATGAAGAGCGATTTCAGTGGTTCCTGATGCTGGGTCTGGCTATTCTGTGGCTTGAAATGATACTGCCGGCAAGCCGGCGACGGGAACAGTAATTATAGTATTGCTTGCTTCGTTGCCGCGTTCGAAGCCATCACGACTTTTTGAGAAAAGGCCTCACATGTCAAGGCTTCGCTTTAGTGGCAACGCTTCAGTCATTAATGACCGCTAAGGGGATTAGTTTGTGAAGCAATACTATGGGCCCGATGCTTTGCTGACCGCGCTTTAAAGGCGATTAATTAACTAAAGCGTGCTTTCAGCACGAGGTGAAGCATCGGTATATGTCGGCAACTTTCACTTTCAGCACCGACAAACCAGCCCTGACGCTTTGAGAAGAGAGACATCCGCCCGGCGCAGGAGGAAAGAATGATGCAGCAAAACAGCTCCGCAACTCCAGGAGAGGGCTCTACTCACAAGGTCGGGCTGCTGCTTGTTCTGATTCTGATGGCATGCCCTTTAATGGTTACCGCCGGCGATCGGAGTGAGATCAATCGCGGCAACGATTTCTACGAGCAGGGGGACTGGAACAACGCCCTGGCGTCATATGTACAGGCGCTGGAACAGGGGGAGGATCCCGCCTTACCCCAGTTCAACCTGGGCGATACCCATTACCGCTTAAAGAATTATGAAGCTGCCGAGAATGCCTGGCGTACAGCTTTCAACAGCGAAGATCATGAGTTAGGCGCTCGGGCCGCCTGTAATATCGGTAACGCCCGTTTTGCCGCCGGCGATCTCGAGGGGGCTCTGGCTGCCTATATCACCGCCTTGCAACGCAATCCAGCCGATCGCCGGGTGAAATACAACCTGGAACAGACCCTGCAGCAACTCCAGCAGCAACAGCAACAGGAGCAGGAATCGCAAGACCAACAGGATCAGACCGGCGAAGATCAACAACAGCAGGACCAACCACCCGGGCAGCAGGAAGAGGAATCACTGGACTCTGAGAACGAGGACGAGGAGTCACAGCAACAGTCCCAACCAGATGAAACCGCTGAAGAGGAGCAACAGCAACCCCCACCCGGGGAACAGCAACTCGAGCAGGAAGAGATAACTCGCCGCCAGCAGGAACAGCTGTTGCAATCATTGGAACAGGATGAAAAGGAGATTCTGCGTGAATTGATGAAGCAGGAGCTGCCGGCTAATCGCAAAGTGGAGAAAGACTGGTGAAACGGATAACTGCTGTGATGCTCCTGCTGCTCGCGTCGCAGTTACCGCTGCATGCTGCTCAATTCACCGCCAGGGGGGAAGCAACTGCTCGCCTGGGTGACTACTATGAAGTGGAGTTTCTCCTTACCGGTGATAAGAAACCAGGAGGAGATCCTCAATTCCCTGACTTCACCGGTTTCAAGATTGTCAGTGGTCCCAATTCCAGCCAATCCACCAGCATCATCAACGGTACCGTATCACAAAACCGCAGTTGGAGTTTTGTGCTGGCACCGCAACGGGAGGGTAAACTGGCGATACAGCCGGCACAGATCCGGCTGGGGGGAACACCTTATGCTACACAGACTTTGTGGGTTGTGGTTTCCGATAGGGCCGGTGAGAAAGGTCAAGAGCCATCCGAAATTTTCCTGCGTGCGACAGTAAGCAATCTGACCCCCTACCAGGGTGAGCAGATTATTTACCAGTTGAGGGTTTACTTCCGTGTTAATGTCCAGAACTACCAACCGGAGGGATTGCAGCGTACAGCTGGCTTTATAGTCGAAGAGTTCCCGCTTCCACGTCAACCGGCAATCTACCAGGAGACTATCGACGGTATCCAGTATAATGTAGCGGTGATCCAGAAACTGGCGCTTTTCCCCACTGTGACCGGGGATCTGGAAATCCCCTCCTCCGCCACCTCCTTTGATGTGGTTAAAAGACGTCGCAGCCAGCGGAGGGGTGATATTTTCGACCAGTTTTTTTCCAGCGGTATGATGGAAAACTTCATTGAGCAACAAAGACTTGTCACAAAAGCAATCAGGCTGGATATAAAACCACTACCGGAACCCGCCCCGGCAGATTTCAGCGGTATGGTGGGCAGTTTTACACTGCAGACCCAGATCGATCGCACCAGCCTGGTAACCAATGAGCCGCTCACCTTCACTGCTACCGTCAAGGGGCGGGGTAACATCAAAATGATTCCGGAGTTTCAACTGCAGCTCCCGCATGACATTGAAGCCTACCCGCCAGAGGTTGAATCTGATATCAACCGCCGCGATCTCATCAGCGGCTTCAAGCGTTTCAAGTATCTGCTGGTACCGCGACATCCCGGTGAGCAGCAGATAAAGCCGCTGCACTTCTCCTACTTCAATCCGGCCACAGGTGATTATGTTTCGCTGGAGTCGCAGGAGATCAATCTGCAGGTTGAGCGTAGTGACGATTATTATCCGGGTGGTGGTGCCATTCTCCGTTCCGGTGAACCGATACAGACTTACGGTGTCGATATAGAATATATTCATACTGCCACACCCGATTTCAAGCGGCTCCATAGCAGCTTTCTCGGAAGCGGGTTTTTTATCCTCCTGCTGCTGACTCCCTGGCTTCTGCCGCTGGCCGCCTGGGGAAGACGTCGCTACCAGGATTCCCAAAAGCGCAACCGTGATATGCACCGGTTTCGTCAGGCCAGGAGCAATGCCAACCGTTTGTTAAAAAAGGCCCAACACTCTCTTCGTCAAAAGGAGGAGGGTGATTATTACGCTCAGGTCACACAGACATTGGTCAATTATCTGGCGGACAAGCGGGGTTTAGCAGCAGCCGGACTGGTCTGGGAGGAAGAGTTACAGCAACTTCGCGATCAGGGTGTTGACGCTGCTGTTATCGATGAAATGGCATTATTACGCCAGCAATGTGATTATGCCAGGTTTGCTGCATCGAAAGAGCTGCCGGAGGCAACCGATATTATTCCCCGCAGCGAAACAATCCTCGACAGACTGGAGCGTTTGCTGTGAGCAGGTCAATACTGTTCTTAATCGGGCTGTTGGCTTTTTGCGGTACAACCATTGTGGCAGGGCCGGCGGAGGATTTCCATACCGGAGTGACCGCTTACAGTGAAGGGGACTATCTGGCGGCCGGGAATGCTTTCGAGGCTGTACTGGAGCAGGGCCTGGTATCGGGGGAGCTGTATTACAATCTGGGAAACTGTGCTTTTCGTCAGGAAAACGTAGCGCTGGCGATTCTCTACTGGGAACGGGCCCGTAAACTGCTGCCCCACGACCCGGATCTGCTGCGTAACCTGGATCTGGCGGCCGGCTTACTGGCCGATCCGCTTCCACCCGACGCCCAGTTGCCTCTCTGGCGCTGGTTAGATCTTCTACTCGACCTGCTGACACCCTCCGGGTGGGGACTATTGATGCTGGTTATCAGCTGGCTGCTCGCAATAACGCTGGGGTGGAGGTTGTGGCGCAATACACTGCTATTGCGACGCCTTACCCCCTATCTGGTCAGTATGTTGCTGATTGCTGGTGCATTTTTTGGAACACGTTTGTATCGTGATGCCAATGACCATCGCGCCGTAGTAATGGTACAGAAAGTCACCGTCCGCTCCGCACCGGACAGCCTGGCGGCAGAGCTGTTTGATCTGCACAGTGGCAGCCAGGTGCTGTTGCGGGAGGCAACAAGGGAGTGGCGTCGTATCCGCCTGCCCAATGGCCAGGGGGGCTGGCTACCCCAGTCCTCTATCACAACGATCTGAGATTTGGAGCCATCCATGCGCCCCTTAATAGTCTGGTTGATATTGCTGCTTCTACTACTCCTGAATGGATGTGTCACACCGGCGGTCAAGCGTCCAGTGCAGACTGAATCTACGGCAGAATGGCAGGCTGAAACACTCGATTATGACGAATTGATAGATCCCACACTGCTCACTGAGCCAACCTGGGAAATTGATGAATCCGATTACCTGCATGAACTCGAAGCAAACCTGGAGGATCTCAGCAGCCGTCAGGATTCGCTGGTTTTCGGTTACCGGGTGCAACTTGTCGCTACTCGGGACCTGATTGAGGCCCAGGAGATCCAGCAGCGCGCATTGCTGCTTTTTGGCAGTGCAGGAGTATACTATGAATATGATCCGCCGTTATATCGCATCCGTGTAGGTAACTGTCCCGATCGAAAGTCAGCCGGTAGGCTGCTACAGCGCTCTCGCGCGCTTGGATATCCCAGAGCCTGGATTGTGCAAAGCCTTATTCTGACCACTCCTGCGGAATAAAGGGACCACCGACTTCCCAATATCGCTCACGATAATGTATCACGTAAGTCATCTTTCTCGAAGTTATCCTTCCCGGCTATTGACAGGAAAGGGAGCGGCGTATATATTGATACAGCACAGGTAATGGGGTACTGCAGGAGGACGCATGGACAGACGATCTGGTTACGAACGCCGCTTGATTATCCGCATTGACCCTGACCGGCGCGATGGTGACGATCGCCGTCAGAACAAGAAGGTTATCTTCCAGAATGATCGACGTGGCCGCAAGGAGATAACCAGCTTCCGCTTTTAGCAGGCAGACAGCTGGTTTCTCTTGACATTCCCTATTCCCAGATGTACACTTTGCGTCATGAAAATTTTAAGTGAACAAACCCGCTGGCAATCTGATCTGGCGGTTATAAACTATGCGTTGTTTCTGTTGGGAGTTCTGCTGTTGTTCGCAGGGCTTTTTCTTCTGCAGATTTCTCCGCATGATGGATTTGCTTCACTGACGGCAGGGCCCATGCTGCTCTTCTTTGATTTCGTCATCGTTTTTCCGCTGGCAATCATGTGGCGCACCAGGAAGGGCGATTAGCTCAGTTTGGTTAGAGCACCTGCCTTACAAGCAGGGGGTCAGAGGTTCGAGTCCCCTATCGCCCATGGTTTTATTGTTGATATATGGTCCGGTAGTTCAATTTGGTTAGAGCGCCAGCCTGTCACGCTGGAAGTTGCGAGTTCGAGTCTCGTCCGGACCGTTTGAAAAAGCCCTGTCCCGTTCCTGCGGGGTAGGGCTTTTCAGTAATCAGTCAACCGGCGTTGACTTGGAACTACCGTTATTGGCAGGATGAGAGGAATAAGATGCTGAATTTTATCAAGGTTATTTACCGCTTTGTCTCCTCACTGGGATTTGGGATTTTCATGCTGACATTGATGGCGGTAGTGCTGGCTCTGGCTACAGGCTATGAAGCTGGTGCCGGCGCGCAGGCGGTCCAGATGAAAGTTTATCAATCCCGTTGGTTCGATCTTCTGATCTGGTTGTTTATTGCCAGTCTGACTCTGGCCACCTGGAGATTGCGTCCCTACCGTCTGCATCACCTGGGTGTTATCGTCACCCATTTTTCTATCCTGCTGATCGCTTTCGGTGCCCTTGTAACCAGGCATGTCGGTTACGAGGGCAGGCTGCGGCTGGTCGAAGGAGAAACCAGTGACCGCTTGCCGGCTGAGGGATTTGCTCTGTCACTGAGTCGGGGTGGGGAACTGTTAGAGAGCATTCCTGTACGGTTGGGTAATGGACAGGGTGATCTTCAGCTGCGTGAGGAAATACAATTCAGCGACGGTGGCACTGTTCAACTGCATCAGTACCTGGCAGCGGCGGCAGTGCGCGATACCGTACGAGCTGCTGAGAATGGTACATCCGCCTATAAACTGCGACTGTCCGGTAGCGATTTTGATTTGAACCACTGGCTCCTCACAGGTGATGAAAGACTCGCCAGGTTGACTTTCGGTAACAATCTGCAGCTCCAGGCACTCCCTCCTCAGAGCACTACTCAATGGCAGGAAGCTGTGGAGCAGTGGAGCGAGACCATGACCGGAGCCAGTTTGACGCTGGACTTTCCGGAGCTTGGTTTGCATCAAACTCTGAACCTGGCGGGTAGTGATACTGTTTTTGATATCACAGGTAGTTCGCTGCAACTGGTAATAATACAACA
>JADHUQ010000125.1 GCA_016784425.1 Candidatus Delongbacteria bacterium | reverse complement strand
GTGAAAGTTTCAACGATTCCTTGTAGTAGTAAACTGCAGAATCCGGCTGGTTACTCCCCAACCAGGCTTCACCGATGGCGGTCAGGATGGTCGGGGTAGCAGGCAGACGACGCAGGATAGCCGCAGCTCCGGCGGGATCATTCAGGAATTCGATGTAATATTGAGCCGCCAGCAGCAGGTCATCCTGGCTGCAGTCCCTGTCCAGAAAAGTCTCCAGGCGTCGTTCCAGTTCGATGCTGTCACCCATCTGCCAGTACATCTGGCCGATCTGCAATGCGAGCTCCTGGCTGAAGGTCGGGAACCGCTCCTCCGGCAGATACAGCTCCAACTGGCGCAATACCTCCAGACCCTCCTCGTGGCGGTCACTGTACATATAAGCCATGGCCAGCTGCAGATAGGCTGAGCGATAGTTCTGCATCATCCGTTTGATATCGTCATTCAGATAGACGGCAGGATTGCTAAGGTTGCGGAAGTGATCCGGGTAAACCTCCAGCAGGTTGTGGGCCAGTACCTCAGTATCAATATCGTTTTCATTCGCCAGCGCCTCCTGGACCACTCTGAAAACCAGTCCATCCATCCGCAGGTAACCGGCATCACCCAGACCCACCTGGTTGGAACGGGAAACCGTCACCGCAAAATAAACCGGCTTCCGCCAGAAGTTGGTATGCAGGATATCAAGAATCAGCAGATCCTTGACCTGCAGGAAGTTGTTACCGGTGGAACCGTCACCTACCGGCAGACGCATGGTGGGGGTGACAGTAAACTCCATGCTGTCACCGCGGGTGGTACGCAGGCTGATCGGGCTGGGACCGGGAAGATAACGCCAGCGCAATGCTTCCAGGTCATGTGAATCGACATAGGAATCGATGAAATCGTCGTTAAGGCTGACTGCCACTTTTGGCTCTTCATCCCGTAACTGGCGGATATACCAACCGGTATTGAGCAGGGAGAGGTTGATGACACGGACATCCTCCCGGACATGCTCCACATACTGCAGGTACCAGAGGGGGAAGGTGTCATTATCGCCGTTGGTAAAAACGATGGCGTCCGGCTCCATGCTGTTGAGCATATTCCAGGCGTAATCCCAGGCGACATAATTACCCGACCGTGAATGGGTATGATAATTACGAGCCATCATATTGACCGGTAGCAGTATCAGCAGCAGGACTCCAGTAACGGCAATCGCATTGAGGCTGCGCCGCTTTTCCCGGTAGAGGTCGGATACCCATTCCAGCACCGCCTGGGTACCGATACCGATCCAGATTGCGAAGGCAAAAAAGGAACCGACATAGGAATAATCCCGTTCCCGCGGCTGCGGATCATTCTGGTTGACATAGGCGATGATGGCCAGTCCGGTCAACAGGAAGAGGTTGAGGACGACAGAAGCATGTTTCCAGTCCTTGCTGAAATGATGAGCCGCCCCGAAAAAGCCGAGCAGTAACGGCAGGGCATAGTAACGGGGCAGGTCCATGAAGTTCTGGAGGAAGTAGCGGATATACATGTAGTTGATCTGGTAATCCCACAGGGGCGCATTACGCGGCCAGAAGGAACTCCAGAGCCCGGTCACCCCATATTGTTCCCGGTTGAGATAGGCGACCAGTTTGGTGAAAGTCTCCGGATTGTTCTCGTCCAGCGGCGGGTTGAGCCCGGAACGGATCAGGATAATTGCGTAGGAGAAGTAGCCGATCATCACCAGTAACAGTGCGGCGCTGGCCAGGGCACCGATGTGGTGCTGTTTACGCACCGACCAGATATATACCGCTACCAGCAGCAGGACGATTAATCCCACAACCCAGAGGCCGTAACTGGCGGCCAGTGTAGGTAACTTCTGCACGATACCGGGATAAATCGGCAGGATCAGCAACGCGCTGACCACCCAGGCAGTCAGGACCCGCAGGGCGTTTTCCGCCGGGTACTTGCGGTAGTAGACCACCAGGAAAACGGCGGGGAGCGCCAGAACATTCAAAAGATGAACCCCGATCGCCAGACCGATAATGTAAAAGATCAGCAGCAGGTAACGGTCCCCGGCGGCGGAATCGGAGTGCTCGCGCCAGGCAAAAATCAACCAGATGACGATGGCGGTAAAAAACATTGAGATGGCGTAGACTTCTGCTTCCACAGCGTTAAACCAGAAACTGTGGCTGAAAGCGTAGGTCAGGGCGCCAACCACACCGGCGCTGATAGCGATAACATAATCGCGAGCCTCCTGTTCCACGCCCCGCATGATACGGATCAACTGCACGATGACCAGATAGAGGAACATCACTGTCAGGGCACTGCTAAAAACCGAGATGAGGTTGACCCGGAAACCGATGTCACTACCTATTGGCAGCAGGGAGAAGAACCGGCCCAGCAAAAGGTAAAACGGTGCCCCGGGGGGATGGGGAACACTCATGGTATGTGAAGCGGCGATGAACTCGCCACAATCCCAGAAACTGAGCGTAGGCGCCATCGTCATCAGGTAAACGACAGTGGCCAGCAGAAATACCACCAGCGCTGTCCATCGATGTATCTTGCGATAGCTGTTCATGCAGTTCTCCGTATAGTTCCCGGGCAAAAGGCTGGAAGTCACTTACCAGAGGGCGCTCATTGAGCACCGGGGTGTCATAAAGCAAGTTTTTATAATACCTTTTCCGTCAGCGGGAGTCAAGAAAATGGGATCTGGCAACAGTAGTGATGCAACCGATTGAGGTTGGAACGGTGGTTTAATTGCGGGAGTAAAGGGGAAGATCCGGCGGCTGTGGTATGGCAGGCAGGGCAGTTGAAGCAGGCGTGTCCTGCTGATTGGGATACAGGGTAGCCGGTTCACCGTTGTCAGTGTTGGAAATGGCGGTATCCAGCAGTAGAATGAACTCCTCCAACTGGGCGCGACTGAAACGGAAGGCGACCATCTCGTAGTTGATCAATACACAGCGATCCCGCTGGTACTTGTCAAAATTCTTCCGGATCCGCTTGGACACCCTAAAAAGCTGCCTCATTCTACCAGGATCCAACGGCAGTAAGATATTACCCATTGCCAGCAGCAGCCGATCCTCTTTTCGGAACACCTGGCTGCCTTCACCGCTGCGGGCCAGAAGTTTGTACTCCGGCATTTATCCTCCTTTGTCGTTTATCTTATCGGCGGGTCAGAAAAAATGTTGAATAATCAGGCGGTTTCCTGTAAAAGAGGAGGGGAAATGGGGAACGGGAGGATGTATAGTATTACTATAAATAGATGACCGAATTCAGAAAGTCATTCTATGGCAATAGTATCAATCGATGCAGTTTCTGACATTTCCAGAAGGACATTCTTTACTGGCAGCGGTATACTCTGTATAAATAAAGTGGTCTTCGTTCATACAAATCTATAGTATTATTATAATCAGCAACCGGTCAGACTGTCGAGGCAACGACTGTATCGGCAGGCGCATGCAGAATGAGGAGCAGGAAAATCACCGCAGAAACTCGCATGTCTTTACTCAACCAGGTCATCGCCTGTGGTGACCACTTAGCCAAAAAAGGACTGTTGACCGCGACACAGGGAAATATCAGCCTGCTCCTGCCGGATGATCAGATTCTGATTACCCGCAGTGGTGCTGACCTGGGGAAACTGATCCGCAGCGATATCCTGCGGATGACCCTGGAGGGGGATCTGAGATCCTTTCGCGGGGTACCCTCTTCTGAAACAGCCCTCCACCTGGCGGCTTACACTCGCTTTCCCGGTATCGGGGCAGTCATCCATGCTCATCCTCCGGTTGCCACTACCTTCGCAACAGCCGGTAAAGTGTTACCGCGGGGGGTATTGGCGGAAATCGAACTGGAGCTGGGTGAAATTTCCCTGCTGCCCTGGGCGATGCCAGGAAGCAGAGAACTGGCAGCTACCCTCCAGTTGGCGACGGTGGAGCAGAGAGCCCTGCTGCTTTCCAACCATGGCGCCCTGACCCTCGGCAACGATCTGGAACAGGCCTGTCGACGGATGGAGTTACTGGAGTTTTATGCCACACTGGTGTGGAGGGCTGAACAGCTGGGAGGAGTGGTGCGGTTGACCGACGAACAGCTGTCCCGATCTCCCACAGTCTGAAATTGGAGGTTCTGATGCGGGTGGGTTTGCTTCTGATGGCAATACTGTTGACGGTACTGCTGCTTTCCTGCAGCGAGCAGCGGAAAGAAGCTGCGACCTGGTACCCGCTGGCGGAGGGACGCAGCTGGATTTATAACGAGCACCAGTCCGGCCCGGAGGGCAGCTGGGAGGCAAAACAGAGTGTTGTAGCCAGGCGGACGGGAGAGGTGACAACTCTGTTCGGGGACAGTTATCCTGAAAGTTGGGAATTGACAGTAAGTTCCAACGGCTTCCCGATCAGCCGGCAACTTATGGTGGTGGATGGTGATACGGTAAAAATGCTCTCTATCGCCACCCTGCACAGCCACCGGCAGATACATTTCGATCCCTGGTTTCCGGAATGGGTACCACCGGGCGAGCTGCCTTTTCAACATACCTACACTACGCTGGTGCAGGATTCCACCGGCCAGCCGCAGGGTAAGCCATTCCCGACCACCGTGACGATTGCGCTCGCCACCGGCGATTCCCTGCCGGCACCGGTAACCGGTAACCGGATGGTGCTGCTTTACAGTTACCCCGCGACCAGGAATCAGACCTGGTTCTACTTTGCCGCGGACACCGGTAAGGTTCGGGAGGAATCACCGATGTTAGATATTCAGGCACGTCGCTTTCAGAGCAGCTTCATCCTGGATCAGTTTATCCCTTGAGGAGACAGCCATCAGCAGCCCACCGGTAATCCAATAGGGAGTTGCATACCAGGGGCCTGTCGGATTTAGGGGGTGGGTATCAGTACAGAATCATCAACGTTGGTCAATATCAATTCTGGAGATCACAATGGAAGAGAACCTGCTGGTTAAACAATTGTCAATGCCACTCTACCAGTCACGCGGTTGGCTGAAATTTCTTGGAATTCTCAGCATCCTTTACGGTGTGCTGGCAGCGATCACTATTATCGGTCTGCTTGTCTGCTGGCTGCCAATCTGGCAGGGTATCCTGTTGTTACGTGCCGGTAATTCGATCGAGGCAACCCAACTGGTCGGCAGCGCTGAGGAGTTCACCAAATCGCTGAACAGTCTGCGCACCTATTTCACCATTATGGGGGTGCTGGCCCTGGGCGGACTGGTCTTTACCGGCCTGGCGCTGCTGATCACCGGTGGCACTTTTCTCGCCGCAGTAACCGGTTTCTTTTAGCATAAGAAAGCAGTTCGTACTCTCTTTGCTGTGAGGGGGCGTCCTGCTCAGCAATACTCCAGCCTGTCAGAAACCGGCGCAAACCGCGGGAGCCTGCAACGGTGGGTTGGTCATGTGCTTTCGATCCGCCAGGTGGCGTATCGAGAAATGTCATTGTCATCCAGAAACGACAACATTGTGTTTCTTCTTCACACCGGCATCTTTTACAATTATATCTACTTCACAGCCTAGCAGCTGCAGTAGACCTAGAAGCTGTCCAACAGATTTCTTTGTGTTAGACGGATCAAGTAATCTGTAATACTGTGATGCAGATGTACCGAGACGGCGAATAACTTCCCGATTGCTCATTCCACTGGAATCCACACGCTTCCTTGCCTCCAACGATAGTTTGTAGAGGAGTAACTCTGCCACATATTGCGGATCGCGATTGAACTCCAATACATGATCAATGTGAACGCTCTCCTCTACTCCATCTCTCAGTTTGAATGTAAACGCTTCATCGCCGAGATCAGGATCTACCCATACTTTTTCCACAGGGTTTTCCTTAGTCGGAGTTACTGGTAACCTGGCATAAGGAAAGGTGAGCGAGCGACCACGCAATTCGATTTCAAATAGCCGTCTTCGGTTGTTGGCCTGTACTGATTTGATTTTCATAGTAATCCCTCGCGAAGCAATTCTCTGATGTGCTCTAGGAGCCTGTCGGACTTATGATGTTTTGCTGCAAATACCAGAGCGATGGCCCTTTTCACCAAAAATATGCGTTACATAGTTTTAACTATGCGCCTTATATTTTAGGCGAAAATGACTCGTCGTCTGAAATTTTCGCTGAAAACCCCTAAGTCCGACAGGCTCCTAGAATTCGACGTGTCGCTTTGCCACTCATTGCCTGCCAGTTATCAAGATCCCATTTCACAACCAGCTTGCCTTCTTTGTAGACATGAACATGGTGCGGACTGTGATCCCCGACCCAGGACAGAAATACAAAATTACCACGCCGGATCTTACTCATGTTTTATGTTACCACATATGGAAACACTTAGCAAGTAACTTCGGGAGAAATTGATGATTTCACTGTGACATGAGATGGAACTTCCAAACACTATAACGTTGGCTATACACCACGTTTTGACTCGCTGCTGCAAACAGGTATTCTTGTTTTCGGTAACGGACCAAAGCCGCGCTATAAAAAGTATTTCCCGATATGCACCAGCTAAAACGGTCAGCTTAACTGGGAATACTATAATTGATGGCATACTCTGCCCCGGTCAGAAACCGACGCAAAGCAGGGTAGCCTGCACGGTGGGTTGGGGTGGCGAAGGCGGTTGCTTTCAGTCAGCAGAAAGCAGTTGCCACAGCCGCTCCTCGGTGGGATTACCATTATTGACCGGATACTCAGCCACAGGTAACAAGCAGCGCAAGGTGGCTGTTGCCTGTGAAATCACCTGCTGCTGCTGTAATGCCTCTTTAATGGCTGACGTCTCACAAAACCGGGTAGCAACCGCTTCCCGGTATAGCAACTCCCTTTCCAGATAGTGTTTCAGAAAATCACGCCGGAAAGAATCGTCGAAGGAGTCCGGGTCGATTTTCCCGATAAAAGCCTGCAGCAACAGGCTGTCCAGCGATGTCCCGGTGATACACCGTCTGCCTGGTAAAAAAGGTTCACCCCGCTCAGGAACAAAGCATGTACTCTGCGGTGCCGGCAGTTGGTGGCGTTCATCCCAGCTTGCCACCGGTGCTGAACTGCTCCAGCTGTCCGCCAGGATTACCACATTATATTTGTGATACAAGTCCGCCAGGTAGCGCCGGGTCGCCTTTACATGGAGAGAACGTCGCAGGTGTGATACAATC
>JADHUQ010000124.1 GCA_016784425.1 Candidatus Delongbacteria bacterium | reverse complement strand
AAGGGAGGCTGATACCGTGAACAGCACATCACCCGATATGTGTACCGGGGTGTCAGCAGCAATCACTATCGCGCTGTTATAGTTGCCGGACAGTGTCTGGCCGGTATTGAGTGTCAAGGGAGCCAGGTCGGGTAGAGCTGCAGCGTCCAACAGACGGTAGACATAGGTAGCGTCATAGAGGCAGAGAATACCCTGAGCCGCATCTGGCAGTTCCAGCTGGAAAGCTCCATCTGCATCAGTAACAGTTTCGACCAGGGGTGGTTCTGTGATCAAACTCAGTATGGAGGGTGTAATTGCCGGAATGGCAAAGGGTAGAGGTATGGAGTCAATCCCGGCAGAGCTGAGCGACCTGGTGGGATATAGTGCGACGGTAATGCCCCCGGCGTTGTCACCCTGGCTGAAAACCAGAGTGCCTGCAATAGTCTGCGGATCGTCATCCTCCGGGGTGCAGGACACCGATAACAGTAGTAACAGGGGCAGGAGCATAGCTCTCAACACCGTTGGCTGGCAGGTCTTCTGCTGGAATATTCTGGCCACCCCCTTTATGAGAAGAACTTCTCCACTGTGGTTACAACATACTCCATCTGCTCCCGGGTCAACTCCGGAAACATCGGCAGGCTGAGGATGCGGTCCTGCAGGCGATACGCCACCGGGCAGTCTTCCGGTTTGTAGCCAAGGTGTTCGTAGGCACGGGTGTAGGGAACAGCCTGATCATAGTGAATGCCGGCACCGATGCCGTTTTCACCCAGGAAAGCCCTTAACTCATCGCGCCGTTCAGTTTGTATCACGTAGAGATGGTATACCGGTGTGACACCCTCCCGTTCCGGTGGTGTAACAATGCGGTCGGCCACACTGGAGGCGGCAAAAAGCTCATTGTAGGTAGCCGCATTCTGCCGACGTTTCTCGTTGGCTTCCGCCAGGTTCCGGAGCTTGAGGTCGAGGACGATAGCCTGCAATGCCACCATGCGGGCATTGGTGCCGATTACAGCGTGTCCGTACTCTGGATGACGGCCGTGGTTGATGAACACCCGCAGTTGCTCTTCCAGGTCGGGATGGCTGGTTACGACAGCGCCGGCATCCCCGAACGCGCCCAGATTCTTTGCCGGGTAAAAGCTGTAACAGGCTGCCAGACCGTAAGTACCTACAGTGCGGTTCCCGATTCGGGCGCCATGAGCCTGTGCAGCGTCTTCGATCACAAACAGGTTTTCTGCACGGGCTACCTCAAGAATCGCCGGCATATCGGCGGGATGACCGAAGAGGTGTACCGGTAACAGGGCACGGGTTTTTGCGGTAATGCTGCGTTTAATCAGTGCTACATCGATCTGGTAATCTGACGGGGAAGGATCTACGAACACCGGGGTGGCGCCGCAAAGGCTGACTGCTTCGGCAGTGGCTATAAAAGTATTTGCCGGCACAATCACTTCGTCACCGCACCCGATACCCAGCACTTTAAGGGTGGCGAAGAGAGCTTCCGTGCCGTTGGAAACAGCCACACAGCTGCTGGTTCCGATATAGCTGGCGAAATTCTGCTCGAAAGCTGTTATCCGGGGGCCACCAATAAAAGCGGTGTTGGTTAAGATATCCTGAAGGGCGCTGTCGATCTCCTCTTTTTGAGCTTTGTAGGGGGCTTTTAAGTCTATGAATGGTACCTGCATATTTTGACTCCCTGGTTGATCGCTGTCCGGGCGGTTGCCTGCAACCTGGCCCTGCGACGTGTATGCTTAGCAAAGTGTTTACGCAAAAGCGTTTAGAAATATTACCGCCGACCGGTTGAAATGCAAGGGTAGATTTCCGGGGTTCCACTGTCCGGACACGCTACCGGCACTGGTTCTGATTACCAGGGAAAATTAGAGTCCAGGCTCCTTTCTCCACTCCACTATAAAGATGACCAGTCAGGGTGACGATTCTATATCAACGGCCGGGAATGCCTCGGTTGTAATAGTGTTTACGAGAGCCAAGCAAAAACCTTTCCGATCATCCACCCAGGTCGATCTGTGCCGGATCGAAACAGGAGCAGGGGACTCGAAGCAGACAAAGGAATCTTATGAAGAAAATTAATGAGTTCGGTTGGGCGCTTATCCTGGTGTTGGTTTTGACCAGTGTCCTCAAGGGGCGAACAGAGGTTGAAGCGTTCCAGGGAGTAGATGAACCGACACGAGGACAGGCCCCGACAGCTTTGCCACCCGCGGCAGTGCCACTCTGTCTTGGTGGCGATACTATTGGAGCAGCGGTGCCGATTCAGATCGGCGGACCCTACAGTGGCTTCACAACCGGCTTCAGTAACGACTATGATATCATTATCGACCTGGAGCAGGACGGTGGTTCCCCTGATGTAGTTTATTCGTTGACCCTTACCCAGCAACACTCACTCCGCTTCGACCTTTGTTCAGCTGATTTTGACGCCCGTCTCTATCTGCTGGAGCAGGATGGAGTTACTGTAAGAAGTGTTGCTGATACCGGTTGTCAGACCAACCCGCTGGCACCGCAGCTGCTGGTAGCCGCTATGAGTCCAGGTGTTTACTATCTGGTAGTAGACGGCAGTAACGGTGAGTCAGGGCTCTACGGCCTATATCTCACCCAATGGCTCGAGTGCGAGGAAACCCTTTGCCCACAGGGTACCCAGGGGGAGATGGAACCAAACAGTGGATGTGATTATCCCAATCCGCAGTTTACCAGCATTTATCCTGGAAGTGTCGTTTGCGGTGAGCTCTGGGCAGGAAGTGGTACACGTGATACAGACTGGTTCCGGCTGAGCCTGCCCCAACCAACTCAACTGTCACTCCAGTTAGCGGCGGATGAAGTTGATCCGGTTTTGATACTGCTGGAGGCAAGTGAGGATAACTGCTATGGTTCGACAGTTCTTGAGCTGGACGAAGCCGGTTTTTGTGAGACTGAAATGATTGAAACCGATTGGCTGCCAGCCGGTGAGTACCTGATCTTCATAGCACACCACAGCTGGCAGGAGGATATCGCCGGTCACTACGAACTACAGGTGATCGCGGAGTTTGGCGTACCAACCCTGGTGGAGTTGATCAGTTTTGACGCTAACGCCTCCAGTGATCATGTTCAATTGTCCTGGGAAACAAGTGGCGAGCAAGCGGTCCCGTACTATATCGTAGCACGCGATGGAACGGTTGTGGCGCAGCTGCCGGTAGAAGCCACACACTATCAGGTGGTTGATTATGAAGTTGAAACAGGTGCACGGTATAATTACGTGCTTCAGGCAGTGAACTATAATGGTGAAGTTGAAGTGCTTTCTTCCCGTAGCGTTACGATTCCGGCTGTGCTGGAGCTGCGTCAGAACTACCCTAATCCGTTTAATCCTTTGACACGGATCTCTTTCCAACTGGCATGTGGAACGCAGGTAAGACTGACAGTTTATACTGCGACCGGCACGCAGGTAAGTACCATCTGCGACGGCTACCTGACCGGGGGGGAGTACAATATGGAATTCGACGGCTCTGATCTGCCCAGTGGCGCCTATTTCTATACACTGCAGGCTGAAGGATCCACCCTTACCCGGAAAATGTTATTGCTGAAATAGATTACAGCAGCTGTGGAACAGCTCTGGCAACGTGATAGATAGAGCTGAGCCGATGATTGAATCAGGGAGTCTCAACCTCCAGAGGGGTATCCCGGGTTTCCTCATCCAGCTCCATGAGACGGCGGTAATAAGCGCGAACCAGCTCCAGATACTCGCGCGAATATCCCTCTTTCAACGCCTGCATCAGTTGATGACGTAGCACATCCGGGGTCATGTCCGGTGTCAGTTCAGAGGGGGAAGTTCGATCAATCGGCGTGGCAGTGCGCGACTCCCTTTCCTGACTGCGCTCCTTTTCGCGGACCGAGCGTTGTGAATCAAGCATCTGGTTGAGTATCCGTTCCTGCAGCTTGCGCGTACGCTCGGTATACTGCCGATTCTGTAACTGCTCTTCCACCTCACTCATCTGGCGAGCTATTTCCCCCAGGTCACCCAGCGGCTTGCTGCCACCTGACATCTCACTGGCCTGTTGGGAAAGTTGTTCCATTTGCTGGCGCAACCGACCCTGCTCACGAGCCATTTCGGAAAGACTTATTCCCAGCGGCTTCTGTGACGATCCCTGCTGGCCGCTCATCAGTTTCTGGCACTGGGAGTTGAGACACTGCTGATCGGAGGAGGCCTGCATTAACTGTTCCATCATTTCCTGAAAACCGGTTGCAGATTCAGCGGCGTTCATCTGTTCCTGGTTCTGCATCAGGGCGTAAATTGCAGCGTTCACACCACCCATGATACGTGCCTCCCGACCAGCGAGGGAACTCAACCGGCGTTCCTCAAAATCGATCACCCCCTCCGTCGACTGACCTGCAGCGTTACGCAGATGGGTAAGAACCGATCTGGAGATGAAGAAAGACTGCATCATCAGTTCTGTGACATCCTGCAAAGAATTAACAAGTGCGCCTGTCAGGGAAAGCTGCTGGAAAGCACAGCGGCCAAAGTCGGAGTTCTCCGGCTGCAAACCGGTCACATCTAACTGCTGTTGCTCAAAAAGTAGAGAGATGACCAATAGTCGATGTATCACACGATCGATGGCAGCGTTAAGATCCGCCATTGCGCTCATACGGGCTGAATCGCTGGCGTCCTGCAGCATCTGTTGGAGTTGCCCCAGGTCGCTGGCGAGCTGTTCGCCCTGAGGCAGTGACCCGGCCGGATCACTTTCCATCTGTTGGGCATTGCTCTGCATGCGCTCGCTCAATTCCTGATCGGAAATAAATTCACTGGCCTCCATCAATTGCTCTGATGGAAAGTGAGGATTGTCGCCAAACTCCTGCTCCGCCTGTTCAATAGCTTCCTGCAGCGCCTCTGTCTCATCAGCGAGTCTGGCCTGCTGTTCTCCCAGGTCTACAGGAGGCGACTCTGCGTCGGCCTGTTCGTTAAGCTGCTCTTGCCGCGTGCGCAACTCTTCTGCCAGCCTGGCCAGCTCTTCGAGCTTCTGTTCCATCTGCAGTTGCTCCAGGATTGACAGCAGCTGTTCCATCTGCTCCAGGAACGCATCCAGTTCCTGTTTTGCCTTTTCCATGGCCGCCTGTAACTCTTCCGGTGTCGGCGGTTGCTCATCCTGGAGCTGGCGCAGCAGTTCTTTCATCTCTTCAGTCATCAACTCCTGCAACAACTCAGTCAGCTTTTGCAGTTTTTCAACTACCTCAGCACTAAAGAGCTGGTTTTCCTCCAGCGCTTGCTTCAGCTGCTCCAGGTTTTCCTGCATGGTCTCAGCGCTCTGTGCCAGCTCAAGCTGCTCCTGGATGATGTTCTCCAGCTGGCGTTGTGTCTCCCAGTCGAGGCGCTCCGGGTCCACCCGCAGCTCCGTCATCAATTCCTGTAACTCTTCCAGGTTTTCACGGGAGCGCTCCACAATCTCGTGCGCCCGCTCCAGTTCTGCGTCTTCATCCGATTCAACCGCGAGATACATCTCTGCGGTACCGGGTAAATTGATGCGTATCAACGGTGAACGGGTCCACTTGGGGCCGCTGATGGTGTCATTATCCCAGAGTAAAACAAACAGCAGGATCTCATCCTCCGGGAGGGCATCGGTGGCACGAAGATCCCAGCTGTAGTCTAGTAGCGCCTCACCAACCCCCAGACTGGTAAAGGGCAGGTCGAGTCGTGACCAGGCGGACAGCTCCTCGGCGGTGGCATCGCTCAGTGAAAACTCGGCATATTGCGACTGCATGAACGGCGAAACCAGTTTGTAGCGTAGCTGGAACCTGGTTATGCCGTAATCGTCGATACCGCTGCCCAGGAAAGGTACCCGTCGCGTAACCCGCTCGCCATCCCGGGGAGAAGCAAGAGTCAGTACCGGGTGACTGTCTGGAACCATTATAATCTGCCAGTTTAGGGGGTCCATGTTGGTCAGGCTGTCCCGGTCAGCCAGGTGAAAGTAGTATTCCAGATCCCGGGTAACGGTAAGATGGGCCTGGAATACAGTGTCGACAGGGGACATCTGGATTACATCGCCGTTGCTCAAGACCAGTTGTGCGGTTGTAAGCTCTGTCGAGGCCTGCATGGTAAAATTTGCGGTCGAGCTGTATACAGCGCTGAAGCTGCCGATGTTGTGCTCCAGTTCCAGAGGCAACAGACCTGTATAAGCGGGGTAGGTCAGACTCACCTGAAAGTCGGTGATTACCGGGCGATCGCGTACTTCAACCTGGCAGGTATCTGACTGAAGTCGTTCGCCAATGATGTAATACAGAAATGGAGCATGCACCCGCTCCAGCAGCAGAGTAAAATCCTTACCGCGCCGACGCAGGGGATAAATAAAATTCTCCCCTCCCCTGGATACGGCCAATTGCAGAGTGGCCGGTATCAGCGTTCCCACCGGAAACGCCTGGATCAGCAGGTCGTCACCCCGGATAAGGGTAGTATCACCCGGTGTCAGACGGACCGTTATCAACCCAGGATCGACAAAGACGCGGTCATAATGCCGGAGACGATCAAACGCCTGCAGTAAAGGGTTGCCCTGGAGCAGGATCAGCAAAACCAAAAGCGCTGTCACACCCAGAAGCAACTTGACGCTGCGCTGCCGTCCCCGTCGTGGTATCAGGCTTTTTGTGTCACGAGGCAGATCTGGTACGATTTTCACCAGAGCCTGATCGATCAGATCCGGGGAGTAGAGCTGGTGCGACTCCGTTGAAGAGTGTAGCTGCAGTGCGTTGAGCAGACGATCGCGGATCTGATCGTCACGGATACCAAGCTCCCGGGCCAACTCCAGATCAGATGGACAGCGCCGTCGCCACAGGAAATCATAGATTCCTCTACCGGCCAGCAGCAACACCCCCAGTAACCAGCTGTAGCCAATTGAATGGTACAACAGCTGCCGGATCGCTGTGGAACCTGGAAACAGACGCTCCAGCAGCACCAGCCCCAGAGTCAACAGCATAAGAATGGCAGCGGTGGTAAGGAACCAGACCAGCAGGGCTGCTGTTTTGCGTTGGCTTCTGAAACCGGCCAGCAAAGCGATTGCGTCACGATATTCCCGCTCGACCCTCAATGGCTCAGCCTCCAGTAGACGATGTTGGTGCCCATACGCAATGCCTGTTGTCTGACAGCCTCGGTGTCGTTG
>JADHUQ010000123.1 GCA_016784425.1 Candidatus Delongbacteria bacterium | reverse complement strand
CTGTTCAGCTCTTCCAGGTCGGCGAAGTCCTGTAACAACTGATATTGCCTGACATCACGCGACGGAATGCCCTGGGAATAGTGGAGTTCCGCTGTCTGGGGGGCACTCTTCAATAACGCGCGGTCCAGTTTGCGGTAGAGTAACACTCTCCTTTGCCCGAAACGGTTCTGTTCTTCAACCGCCTGCATGAATTCGTCGGTGACTTTGACGCTGGTGTTGGCGAAACGAACCTGGGTGTTTTCCGCCACCATTTTCTCAAGTTCTGCGAGCTGTGCATCATTGAACTGTTTTGACCAGCGGGCCTGCTCAATGATCTGGGCGGTGACCCAGTTTGGCTTTTTCTTAACATCTATAAAATCAAGCACATCTGGGTGCTTAACATCGATTGTCAGCATCAGCGCACCGCGCCGTCCGGACTGGCCGATCAGACCTGTGGTCAGGCTGAACAGCTCCATGAAGGAGACCGAACCGGTAGAGGAATCGGATGCGTTGTGAACGATTGAATTGCGGGGGCGCAGCGGGGTCATATCCACCCCGATACCACCGCCGTAAGAATAAGTGCGGGCGCATTCATAAGCCGCATCATAGATCGACTCGATGTCATCATGTTCGATAACCGTAGCGAAGCAGTTAGCCAGTGTTTTGAGTCGGTAGAGATCGCCGGCACCCGCCATTACCCGTCCACCAGGTAAAAAATGGCTCTCATAGAGATCATTGTAGAAAGCTTTACCCCAGCGACGGCGGGTTTCGGTGTCGTTTTCTACGGCGGCTACGAAAGCAGCGATACGGAGAAAAACATCCTCCGGGCGGAACTCCAGCAGTTCACCCTGACTGTCACGCAGATAGTATTTGTTTTTGTAAATGTTGTTGGCCAGCTCGTCATCAGCAAGGTACTCAACCTGAGAAACCGGCAGATTTCCCTTTTCCCGTTGGTCACGCAGATAGAAATATAAATCGCGATAGGCCCGTAGCAGCTGCTTCTTTACCAGCCCGGTGAGTTTGCCCTTGTACTCAAACATGCCTTCGATAGAAAAACTATCCATCAACTTATCCACCCGTAGATATTACTCCATCTACTCATCTGAGCCAAAAACATGCTGGAGGTTACTCTCATTTCCTTTAGATCGCTTTGGATAACAGCTTGTACGATTGGGGGATAAGTTATTCGGTAGGCAATTTTCTTAATACATCAACAATGGGGGTACATTATTCAATGTATTATGAAGAAGTTTGCGGGATGCTAATAAGTGTTCTTCTTTTCGCCTGAACCCGAGGAAACCCTGTCCTTGCTCCAACTCAATCGTAGGAAAAAACTACACAGACATTGTCTTATATGTCAATGGAAAAACCACTTCTTTTCCAGGTTGAGCTGTTTATGCTGAGTTTACCCTTGCGTTTTTTTTATTTCAGCTGAGTATTCGGTTGACGCTCGCTCCTGGCACTACTCTATGATCTTATTATATATAGCTTTAACTGTGATCATGTCTACAAGCCCTTCATAAACAGCGCAAGTTCACAAGTGGCAGGAATCTCAGGCTGTTTTTATTATAATTATTATTTGGCTTGCGCTCTTTTTCATGTCTTCGATCAATATATCTTCGCTTATGGATTTTCTGGTCCTGTTGCAACTGCAAAAGGTGGATACCAATTTTGCCTGACTTCTACACCGACACTTCTTGACATGATTGTGCGTTAGCTCATGTATCACGTTTGTCTCACACTTCCGGGGTCGTCCGGGGGTTTGTCACCCTGTTACAGAGACGCAATGAACTAGTTCCCACTTTTCACTACTATAGCAGGAAACGGTCATTACAATTCAATTCCATTTTGTGAGACGTGCGCCTCTGTCGCTTTAAGGTACCGCGACTTATGCTATTCCACCGTGATACAACTCTGTGTGTGTTGAACCTGTCAGGACCTGGGAGGTACTCTGGTTCTGCTATCACAGAATCCAGCGTCAGCAAAAAGGGCTCCACTACAGCGCGCAAAAGAGATGTTGGTCTGGCTTTCAGGAGGAGCGGGAGTGCTGCACAGTTCTATGACAGGTTTCGTGTTCACATCACCGCTTGCGGAAGACAGCGTAAAGGGAGGACCCAAACAGCGGGGAGAAGCGGGTACCGGCTGCACCTGCCTCCAGGGCCAGCCAATGGTAAAGCAGCCTGTTCATCCAGAGTGGGGGTTGAGGATAATTGAGTGTATCACGTTTTCGGTTCATCAGGCGTGAAGCAACAAACAGGGGGAAGGTGGCGGCGGACCACCAGCCGATTGTGATTTCCTCCCAGTCCTGCAGCAATTGGCGCAGCCCGCTCCGGTAGTAGCGACGGTAATGCCCCAGGGCGCGGTCATGACCGCTGAAAAGCGAGGGGAAGGCGGGTACGGTCAGCAACAGTTTGCCGCCAGGGCGCAGCACTCGACCCAGTTCTTTCACCGCTGCCCAGTCATCGGGCAGATGCTCCATCACATCAAACAGGCAGGCAGCATCAAAACTGTGTGATACAAACGGCAACTGTTGGACATCGCCTCGCACCGGATGGTTTTCACGGTCAATCAATTCCAGCGCCCGGGGTTCGGCATCCAGGGTTACCACATCTCCATAACGACCCAGCACAGCGGTTTCTTCGCCGGTTCCGGCACCTGCACTGAGCAGGCGTCCAGCTGGCGGGATCTGGGCGAGCTGCAGCAGTCGTTCAACCAGTACCAGTTTGGCGCGAAACCAGAAATAGTCCGAAGCCACTCCGGCGGTGTGGTCGCAGTAATCCAACTCAAATACCCAGATTCTTACGCAGGCGCGGTAAAGGATCTCCGGGAACCGCCATGAATTCGCTGCCGGTAATAAGCTCAAAAGCAGCGATGTAGCGTCGTGCCGCTTCCAGGCGCACTCCGTCCGGAATTGAAGGCACTTCACCTTCACCCCGGAATCCCTGCTCTACCAGCCACTCCCGCAGATACTCCTTGTCGATCTTTTTCTGGGAGCGGCCTGACCTGAATCGTTCCACATATTCATCTGCAAACCAGAAACGGGAGGAATCAGGTGTGTGGATCTCATCCATCAACACCAGCTTGCCCTCAACACGTCCAAACTCATACTTGGTGTCGACCAGTATGATCCCCTGGCGGGCGGTGATCTCCCGGCCCCGCTCATACAGCCGCAGGCTGATGTTACTCAACTCCAGCAGCTCAGTTTCCGAAACGATACCCCGCTCCAGCAGCACCGCCGGCGCTACCGTTTCGTCATGCTCTCCCTGCGGTGCCTTTGTGGAAGGTGTCAGAAGCGGCTGTTCAAAGCGTTGATCCTTGCGCATCCCCTCCGGCAGCCGGTTTCCGGCAAAATCGCGCACACCCTGGTCGTAGTTGAACCAGGCCGAGGTATTGGTGACACCGGTCAGGTAACCCCGCACGATCATCTCCATCAACACCGGTTCGCACTCGCGGACTTTCATCACATTGGGATCAGGCAGGCTGATCAGATGATTTTCCACAATGTCACCGGTTTGCTCAAACCACCAGGCGGCCAGCTGGTTGAGCACCTGCCCTTTAAACGGGATAGTGGTGATAACACGGTCGAAAGCGCTCACCCGGTCACTTACCAGGATGAGACGTTCACTCGAGCTGCTGTAATTATCCCGCACTTTCCCTTGATAATAATCACCCGGCAACTGCAACCGCTCCGGGTTCAGGGTTTGCTTCAACTGCTCAAGCAGGTTGTTTTCTGTTACCATTGCGGCTCCCTGATCTGGTGATGTATAATTCCAGGTTAATTTGGGATGTGGCACGCAGCAGTACAATCAAAACCGGCACCTCGCAACGACACCCCTTCACCGACGAACATCCGCGCGGTCGCTTTGATGCAATGAGAATCGGAATACAGTCCGAAAGATCAGAAATCCGCACTGGATCCTGAATCTGCAGAACGTCAGCTTGTGGTTGCGTGGTGTACCGCCGGGGAATATCTTGGTGGCACAAAGAGGATATGTGATACCTTTACCGTAATAGGATTTTTGTAATACAATTTCTGAGGAGGGTGAGCAATGAAAAGAACACTGATCGCGTTGTTAGCCGCAGGACTGCTGGTAGCCTGCAGTGATAAAAAAAGCGAGACAACCTCCACCACCGCTGAAGTGGCGCAACCAAAGGAGAAGCCTGTGACCCTCACAACACCTTCCGGTGACATTCCGGCTCTACCGGAAGCCGCCGATACTATCACCACAGCTTCCGGTCTGCAATATGTCGATATCCTGGTCGGGGAGGGGAGTTCACCTGCTGCAGGCAACATGGTGTCGGTCCATTATACCGGTTGGCTCACCAGCGGCAGAAAATTTGACAGCTCCGTTGACCGCAACCAGCCATTCAAATTCAAGCTGGGTGCGGGACAGGTTATCAAAGGTTGGGATGAAGGGGTGGCCACCATGAAGCGGGGCAGTCAGCGCCGTTTGATCCTGCCGCCACAGTTGGGTTACGGCGAGCGGGGAGCCGGCGGGGTAATCCCCCCCAACGCCACACTTGTTTTTGATGTGCAGCTGATTGATTTCAATTAGTCGTTACACCAGACTGCACCTGACGGGATCAACCTTCGCAAAATTGTGGAGTCAATGCGATACGTGTGGACCTGTGCGATTCAGGATCGACTGTTTACCTGCATCAATTCTACCTGAGCATTGCTGAAAGCAACGAAGCAACACAGACTGTATGCAAACGTCTATTCTTTATGGGAATCGGTAGATTACAGCTCTCCGGCCATCATCAGGCGCTGTTCTTGCGACGACGCCAGCTGATGGTCGGTTTTTTTTCGGACAGCTTGAAGCGGATGCTGAAGCTTTCGCCATGGTGTTTGAAAATGAGATCACCCACCGGTGACACGATCAGCTTCTGAAAACTCTTGAGTACATGGTGGGCATTGAAATCGCGAGAACTGCTGGTCGTTACAATGTGGTTGATGACCGGCTCGTTGAGCTGGATCGTGTGACCCAGCGCTTCAATTTTCTGTTTAAATTCCGGCAGGAACACTTTCGTAACGATGCGGTGGATATGCTCCTCGCTGAGTGGCTGGAAAAAGACGATACGGTCCATCTTCACTCTGAACTCTTCTGAGAAACTTTCCTCTACAATCGCCTGCAGGTACCGTTCGACCTGTGCTTCGCTGGTGGTGGCTTCATGGAAGCCCACCTGGTGTGAACGGTCGAGATCGGTGACATTCATCAGAAAAACGATGGTCGTATTAGAAATGTGGATTTTTTCCCCACTCGGCGCGTGGAGCACACCCGCTTCCGAAGCTTTCATAAACATCTCCAGTACCTGAACCGGAATCTCATGCATGTCCTCGAGGAGAATCAGGTAGTTAGAGCTTTTCTTCAGTTTTTCGAACACACTGCTGCGCTGATGCTTGATGGTTACTTTTTCGTTTTCCTCCTGTACCTGAAAGTCAAAGGGGGAGAGGATCAACGGCTCCCTCCCATAGAGCAGGAGGGAAATCTCCCGTGCCAGTTTACGTTTGCCGACCCCCATTGGTCCGACAAAGAGGAAAACGCCGTCCGGTCGTTCCCGGGCAGTATCCAGCTGGTTGCGTGTGATACGCAGATGTGAAGCGATGGTATGAATAGCAGCCTCCTGGCCGATAATAGTGTCACCCAGCACCTCCTCGAGTCGGTTGATCCGCTCCTGCTTTTTTTCCAGCCCCAGGAACGGCTCACCCGTAATCTCCGCCACAGCTTCCTGGAATAGTTTCTTCACACTCTTGCGGCTACCCTGCACGCTGATTTTAGAGAGCACGATGTCGAGCAGGTGGATTGCCTTTTTGGGAAACTGCATGGTTCGAATGAACCTGTCGGCGTACTCCACCGCCAGCTGTATCCACTCCGGTTTGACTTCTATCCCGTACTGGGTGTGGAAATCTGCCACACTGTCTTCCAGCACCGCCTGCACCTCCTCCAGCTGCAGGCTGCGGATGTAGAGCGGCGTAAACAGTTCCTGCAGGTAGCTGTTGGTATTGAAAGTGTTGTTGAAAAACTCTAGGTCGGTGATAAAGATGAAGTGGGCGTCCGGATCGGCCACCAGATGCATCAGCCGGTTGAAGAGCTCCTGCATCAGGGCGTTTTCAAGGTTGGCGAGAATTTTGTCAAGATCTTCAAAGACCAGGACCACCTGTGGGTGTTCGTGGAGCCAGTTTGCCAGATAACGCAACCTTTGCACCAGATCGTGGTTATCGGAGAGATTGCTCAGGAAAAGTTCGAGGTGGAATTCATAAAGTACCCGCTTCCGAAAAGATGCCGGAACCTTCCCGCTGTTGATGCGATGAATCAGCTGTTGCAGGGCGGTACTGCGACCGGAGCCGGGGTGACCGTAAAGCAGCACATTGTGACGGTAACGCCGTATCAACACCTCCATCATACTGTTGGTAGTGGCGCTGAAGTCGATTCCCAGGTGAGGTTTACTCTGTTTGAACCTCAAGTTGAGATTGTATTCGTCCGCAAAAATCCGCTGGATGAACTGTTCTTCAGTGAGGGGGGATTCAGCGGTAGCAGCTTCAAGTGGTGTCATCTGCAATTTCTCCAGTGTGAAGGGAAAGAGGCTATCCCAGGAGGCCAGCAAGATCTCGACAAAATCATCTGTGGTGATACCTTCTTTCTGTTCCTGGATGAAAGTAAGTATTTTACTGAGCCCCGGTGTCAATTCAGCCCCTTCCGGCATTTCTTTTGGCATGGCACCTATCGTGCTGGCAAAGAATTCGCGTAAATTATCCAGGTGGCTCTCATTACGAACCCTGGCCTGTAAGAGTGCGGGTAACGGGTCTGTCTGCAGCATCGCCAGCAGCAGGTGCAACAGATCGACATATTTCTGCTTCTGCTTGGTGGCAAGTGCTTTTGCCTGAGAAAAAAGTTGCCCGAAATCTTCACTGAATTTGAATTCCATTATTTCCCCACTGGTTGTTTGTTGTCATCCACAACAGGGATGACCGTTTCAGTTTACTGCTACCGGGCAAGATTGATCCGGGTTGTTTTCAATCTGCACCACCGCTGTAAATGCGATGGGTCCGGAAGGTGTAGTGATCTCCCTGTTGTAATTGATAACATAGAGAGTATTTTCATGTTTATCGAGCTATAGTATTTCCCGG
>JADHUQ010000122.1 GCA_016784425.1 Candidatus Delongbacteria bacterium | reverse complement strand
CGGAACCGAAAAGTCTCATCAGGTCATCTTCCAGTGAGAGATAAAACTCGGAGTACCCGGGATCGCCCTGGCGACCGGAGCGTCCGCGCAACTGCAGATCGATGCGACGTGACTCATGCCGCTCTGTGCCCAGGATGTGCAGACCACCGCTGGCCTTAGCCTTGTCCCCGACCTCACCTTCCCAGTGCACCACACCCTGACCCAGCTTGATATCGGTACCACGACCAGCCATGTTGGTGGCGATGGTTACCGCCCCCGGTTCACCGGCGTTAGCCACGATCAGCGCTTCCTTGTGGTGCTGCTTGGCGTTGAGGACATTGTGGGGGATTTTATCCCGTTTCAACATCTTACTCAGGATCTGTGATACATCGACCGAGGCGGTACCTACCAGTACCGGGAGCTTCTGGTGGTGCAGTTCGGCAATCCGTTTTACCGTTGCTTCCATTTTCTCCCGTTTGGTCTTGTAGACCAGGTCGTTGATATCGAGGCGGTTCACCGGTTCGTTGGTGGGAATCACCACCACTTCCATGTTATAGATGTCAAAAAATTCATCCGCTTCGGTGGCGGCGGTACCGGTCATACCGGCCAGTTTATCATACATGCGGAAGAAATTCTGCAGGGTGATGCTGGCTACAGTCTGTGTTTCCTGCTGGATGCGGACATGCTCCTTGGCTTCGATCGCCTGGTGCAGCCCGTCAGAAAAACGCCGACCGAACATGATGCGACCGGTGAATTCATCGACGATCTGCACTTTGCCTTCCTGCACCACATACTCAACATCTTTCTCGAACAGTGAATAGGCGCGCAGGAGCTGTGAGATGTTGTGGATCCGCTCCGAGCGTTCGCTGAAATCACGGCCGATCTGGTCCTGTCTTGCCATCCGCTCTTCAGCCGAAAGGGTTTCATCATCCTGGAGGCGCCCGATCTCCACTGAAATGTCGGGCAACACAAACATACTTTCATCGTCCCGGGTGTATTCCGCCATCTTGGCGCGACCCAACTCTGAAAGATCAATCAGGTGGGATTTCTCATCGATCGAGTAAAAAAGCTCCTCGTCGAGCTGGGGGATGCTCTTTTCCCTCAGGAAATCATTCTCCACCTGGGTGATCAGCATCTTGATCGAGGGGTCATCCGAAATCCAATTGGTCAGATCACTGTTTTTGGGTGCACCCCGTTGTGCCTTGAGCAGCAGTATGCCAGCCTGGTAACGGCGCTCCTCCCTCTTCTTTTCCTGTGCCTTCTGATCTGTCTCCTCCTCCAGCGGCTGATCCATCAACGCGTGGGCCTCCTTGAGGAACCCGGAGATGAGACGCCGCTGATCACGGACCAGTTTTTCCACCGGGATCTGCAGCTCACCGAACTGGTGTGTGGAGTGTTCCACCGGACCGGCGATAATCAGTGGTGTACGGGCTTCGTCAATCAGTACCGAGTCGACCTCGTCAACGATAGCGTAGTTATGAATCGGCTGGCACATCTCCGCCGGATCGAGCACCATGTTGTCGCGGAGGTAGTCAAAACCAAATTCGCTGTTGGTGCCGTAGGTGATATCACAGTTGTAGGATTTAACCCGGTCGGGTGGAGGCATACCATTGAGGACTTTGCCGACAGTGAGACCGAGGAAGCGATAGACTTCTCCCATCCACTCCGCATCACGTTGTGCCAGATAATCATTTACGGTAATCAGGTGTGCACCCTTGCCGGTGAGCGCGTTCAGGTAGAGCGGCATGGTGGCCACCAGGGTTTTCCCTTCACCGGTAGCCATCTCGGCGATTCTCCCCTCATGCAGCGCGATGGCGCCGATCAGCTGCACATCGTAAGGGACCATGTTCCAGGTCGTCTCCTGGCCGGCTGCGGTCCATTTCCTGCCGACCAGCCTTTTGCAGGCCTGCTTGACAACAGCATACGCTTCGTACATGATATCATCGACCGTCTCGCCATCCTGCAGGCGCTGGCGGAAGGTGTCGGTCATCCCGCGCAGCTCTTCGTCAGACAGGCTCTCGTATTGAGCGTAGTATTCATTTATCTGGTCTACCCGGGGTTGGTATAGTTTGATGGTTTTGTCGCGGCTGGTATCACGATCCCCCATGAAGCGACGAAACAGCGCTTTCAGCATGATGGCTCCCTGAGCATATATCCCTGATTGAAATCCCGCCCTGGCCAGTGGCTTGATTGAGTTTATCTACCGCCAAGGCGACCTAAAAACTAGGGCAGAAATCCTGCATACGCAACAGTTTGCCCCCGGGCGCCCGCCAATTTTACCCGATTGTGATTCTGCCGCGACGGTGTTAACATAAACCGTTAGCAAATCAGCTGAACCAGAAGGAGCCGGCTATGACTGACTACAGCCTTAATGACAGCGAGCGGACAACCCTGCTGCAACTGGCACGTTCCACCATTGTCTGGCGTCTGCAGGGGGAGCCGGCCACGGAGCCGACATCCACACCCAATCTGCTTGAGCATTGCGGTGCTTTTGTCACCCTGAACTCGCGAAATACCCTGCGTGGCTGTATCGGTCATATCGAATCGGATCGGCCCCTGCTGGAACTGGTGCCGGAAATGGCGCTGGCAGCTGCCTTCGACGATCCCCGCTTTCCTCCGCTGCTGGAGGATGAGCTGGAGCAGATCGTGGTGGAGATATCGGTGCTCTCGCCCCTGTGGCAGGCGGACAGCTGGCGGGATTTTGAGGTAGGTTCTCATGGCGTACTGCTGCGCAAAGGTTTCCACCAGGCGGTGTTTCTGCCCCAGGTCGCGCCGGAGCAGGGTTGGGACCCGGAGACAACTCTTACTCACCTGGCACTTAAAGCAGGACTCCCCAGCGACGCCTGGCGGGGAGAAGATTGCCGTTTTCAGCTGTTCACGGCTCTGGTATTCTCTGAGTAAGACAAAGCACATCACGCAAGCGACAAAGAGCTGAAAGACCTTTTTTGAATACGCCATCCGGGATTCTGAGAAGGGCAGGAGTGGTCCTGGCGGAGATATTGCATGTTGCCGAAACCTGTCCATATTTACCAGACCGAGTGGTGCTGTCAGATACCTGCCGGCGGGTAAAGGATCATCATACCCTGGTGACTGTTGAGGGAAATCAATCCTGGAGATTGATCCTTTTCACATTTCACACTTCAGCAACCTCGCGGGCTACTCTCGATCCCCCCCTGCTTGCATCAGAACCGGACAGCTGTATATTTTTATCCTTCGTTCTACAAATTTCGGGAGGCCCGCAGCTCACGGGAGGAATCATGGATGATAAACTGACAGCGCTGACAGAAGCCGCGACTGCAGCCCGGGAACAGGCCTGGGCTCCTTACTCCAATTTCCATGTCGGCGCGGCCCTGCTCACCACTGATGGACAGATCTTCACCGGCGCCAATGTGGAGAACAGCTCCTATGGGCTTTCGGTCTGCGCCGAGCGGATAGCGGTTTTTAAAGCGGTTACCGCCGGTCAACGGGAGTTTGCCGCCATTGTCATCGTTACCGATACTGCGATTCCCACCCCCCCCTGTGGCGCCTGCCTGCAGGTGATGTCGGAGTTTGCTCCCACACTGCAGGTTCACATGGTCAACCTGGCCGGCACCAGCAAGAGTTACACCCTGAACGAGCTGATGCCGCACGGTTTCAGTAATTCCTACCTTGCAGGCAGTAAATGAAGAAATGCGTTATCATCGGTATCGCCGGTGGCACCGGTAGCGGCAAGACTTCGGCGGCGCGCAATATTTTCAGGGCGCTCGGATCCGATCAGGTTACCATCATGGAACAGGACGCTTACTACCGGGATCTCAGCCACCTGCCACTGGAGGAGCGCAAAAAACACAACTTCGATCACCCCTCCGCTTTTGACAAGGCGCTGCTTATCTCTCACCTGACGCTGCTGATGAATGGGGGCAGCGTGGAGATGCCCATCTACGACTATGTGCAGCACACCCGCACCGACCGCACCGTCCATCTCAGTGGACAGCGCATCATCATGGTTGAGGGCATCCTGCTGCTGGATGATCCCGATCTACGGCAGCTGCTGGATGTAAAGCTGTTCGTGCAGGCGGATGCAGATATCCGCTTTATCCGTCGGCTGGAGCGGGATATCAAGGAGCGTGGCCGCGATCTCGATGATGTCATCCGTCAATACCTGGAGGTGGTGCGCCCGATGCATATGCAGTTCATCGAACCATCCAAACGCTATGCCGACATCATTATCCCGGAAGGGGGGGAGAACGAAGTGGCTATCGACCTGATCAAAACCAAGATACAGGCTTTCTTACGGGAATTCGACGAGAGGGAGCAACAGGAGGATAGAGGGTGAATGTTATTAACAGAGACTGCGGCTGGATTGAGGTGGTCTGCGGTCCGATGTTCAGCGGTAAAACCGAGGAGTTGATCCGTCGCCTCCGGCGTGCCCAGATTGCCAAGCAACGGGTGGCCATTTTCAAGCCGAAAATCGATGACCGTTTCAGCACCGATCATATCGTCAGTCATTCCGAGGCCCGCATCCCCTCCGTGGCGGTCGATACCCCCCAGGAGATCGAGGAGCTGGCCATGGAAGCACAGGTAATCGGTATCGACGAAGCGCAGTTCTTTGACGAGTCGCTGGTGGCGGTCTGTGAAGCCCTCGCCGACGCCGGTAAGCGAGTCATTGTTGCCGGTCTGGATACCGACTTCAGAACGAAACCCTTTGAACCAATTCCACAACTGCTCGCCCGGGCGGAGTACATTACCAAGGCCCTGGCGATCTGTATGCAATGTGGCAACCCGGCCAACCGTACCCAGCGTATTACCAGCGACAGCCGTAAGGTTGTGGTAGGCGCCTCTGATATTTATGAAGCACGTTGTCGTAACTGTTACGAACCACCTGACGAGGAGGATGAATAATGCTCGCCCGTCTGATGAGTCTGCTCGGAGTCGTCGCACTGCTGGGTATCGCCTGGCTGATGTCCAACAACAAGAAACGAATCAACTACCGCACCGTGGTCGTTGGTTTGAGTATCCAGTTTGTACTCGGATTCCTGCTGCTTTACTGGCAGCCGGGGCAGGACTTTTTCAAGTGGTTCGCGACGTTGGTCAAGAGCTTCCTGGCACTTTCCGAACAGGGTTCCCGTTTCCTGTTCGGCAACCTCGCCGACGCCGGACATTTCTTTACCGATGGATCTTACTGGCCCGGATTCGGTTTCCAGTTCGCCTTTCTGGTATTACCGACCATCATTTTCTTCTCCGCTTTCATGTCGATGCTCTACTACCTCGGTATCATGCAGCGTTTTATCCGGTTTCTGGCCAGGTTCATGCAGAAAGCGCTGGGAACCAGCGGTTCGGAAACTCTCTCGGTGACCGCCAACATCTTTGTCGGTCAGACCGAGGCTCCATTGTTGATACGCCCCTTCCTGGATAAGATGACCCAGTCGGAACTGCTCACCGTCATGGTCGGTGGTTTCGCCACCATCGCCGGTGGTGTGCTGGCGGGGTATATCGGCATGGGTATTCCGGCGGGGCACCTGATCGTGGCTTCGGTAATGTCGGCCCCGGCGGCACTGGTGGTGGCCAAGATCATCTATCCGGAAACAGAACAATCCCAGACGGCCGGTAATGTGGAGATGCCGGAAATCGACGCCGGCCGCAACCTGATCGATGCCGCCGCCCGTGGTACAACCGACGGTCTCAAGCTGGCGGTCAACGTCGGCGCCATGCTGATCGCTTTCATCTCCATCATCGCTTTCTTCGACTGGGTGCTCGGCTATCTCGACGCACTGATAGATGGTCGCTGGCTGGAGGGGGTACAACTCGCCGGTGGTGAGTTCAAAGGGTGGGTACCGGGTAGCCTCCAGACCATTTTCGGGACACTGCTGGCACCACTCGCTTTTCTGATGGGGGTTCCCTGGAGTGACGCCACCCAGATCGGCAACCTGCTCGGTATCAAGCTCTCGGTCAATGAATTTGTCGCCTACGCCCAGCTGGGGGAGTACATGCAGGGCGGTGTTATCTCGGAACGGGCGCAGATCATTGCAACTTACGCTCTCTGCGGCTTTGCCAACTTCAGTTCCATCGGTATCCAGATCGGGGGTATTTCCGCCCTGGCCCCAAACCGCCGCAGCGACCTTTCCCGGCTGGGACTCAAAGCGATGTTCGGTGGTGCGATCGCCTCCTGGATCACCGCCACTATCGCGGGAGTGATTATCCCATGAACCCTTATCTTGATACCGCACGGGAGGCGGGCAAGCTGCTGGCAGGAACGCAGCCTGATATTACTGTCATACTCGGTTCCGGTCTCGGTGAATTTGCCGATCGACTCGACCCGATCAAAACGCTGCCTACCACGGAAATTCCCGGTTATCCCCACTCAACCGTACCGGGGCATGCCGGACGCATAGTCCTGGGGCGACTTGACGAAAAAGTGGTACTGGCTTTCCAGGGACGTATCCACTTTTACGAGGGTTACGCCGCCCAGGCCGTGGTGTTGCCGGTGATGATTGCCCGGCAGCTCGGTTGCGACCGACTGCTGGTGACCAATGCCGCCGGTGGGATCAACCGCCAGTTCTCCCCGGGTGACCTGATGCTGATTACCGATCACATCAACCTGATGGGGATGAATCCGCTGCTGGGGGTCAACGATGAGACGCTGGGTCCCCGTTTTCCCGATATGAGCGCCCCTTATGATCCCGCCTGGATTGAGAGCGCTTCCACTATCGGACATGAGCTGGGGATAGCACTCCAGCGCGGGATTCTGATGGGGCTTTCCGGACCCAGTTATGAAACCCCGGCGGAGATCCGTATGATGGATCGACTCGGCGCGGATGCTGCCTGCATGTCGACCATTCCGGAGGTGATCTACGCCAGTTATCTTGGAATCAGGGTGCTGGGGATCTCCTGTATCACCAATCTGGCCAGCGGTATTGCCTCTGGTCCACTCGATCACACCGAAGTTACCGAAACGGCCGACCGGGTGAAGGAGAAGTTTACCCGGCTGGTGGGTGAGATCATCCGCCGGATCTGATTAGCAGTGAGGACCGTTTGCGTATTTACCCCCCCCCTGCGGTGGCTCTGGCTACCGTTACTCTTAACACCATTGTTGCTGACCGCTGATCCGAGGGTGAGTTCGCTGACACTGGCCGGTCTGGGTCGTACCCAGCCGGAAGTGGTTATCCGTGCTCTGACAGTACGGGTGGATTCCCTCGCCGATTCAACCCGGCTGGCGGATGATCTGGAAC